>NZ_JAUYUD010000114.1 GCF_030692605.1 Lutibacter sp.
GATGTAAGCTTTTGACTTATTTTCGTTTAAAAGTGTCTCAATTTGCACTCTTTCTTTGTGAGTAAGCCGACTATTCTTTTTACGTATCATATAACAAATCTATAAATTTAGATTTGTTGCGTTAAGTTATTGAGTACAGGTATTCATAGTATTATTTAAGCCACCGGTTCCATAAGACTTTATTAATTCCATTGATTTTTCTAATCGTTCAGGAAGTAATTTAAATTCTTCTTCACTCCATTGTCCTAGAACAAAATCAGATTGTCTCCCTTTCGAAAATTCAGAACCTACTCCAAATCTAAATCGCGCGTAGTTATTGGTTTGAAGTACGTCATTAATGTCTTTTAAACCATTATGACCACCGTTACTGCCATTTCCTTTTAATCGTATAGATCCAAATCCAAGATTTAAATCATCACATATAACCAATAAATTTTCAATAGATATATTTTCTTTGGTAAGCCAATAATTAACAGATTTTCCACTTAGATTCATATAAGTAGAAGGTTTTAATAAAATAAATAAGCGTCCTTTAAATCTAAATTGTGCAATATCTCCTAATTTTTCAGTTTTAAAAACAATGCCTTCTTTTTGGGCGAGTTCATCTACTATTTTAAAGCCAATATTATGTCGTGTATTGTAATATTTTTCACCAATGTTTCCAAGACCAGCAATTAAATATTTTTTCATATTTTCTGTTGAATTTTGTTTCTTTTTAGAACCAAATATTTTTGTTATAAATTGAAATAATTGCATTCGGTAAAAATACTAAAAAAGAAGTTAATTTTTATAAATGAAAAAAGCGCTGCAAAATGCAACGCTTTTAAATTGTATTTTAAAAAAGATTATTCTGATGCTTCAGAAGACTCTTCAGAACCTTCAGATGCATTTTCTTCACCTTCTTCACCTTCTTCTGCATCTTCCTCATCTGATAAAACAGCAGAACGAGCAGTTCTAATTTGAACAACAACAGAATTTTCTGGGTGTAAAATTGTAAATTTATTACTAGCTAAAGCAGTAACATAAAGTTTATGACCAATTCTCATTTTTGAGATATCGGCATTTATAAAATCTGGTAAATCAGCAGGTAAAGCTCTAACACTTAATTTACGCATTGCAAAACGCAAAGATCCTCCGTTAATTACACCTGGTGCAACACCAACTAATCTTACAGGTATGTTCATTGTTACCATTTTATCATCAAATAATTGGTAAAAATCTACGTGTAAAATACTGTCAGAAACTGGGTGAAACTGAATGTCTTGTAAAATTGCATGAAACGTTTTTCCTTCTAATTCAATCGTTGCTGTATATACGTTAGCCGTGTACACTAAATTTTTGAATGAAATTTCATCTGCCGAAAAGTGTAATGGTTTGTCTCCTCCGTATAATACGCAAGGAACCTTTCCAGCATTACGTAAGGCTTTGGTAGCTACCTTGCCCACGCTTTCTCTATGAGATCCGTTGATTGTAATTGATTGCATTTATTTATATTTAGTATTAATTATTTACATTATATATTGTCCACTAATGGATGCATTGTCTTGAACCTTGTGCATAACATCAGCGAATAAAGGGGCGCAAGATACTACTTTTATTTTAGAACTTTCTCTTTTTAAAGGAATTGTATCAGAAACAATTAATTCTAGCAATTTAGATTTTTCTATGCTTTCGTACGCATTTCCAGATAAGATAGGGTGGGTGCAAATTGCTCTAACGCTCAAAGCACCTTTTTCCATCATTAAATCAGCAGCAGTTGTTAAAGTTCCTCCAGTGTCAATCATATCGTCTACTAAAATTACATGGCGATCTTTCACCTCCCCAATAAGTTCCATAGTAGAAATAATATTTGCTTTTAAACGTTGCTTGTAACAAATAACAACTTCACTTTCAAGAAATTTTGAATAAGCATATGCTCGTTTAGAACCTCCCATATCTGGCGAAGCAATGGTTATGTTTTCTAAATTTAGGCTATCTATATATGGTAAAAACATGGTTGAGGCATACAAATGATCAACAGGTTTTTCAAAAAATCCTTGAATTTGATCTGCGTGTAAATCCATGGTGATAATTCTAGTTGCCCCAGCAGTTTGTATTAAATTTGCAACTAATTTGGCTCCTATGGCAACTCTAGGTTGGTCCTTTCTGTCTTGTCTTGCCCATCCAAAATAAGGAATTACAGCAGTTATATGGCGAGCAGATGCTCTTTTAGCAGCATCTAACATTAATAACATTTCCATTAAATTATCTGCATTTGGAAAGGTAGAGCCTACAATAAATACACGACGACCTCTAACTGATTCAGCAAAAGCAGGCTGAAATTCTCCATCACTAAATCTTGTTACAATTACATTGCCAATAGGAGTACCGTAGCATTTGGCAATTTTAATTGCTAATTCATTGCTTTGCGAACATGCAAATATTTTAGGCTCAAGATAAGGACTTTCCATTTTTAAGATATGTTAGGTTAGTTTTTTGTTGTTGGTATTGCAAATTTAAAATTATTTAAAGAGTTATTAAACATGTTTGAAGTTTTTATTTTTTAGAAAAAAAATAATTGTAAATTTGTGTTCCATTATAGGCCTCGATGGCGGAATTGGTAGACGCGCTGGATTCAAAATCCAGTTTTCGCAAGGAAGTGTGGGTTCGATTCCCACTCGAGGTACTTTTTAAACCTGATAATCATATGATTATCAGGTTTTTATAATTTATTTTTAATAGTATTTTAAATGAATATGTAGAGACTTTTATTTTTCAGGTCAAAAAAATAAGTTGGCTATTCTAACAGTACAACATTATTTTATAAATTTGGAAATATTTTTTTGAAATAATAGTGCAACAATTTTATTTGTATATTTAAAACGTGAAATTTTTAACTGTAATATTGGCATTTTACATTTTGTCCCTCAATCTTGTTCCTTGTGAAGATGGTTTTGATGGATGTGAAGATGCGCAAATTGAAATTGTTCAAAATGGTCAAAATGGTCAAAATCATAATGATATTGATTTTTGTTCACCGTTTTGTCAATGTCAATGTTGTCAAATAAATGTAACCTTTAATAGTGTCTTAATCCCTCAAATTATTCCAGATTCCATTTCTACTGAAGTATTCTTGTATATCAACCGACTTGAAAGCAATATTTCATATCCTATTTTAAGACCTCCTCGGGCAGTAATTTGTTAGTTTCTTTATAACAAGAAACGGTTTCAAACCTATTTTATAATAGCAAATTAGAAACAAATTTATTCGAGCAATTTTATCCTATAAAATTGCCTCGAGAAGTTCAACAAAATTAAATTATCAAGTATGCTTAATAAAATTATTAAGTATTCTATTACCCATAAATTGGTAATAGGATTACTCACATTTGCCTTAATTATTGCAGGAATTTATTCCTTAAAACAACTCCCTATAGATGCCGTTCCAGACATTACGAATAATCAAGTACAAGTTATCACTTCCTCACCTACACTTGCGGCTCAAGAAGTAGAACGTTTAATAACATTTCCCATTGAAATTACAATGGCTACCATTCCAGAACTTGAAGAAATTAGGTCATTTTCCCGTTTTGGATTATCAGTAGTCACTATTGTTTTTAAAGAAGATGTAGATGTCTATTGGGCTCGGCAACAGGTTAATGAGCGTCTTTTACAGGCACAATCTCAAATTCCAGAATCAATTGGTAAACCTGGAATTGCTCCACTAACCACAGGTTTAGGTGAAATTTACCAATATGTTATTACCACAAAATCCGGATATGAAGACAGATATAATGCCACTGAACTTAGAACCATTCAAGATTGGGTAATTAAAAGACAATTATTAGGCACGCCTGGGGTGGCAGATGTAAGTAGTTTTGGAGGTTATTTAAAACAATACGAAATTGCAATCCGCCCAGAACGCTTAAATGCAATGAATATATCTATTTCAGAAATATTCAATGTACTTGAAAATAACAACCAAAATACAGGTGGAGCTTATATAGAAAAGAATGATAAGGCTCTATTTATAAGAAGCGAAGGATTAGTTGGTTCTATGGAGGATATAAACAATATTCTTATTAAGCATACTGCTGATGGCATTCCAATTTTAATTAGCGATGTGGCTAAAGTACAGACAGGTAATGCCATTAGATATGGCGCAACTACTCGAAATGGAGAAGGTGAAGTTGTAAGTGCTATTGTAATGATGTTAAAAGGTGCAAACTCAGCAGAAGTTATTAAAAAAGTGAAGGATAGAATAAACATTATTAGTAAAACACTTCCTGAAGGAGTAGTTATAGAACCTTTTTTAGACAGAACAAAATTAGTAGACAACGCTATTAGTACCGTTACTACCAATCTTATTGAAGGTGCTTTAATTGTTATTTTTATCCTATTGCTATTATTGGGTAATTGGCGAGCTGGCTTAATAACTGCATCAGTTATTCCGTTAGCATTGTTCTTTGCGTTTAGTATGATGCACTTATTTGGTGTTTCTGCAAACCTAATGAGCCTTGGTGCTATTGATTTTGGTTTAATAGTAGATGGTGCCGTTATTATAGTTGAGGCAACCTTGTTTCATTTAGGGTCATTAAAACTTAGTAAAAAACTCACCCAAAAAGAAATGGATGAAGAAGTGTTTAAATCTTCAAGTAAAATTAGAAATTCTGCAGCTTTTGGTGAAATAATTATTTTAATTGTGTACTTACCTATTTTAGCATTAGTGGGTACTGAAGGTAAGATGTTTGGTCCTATGGCGCAAACAGTAAGTTTTGCAATTCTTGGTGCCTTTATTTTATCCCTAACATATGTACCAATGATTTCTGCTTTAGCACTCAGTAAAAAATCAGAACACAAAAAAAATATTTCTGATAAAATAATGAATGGTTTTTATAGCTTGTATAAACCAGTAATTTATTGGTCAATGCATAAAAGAAAGTTGATACTCACAATAACATTAGGATTGTTTGTGTTGGCTTTTTTACTATTTAAAAATCTTGGAGGTGAGTTTATTCCAACCCTCGAAGAAGGAGATTTTGCCGTTGAAACAAGAGTAATTACTGGTAGTTCACTTGCAAATACTATAAAAGCAACAACGAAAGCAGAAAAAATATTACTTGATAATTTTCCAGAAGTAATTCAAGTAGTTTCAAAAATTGGCTCTGGAGAAATCCCTACAGACCCAATGCCTATAGAGGCAGCTGACTTAATGATTATTTTAAAAGATAAATCGGAATGGGTTTCTGCAGATAACAGAGAAGAATTGGCGAATAAAATGGCTGAAGCATTGGAAGTTATTCCTGGGGTAACATTTGGGTTTCAACAACCTATTCAAATGCGCTTTAATGAATTAATGACTGGTGTACGACAAGATGTTGCCATTAAAATTTATGGCGAAGATTTAGACCAGCTTTCAAAGTATGCCAATCAAATAGGTAAAATTGCGAGTACAGTAATTGGCGCAACCGATATTTATGTTGAAGAAGTAACTGGTGTTCCTCAAATTGTAGTTGATTTTAATCGTTCGCAATTGGCAAAATATGGTCTCGATATAAAATCGGTCAATATGGCTATACAAACTGCGTTTGCTGGAACCTCAGCAGGATTAGTATATGAAGGTGAAAAACAATTTGATTTGGTGGTTCGTTTAGATGATAAAAACAGAACGAATATTAAAGATGTTCAAAATTTATATATAAATGGCAAAAATGGGGAGCAAATACCTTTGCATCAATTGGCAACAATTGCTATTAAAGAGGGACCTTACCAAATTCAGAGAGATAATACACAAAGGCGAATTATTACAGCATTTAATGTACGAAATAGAGATGTAGAAAGCGTGGTTGAAGAGGTTAGCAATAAAATTGATGCTCAAATCAACTTAGATTCGGGTTATCATATTAGATATGGTGGTCAGTTTGAGAATTTAGTTGAAGCAAAACAGCGCTTGGCAATTGCAGTGCCTTTAGCACTTTTACTTATTTTTATCTTATTATTTTTCACTTTTGGTTCCATAAAACAAGGGGTTTTAATTTTTACCGCTATTCCACTTTCTGCTGTTGGCGGTATTGCGGCGCTTTGGATTCGTGATTTGCCATTTAGCATCTCGGCAGGTGTTGGGTTTATAGCGTTATTTGGAGTAGCTGTATTAAATGGGATTGTACTTATCGCAGAATTTAACCGTTTGAAGAAGGACGGTGTAACAGATGTGTTTGAACGTATTTATACTGGCAGCCATACGCGATTACGTCCTGTAATTATTACAGCTGCTGTAGCATCTTTAGGTTTTTTACCTATGGCAATTTCTCAAACTTCGGGGGCTGAAGTACAGAGACCGTTGGCAACTGTTGTAATTGGAGGACTTATTTCTGCTACTCTTTTAACTTTAATAGTTTTGCCTATTCTTTACTATTATTTTGAAAAAAATATAAAAGTAAAAATCAATAAAAAAGTACTTGCATCTATAATAGCTGTTTTAGGTACTATAGCATACACAAATGCACAAACAACTAACAATATAATTTTATATAAAAGTATTGATGAAGTACTGAATGTTGCAATTAAAAACAATCTGAACATTAAAGTTTCCGAATTGCAAACACAACAACAAAGAGCACTTAAAGGCTCGAGCTTTGATATTCCAAAAACCGATTTTGAAGTTGAATACGGTCAAACTAATGGTAGTAACAATGATACACGTTTTGCAATAAGTCAAACCTTTGCTTTTCCTACCCTTTATTTTAATAAAAACAAAGTATCAAAAACTAAAATCTCACTTGGAGAATTGAATCAGAAAATTGTAAAAAGTGAGGTATTAAAGCAAGTTAAATCTGCGTATTACAATCTTTGGTTTTTTAAGAATAAGAAAATGCTTTTACAAAAACAAGATAGCACCTACAAGCGTTTTGAGAGTGCTGCTAATTTACGTTTTAAAACAGGTGAAAGTAATGCATTGGAACAGGCAACGGCAACTACAGAAGTTGCCAATCTTCAAATTCTAATTCAAGAGAATGATTCAGCCATAAAAAAGTATCAATTACAACTACAACAATTACTAAACTTAACTAACCTTGTTGATATTGAAGTTGGCTCCTTGCAATTAAAATCAATCATAATTTTAACACTTCAAGATACAACGGTTATTGATAATAATCCATTAGTTAATTTCTATAAACAACAAGTAGGAGTGGCAGAAACTGAGAAATCTCTGGTTGCTTCAGAATTGCTTCCAGAAATAACAATAGGGTATTTTAATCAATCATTTATTGGTAATGGAGAAAACACAAATGGTGTTCCTATCGTTTTTGATTCAAATGATAGGTTTTCAGGGGTTCAATTAGGACTTACAATTCCATTATGGTTTAATTCACATTCAGCAAAAATAAAAGCGGCTAAGATTCATATTACAGAAAGTGAAACAAGGCTAAGTAACAGTATAAATAATACAAAAATACAATCAAATTTATTGCTGCATGAACTTCAAAAACATCAAAATAATTTAGAATACTATAGCCAAAAAGGGTTACCTCAAGCTGAGTTATTATTAAAACATGCTCAAAGAGGTTTTAAAGAAGGTGCAATTGGGTATAATGAATATGTTCAAGGGTTAAATCGCGCATTACATATTCAAACCAATTACTTAGAGTTTATCAATCAGTACAATCAAACAGTTATAGAAATAGAACATTTAATCGCAAATAATTAAAAGATGAAAAAAAAAATATTTAGCCTACTAACACTTACAGTTATCATTTTTTTTGTAAGCTGTAAAGATAATTCTTCAGTAAAAGAAGAAGAAAATCACGAAATAGTGAATGAAAACAATATAGAGTTAACGGATGCTCAACTATCACAAACCCAAATTACTATAGGAAAACTTCAAAAGAAAAAAATAGGAAGTGAATTGACAGTAAATGGACTAATTGACGTTCCACCGCAGGGAAATGTCTCAATAACAGTTCCTTATGGTGGTTTTTTGAAGTACACGAGTATGCTTCCAGGAACACGTTTAAAAAAAGGACAACTTATTGCAAAAGTTGAAAACCCCGAATTTATAGAATTTCAGAAAGAATATTTAGAAGCAATTGCCAAAAACGAGTATTTAAAAGCTGATTTTGAGCGGCAAGAAACTCTATATAAAGAAGATGTTAGTTCAAAAAAAGTATATCAACAAGCAAAAAGCAATTATTTAATTAATAAAGCTACCATTCAAACGTTAGAAAGTAAGTTTAGATTAATTGGTATTAGCGCTACAAGTGTTAAAAATGGGACTATAACAACAATCGTAAATATATATTCTCCAATTGATGGCGTGGTTCGTGAAGTATATATAAATACGGGTAAATATTTTGAGGCAAGAGATGTTTTAATGGATATTACAAATGCCGAGGATTTACATGTAGAACTTAAAGTTTATGAAGATGATATTCCGCTCATTAAAAATGGACAACGAATTCGTTTTCGATTTGCAAATGCTCCTGAAGAGTGGATGGAGGCAGAGGTGTTTTTAATTGGTAATAATGTGCGTGAAGACAGATCCATTACTATTCACGGTCATCTAAAAAATAAAAATCAAGAATTGTTGCCTGGTATGTTTGTTAATGCTAAAATTGAAGTTGATACTCATCTAGTTTATGCCATTCCTGAAGATGCAATTGTACGTTTTGAAGGTAACAACTATGTTTTTAAATATAATGGGAAAAGAAAAGAAGGTGAAAATACTATGAATGATTTTGAAATGATTGAGATTGTACAAGGTAATGATGAGGACGGTTTTGTAGCGTTTACGTTAAAAGATACAACCCAGGATATTAGTAAAATATCATTTGTTTTAAGTGATGCATTTACGCTATTGGCAAAAGCCAAAAATAGTGAGGAAGAAGGAGGTGGTCATGGCCATTAAAATCAAATAAATGATGATTTTATAATAAGGGCGTTTTTTTAAGAATATGAAAGAAACTTAAGTTTTATTTTTTTTAAATTAGTATTCTATTGTTTTGAAATTGGTTGAATACATAATTCAAATTATTTAAGTGCTTTAAAAACAATTACTTAAGACACTTATAAATTCTGACATTCAAAGGAATATCTATTGTTTTGTTTTTATTTGACAATAAAAAACACTATTTTTTAAAAGATGCAATGCAATAATTGAACTTTTATTTGTTTAAATTGATCATTTTACATTGTAACTATATTTGCCTAGATTTGTTAGGTTATAATTTTAAATAGGCTAATTAAATTTATGAATATAGGCTTCAAAAATACCACTACTTTCTTTTTCGTTTGGTTAATTGGATACACGATAGGGGTACAAGCACAATTTTCTCATTATTTTCAGAATTATGCGCTTTCAGATTATAAAGCAGGAAATCAAAATTGGGATGTTAGCAAGGCAGATGATGGAAAGCTGTATGTTGCAAATAATGACGGTTTGTTGGAATTTGATGGCCTTAATTGGAATTTTTGGGGAATGCCAAATAAAACAACCATTAGATCTGTTTTAGCGCATAAAGACAAAATATTTGTAGGTTCATATGAAGAGTTCGGATATTTTATCAGAGATGAAAAAGGAATTTTAAATTATTCATCTCTTGTTGATTTAATTGTTGAAAAGGAAAAAAACAACGATGAAGAATTTTGGCAAACAATTGTTTTTAAAGACGCTATTGTTTTTAGATCGTTTTCAAGTATTCATATTTACAATAAAAACAAATTAAAATCGTATTACTTACCCTCCATTATAATGTCGTGTGATATAGTTGAGAACAGGCTATTTGTATCCACATTAAGTAATGGGATTTTTGTATTTAATGGTTCAAATTTTGAACCTTTTTTTGATTCAGAAGTATTAAGAAATTCAAAAATTGTTTCTATTTTGGCATTAGACAACTATCAATTATTAATTAATACTGAATTAAAAGGATCGTTTATAGTAGAAAACAATCGAATTTTTCCTTGGGAAACTGCAATAAATCCTATTCTCAAAAAACATCAATTAAATAGATTTTCAAGGTTTGGAGCAGACAAATTTGTTTTTGGAACCATAAAAGATGGAGTGTATATATCAAATAAAAAAGGGGAAATACTTTTTCATATCAATCGGCAAAGCGGAATTTTAAATAATACGGTATTAGGACAATTAGTAACCAAAGAAAATGAACTTTGGCTGGGACTAGATAATGGAATTGCCTTTATAGATTTGAAAACACCAAATTATTTTTATAATGATGTATCGGGAAGGTTAGGTGCAGTTTACGATATTATAAATTTTAAAAACAGGATTTACATAGGTAGTAACACTGGACTTTATGTTTTGGATAATGAAAGAAACCTTCAATTTATTGAAAACTCTCAAGGACAGGTTTGGGATTTAAACGAAATTAATGGTGAACTTTTTTGTGGTCATAATAATGGAACATATTTAGTTAAAAACAATAAGTTAGAACTAATATCAACTTTCACAGGTGGTTGGGTTATAAAAAAGATACCAGAACAAGAAAATAGTTTTATACAAGGAACTTATACAGGGTTGGTAAGTTTTAAAAAAATAAGCAACAAATGGGAAATTCAGCATTTAGGAAAAACGACTATTCCAGCTCGTTTTTTAGTATTTGAAGATAAACAAACAGCCTGGATTGCTCACGTAAATAAAGGAGTGTATAGGGTTAAATTTGATGCCAATTACACTAAAATTATTGAAATGAAAAATTACCTTGATAAAGGGTTGTACTCCGATTTTTCAGTTAAAATTTATAAAATTAAAAATAATATTACATTTAAAACTTTAAAAGGTTGGCAAAAATATGAGGCATTATTAGACAGTATTGTACCCCATAATTTATTAAGTGAAAATTTTCCGGATAATAGTTATATTATTTCTGAAGATAATGTTTCAAAAGCAGCCTTAATAACAGAAAACGCCATATTATTTAATACTATTTTAAACCCCGAAGGAGGATTTTCTATAGGTAATAAATATTTTAAAAAACGATTAGTTACAGGTTTTGAAAAAATATCGAAACTAAATGATTCCTCATTTGCACTTTCTTTGCAAGATGGTTTTATGATTATTAGCCCCCAATTTCACTCCAATTTAAATCAATTAAGAAAGCCCGTTATAGAACGAATTTATTTAAATAACGAACTTCATAGCACCACATTATTAAGTTTTAAAATACCGTATAAAAATAATTCAATTAAATTAATGGTTTCTTCAGCTTTTTCAAAAGACCATAGTTTTGAATACACACTTTCAAATTCTAGCCGTCAAACAAATTGGATAGAAGCTAAAAAAGGTGTTGTTGAGCTTTCTAAACTTTCTAATGGAAGTTATAATTTATTGATAAGATCTATTAATAACGATGCCAAATCTGAAATTTTGGCTATTGAAATTGAGGTGTTAGCACCTTGGTATAAAAATACAATAGGATTTGTAATTTATGCTTTTTTAATTTTATTAGTTGGCTTAATGATGTATTTAACGCATAAAAGAAAAATGCGAAAAGTGCAAGACTTTCTTCGGGTTAAATTCGAAGAAGAGCAAAGTAAAATGCTCGAAATTAAAAAAAGAGAAAGTGAAAAGGAAATTATAAACCTAAAAACCGAAACTTTAAAAAACGAGGTTAAGTTAAAAAGCAAACAATTAGCAAATACAGCCATGGCCTTGGTTAAAAAGAATGAAATATTGCAAAATTTAAAAGATGAATTAGTAACAAATAAAGATAATTTTAACAACCAATATTCTTTTAAAAAGTTAATAAAGCAAATTAATAACTCTATTGAACACGAAGATCAATGGGAAATTTTTGAATACAATTTTAATCAGGTTCACGAAGAATTTTTTAAACATCTCACGTCATCTTTTCCAAGTTTAACTCATAAAGACCTTAAAATTTGTGCTTATTTAAAAATGAATCTTTCTACTAAAGAAATTGCACCATTGTTAAATATTTCTACACGAGGCATAGAAACTCATAGGTATCGACTAAAATTAAAACTTGGTTTAGAAAAACAAGATAGTTTAAGGGGTTTTTTACAAAAAATTAATTAGACAAGACTTCGCCATTATCATTTTTTCAATAGTTTTACTACGTCATTAATACGCCATTATAAAACACGCAATCGTTGTTTTAAAGCTTTACATATCTTTTTTTAACTACGTCAGCAGGGTTTTTTAAATAAATATTAAAAGTGGCGTACTTAAAACGTATGCTGAATTAATTTTCCGTTTAATTAATTTCTAATTTTAATAATTATTAAACATTAACTTAATTTAAATGAAAGCAAAATTAATTTTCACCTTATTATTAGTATTTCCTTTTCTAATTTTTGCGCAGGAAAGAAATATCACAGGTAAAGTTACTTCTACAGACGGAGTTCCACTTCCTTCGGTAAATGTTTTAGTAAAAAACAAAGCAAAAGGAACAACAACTAATTTTGACGGAGTATACTCGATAAGTGCTTCTAACAATGAAATATTAGTATTTAGTTACATTGGTATGAAAACAAAAGAAATTGTTGTTGGAGTTACTAATGAAATAAATATTATTTTAGAAGATGACTCTCAAAGTTTGGACGAAGTAGTAGTTGTTGGTTATGGAAAAATGAATGTTAAGGATTTAACCTCATCCATTACAACTATTAAATCGGAAGAAATTTCGAAAACACCTACAGGCTCCGCTATGCAAGCTTTACAAGGTAAGGTTACTGGTTTACAAGTTGTAAGCAATGGTTCACCAGGAGAAAGCCCAACAGTACGTGTTCGTGGAGTTGGTTCTTATCCAGGAAGTGGTAGTACAGCTCCACTTTATGTTGTAGATGGAATGTTTTTTGATAATATTGATTTTTTAAACACATCCGATATTACATCTATCTCAGTACTAAAAGACGCTTCAGCTTCAGCAATTTATGGGGTTAAAGCTGCAAACGGAGTGGTGCTTATAGAAACTAAATCGGGTTCGTACAATCAAAAAACAGAAATTTCTTATGATGGATATTCTGGATTTCAAGTTGCTCAAAATGTGCTAAAAATGGCAAATGCTGAGCAATTTACTTCGATGGCTTTAGAATCTGGTTCTCCAGCTGATGTTAGTTTTATATTAAACGCCATGCAACGTTTTGGTAGAAGTAGAATTAATCCGAATGTGCCAGATGTAAATACAGATTGGTATAAAGAAATTCTTCGTCAAGCGGCAATTCAAAATCACAATATTGGTATTACAGGGGGTAGCGATAAAGCTACGTATTCCATTGGTTTAAATTATTTTTCTCAAGATGGTATTTTGGATATGAAAAATGAATATGAGCGATTTAATGTTAGATCAAAAATTGATTTTAAAGCTACAGATTGGCTTACTGTTGGTGGTAATATGATTTTGAGCAATGCCACCAAATTTAATGAAGCATCAGAAGCTTGGAATCAGGCTTATTTTGCTGTTCCAATTTTACCAATTTTTGATGAAGATAACACAAATGCTTGGCCAACAAATTATGCAAGTGCCCAAAGTATTGGATATAGAGGAGGGCAAAATCCTTTCCCAGCATTAGATTTTAATAACGACCGTACAAAAACAAGAAATGTATTGGCTAATTTCTACATGCAATTTGAATTGATTCCTAGTAAGTTGACATTCAAAACAACATACAACCACAGTTTTAAATCGTTAGACAACAGAGATGTTGAACTACCTTATTATATTACAGACGGTTTCCAAAGACCAGTTTCTGCCATTACAAAACGAACAGAAACTTTTTCAAATCAAATTTGGGATAATGTGTTAACCTTTTCAGACAGTTATGGGAAACACGATATTACTGCAATGGTAGGAACATCGTTTAGAGACGATCAGTGGAATATGTTAACTGCAAGAGGTGAAGATATTGCATCTATTGGACAAGAAGTATCTTGGTATATAAGTCAGGCAAGTACCATTAATACAAGCAGTGTTCGCGACGATGGTGTTAGACAATATGGGATGTCTTATTTTAGTAGAATAGCTTATAAATTTGATGAAAAATACTTGGTATATGGTACTTTACGTGCAGACGGAACTTCAAAATATCAAGAAAAATGGGGTTATTTCCCGACTATAGGATTAGGATGGGTTCTTTCTGAAGAAAACTTTATGAAAGACATTAATACTTTTAACTATTTAAAATTACGTGGAAGCTGGGGTCAACTTGGAAACAGCAATGTTCCTGCAAGCGATGGTGCAACCACAACAAGAATTGTTGATACTGCAATTGATGGCGTTCTTGTTTCAGGAACAATAGCTACAAGCACTTTTTCTGCACTTGGATGGGAACTTACCGAAGAAACCAATGTTGGTATAACTTCTAGATTATTTGATAACAGATTAACAATTGATGCAGATTATTACATTCGAGATACCAAAGAAGCTGTTATTCCTGTTGGATTCCCACTAATTGGAGGTGGGGTTAATAAAAGTGTGGGCTCTATAAGAAACTCAGGTTTTGAATTGGCATTAAATTGGAATAACAAAATTTCAGATGAACTTAGTTATAATGTTGGTGCTAATTTTTCAACGCTTAAAAATGAGGTATTAGATCTTTATGGTCAAGAATATTTGGATGGTGGAATGGCCGAATTTCGTCAAAGATCTTATGTAGGAGAACCATTGTTAGCATTTTACGGAAGAGAAATAGTTGGTGTTTATCAAAATGCTGCTCAAGTTCTCGCAGATCCAGTAGCAGTAGCAAATGGGTTGGCGCCTGGAGATTTTATTTATAAAGATCAAAATGATGATGGTTTCATAAATGATGAAGACCGCGTAATTTTAGGCTCTTATTTACCATCATTTATGTATGGTGCAAATTTGAATATAACCTATAAAAACTTTGAATTTTCTACAAGTTTATCAGGACAAACAGGAAATAAAATTTTGAATCGAAAAAGAGGAGAAATGATTTGGACATCGGATGGAAATTTGGATGCAGATTTAGCTATAAACCGTTGGCACGGAGAAGGAACTTCAAACTCCTATCCATCTTCAGCAGGATTAAGAAAAGGATGGAATCAAAAAATGAGTGATTATTTTGTAGAAGATGGCTCTTTTTTTAGAATTCAAAATGTACAAATGGCTTATAACATAAAAAATGGCGAACAAGTTTTTGGAACAATAATGCCTGATATTAGAATTTCATTAACTGCAGAACGGCCATTTACATCGTTCAAGTATAATGGATTTAGTCCAGAAATAGCAAATGGAGTTGATACTCAAACATATCCAATACCTGCTGTTTATACATTAGGAATAAACATTAAAATTTAAAAAAACAGTATTATGAACTATATTAATAATTTTATAAAACTCATGTTACTTGCAGTAGCCTTTTTAGTTACAGGGGCTTGTAATGACAATTTAGACGAGTTAGCAGAAAACAGATCTTTTACAGGAGATACAGATTATACCATTTCATCTAATATGATAAACCCTTTAATAGGTGCATATGCTGAATTTAACGGAAGAGGTTGGGAAGATTTTCCGCTTATTTCTGTTAGAGGAGACGATGTAAATGCAGGTGGACTTGGAGATCAACAAGATTATGCAGAAACAGATAAATACAACTACAATAAAGATTATTGGATGTATAATTCTGTGTGGCAAAATCTTTATTTCGATATTTTAGTAATGCACTCTACTATAGAGCAAATTGAATTGTATAAAGCTAATGGAGGAAACCCTGTGTTGGCCGAACAATACATTGCTGAAGCTAAAGTTCTTAGAGGATTTTTATTACTGCAAGTATCAAGAGTTTGGGGTAATGTGTTTATAACAAAAGGTTCAGACCCTTCAGATTTATTGATAGCGCCAGTTTCTTCAAAAGCAGAGGTTATGCAGCATATTTCTAATCAAATGGATGAAGCAATTCCAGTATTATTAGATGTGCGCCCAAATCAACGTACAGATATTAGAGGTGGAGCAACAAAGTATACTGCATTAGCTATAAAAGCATTGGTTAATCTTGAGTTAAAAAAATATGATGTTGTGGCATCTGCAACAGCTCAAATCATTTCTTCAAGCAAATTTAGTCTTGCAACAGATTTTTACGAATTGTTTAAATTGGATGGAAAACTGAATAATGAAAATTTATTAGAGCTTCAATTTTCTGATTTCGGACAAGGTTCAGGAAATAACAGAGGTCATTTATTTGCATTTTATGGACCAGAAAATTGGACTCCTAGTGTTACAGGTTCTGGTAGTGGTTGGGGCTTTTATGAGCCTAGTTTAAAATACATTAAATTTATGTTAAGCAGAGGTGAACAAGTTCGTTTAGAAACAAGTGTACTGTTTACCAATAGAGGAATTAATGCGATTAAAGCCGATCCAGCATATGCTACTTTGCCAAGTTGGATTACAAATACAACTAGAGATGGTGATCGTATTAATGATTATGCGCGTGCAATGTTTGCAAGCGGAAAACACTACTTACCTTCAAACCAATTAACTACTGGAAGAACCGATTATGGCACCAATAAAAACTTTACATGCATACGTTATGCTGAAATTTTATTAATGCATGCCGAGGCATTAACACAAGGTGCTTCTAGCACTGGATTAACCGCAGCACAGGCCGTTAATTTAGTGAGAACTAGAGCTGGCTTATCTTCACTTTCAGCTGTTACAAATGCTCAAGTAATGGATGAAAAATTTGCAGAGTTGGCTATGGAGTGGGGAACTCGATATTACGATAATATCAGATTAGGAAATATCGCGGCTCTAACATACGATGGTAGAACATTTTCTGAAAATAAAACCTTTTTGCCATATCCTCAAGCGCAAGTTGATAAATTGCCAATATTGAGAGGTCAATAATATAAATTGATTATTTAAAACAATTAAAAAGATGAAAAAATTTAAAAATATAATTCTAGTTATAGTTGTCTCTCTTTTTGCATTTTCATGTGAAGATGGTATAGATGATATTACTAAAGTAGATCCGGGAGCTGACGCTACAGCTCCAATAATAAAGGTAAATTATCCTTTAGAAGGAACCAAAATTCAAGTAAAAGAAATTGTTACCTCCATAAATATTCAATTTGAAGTGACTGATGATATTGAAATTGGAAAAATTGACGTTTTTATAGATAATGTTAAAATAGTTGAATTTTCAGAATTTAAAGATTATCGAAGAGCTATAAAGGAATATTTGCATACAAACTTAACTAATGGTGCACATGTTTTAAAAATTGTAGCTACAGATATTGAAGGGAAAGCCACTATAAAATTGATTAATTTTGAAAAAGTGTCTCCTTATACAACTTTGTTTAATGGTGAAGTGCTTTATATGTCTTTTGATGGCGATTATTTAGATTTAATCAGTTTTAAAACAGCTTCAAAAGTTGGAACACCTGGCTTTACAACTGCAAGTTTTGCTGGTTTAAATGCGTATAAAGGAGCAACAGATAGTTACCTTACATTTCCTACTACAGGGTTATTAAGCGCTGAATTTAGTGCAGGATTCTGGTATAAAGTAGATGCCTCTCCAGATAGATCTGGAATACTAACAATAGGAAAAGACGATAATAGAACTCAGGGTTTTAGATTATTTAGAGAAGGAAGTGGTGCTAAACAAAGAATTAAACTTAACGTTGGAACTGGAAATGGTGAAAGTTGGAATGATGGTGGAGAAATAGATGTTGCAGCTGGTCAATGGGTTTATGTTGCATTTACAATATCCCCTATAAACACGAAAATTTATTTCAATGGTATTTTAATGAACACTGCAGGAACGGGTGCTAGTGTTGATTGGTCTGGGTGTAATTCAATGAGTATAGGTTCTGGAGCTCCAACATTTAGTTATTGGGATCATAAATCTGATAAGAGTTCTATAGATGAGTTAAGAATTTTTAATAAAGCATTATCTCAATCTGAAATTCAAAATATAATAAATGTAACCAATCCTTATACACCTAAATATGCAGGAGAAACATTTTATATGCCATTTAATGGAACAAATACGGAATTAATTACAAATACCGAAGCTTCAAAAATTGGGTTACCAACCTTTGCTGGTTCAGGATTTAGTGGTGGAAATTCCTATAAAGGAGCAACGGATTCTTACTTAACGTATCCTATTAATGGATTATTTGGTAACGAATTTAGTGGTTCGTTTTGGTATAAAGTAAATGGAACTCCAGATCGCTCAGGAATTTTAGTTGTAGGAAATAATGTGCCTGAAAATCGAAATCAAGGTTTCAGATTGTTTAGAGAAGGAAGTCCAACTAATCAACGACTAAAACTAAATGTTGGAACTGGAAATGGCGAAAGCTGGAATGATGGTGGCGTTATAGATGTTACAGCTGGAGAATGGGTGCACGTTGTGTTCACTGTTTCACAAACCAAAAGCACTATTTATTTTAATGGTGTAGAAATGTTATCTTCTACGTTAAGTACAAAAGTTGATTGGACAGGTTGTAATAGTCTTTCTATTGGGTCTGGTGCGCCAACCTTCAGCTATTGGGATCATAAATCAGATCAAAGTAATTTAGACGAATTACGATTGTTTAACAAAGCATTATCGCTTACTGAAGTTCAAAAAATCTACAACGATAAATAATATTGATTAATTTTAAAGGGGTTGTCTGAAAAAAAAATCATTTACTTGAACTTGTTTATGAAGAAATGATTTAGGATCTTTTCAGACATCTCACTTTAATAAAAACATTACAGTAATTGGGGGTTATACTTTTCAAGGTGTAGCCATCTTTATACTATTTCTTTATATATGAACAATTTCAATTCTATTATAACAATTTGTTTAGTTACACTTTTTGTAAACACTAGTTGTGGACCACATAAAAACAAAAGCGCTCAAATTAGTGTAGTAACCGAAAGCGTTGACAATGCTCTTTTAACAAGAGTACAAAAAGAAACCTTCAATTATTTTTGGGAAGGAGCAGAACCAATATCAGGTATGGCTCGTGAGCGTATTCATATGGATAATATTTATCCACAAAACGATCAAGATATTGTTACCTCTGGCGGTACGGGATTTGGGTTAATGGCTATTTTGGTTGGTGTTGAACGCAATTTTATAACCAGAGAACAAGCTTTTCATCGATTTGTGAGAATCACTAATTTTCTTGAAAAAGCCGATCGTTTTCATGGAGCTTGGCCTCATTGGATAGATGGTAAAACAGGTAAAGTAAAAGCTTTTAGCAAAAAAGATGATGGCGGCGATTTGGTTGAAACTGCATTTTTAATTCAAGGATTGTTAACCGTTTCAGAATATTTTGAAAATGGAAATGAACAAGAAAAAGCGCTTATTGCCAAAATTGATAAATTATGGAAAGAAGTGGAATGGAGTTGGTATACTAAGGGAGGTGAAAAGGTGTTATATTGGCACTGGTCACCTAACTATGGCTGGGAAATGAATTTTCCTGTAGGCGGTTATAACGAATGCTTAATTATGTATGTTTTAGCAGCATCATCACCAACATATCCAATTTCTAAAGAGGTTTATGACAATGGATGGGCTAAAAGAGGAGCTATTAGATCTTCAGAAGTGTATTTTGAAGAAGAGGTTGTTCTTAATTATTTCGAACACGATGACGCACCTATTGGGCCTTTATTTTGGGCTCATTATTCCTACTTAGGCTTAAATCCAACAGGTTTAAAAGATCAATATGCCGATTATTGGAAGTTAACCCAAAACCATGCTAAAATTCATTACAATTATAGTATATCCAATCCTAAAAATTACAAAGGTTACGGGGAGAATGTTTGGGGATTAACCTCAAGTTATTCAATGAAAGGTTATTCGGGGCATAGACCAGGTGACGATTTAGGCGTAGTTTCACCAACAGCAGCATTATCATCGTTTCCTTATACCCCAATAGAAAGTATGAAAATGTTGAAATATTTGTATGATAATTCAGATAAGTTGATTGGAAAATACGGACCGTACGATGCTTTTAGTGAACATCATAATTGGTATTTACCTAGATATTTAGCAATAGATCAAGGACCTATTCCTGTGATGATTGAAAATTATAGATCAGGTTTATTATGGAACTTATTTATGAAAAATAATGATGTAAAAGTAGGCTTAAGTAAATTAGGATTCGAAAGTACAGTACTAAAAAATTAAAGGTCATGAAAAAGTATGCGGTTTTATGGATATTGGTAATGTTTGTGTTTTATTCTTGTAAAAAGGATGATTATACCTATACACCTATTGTTTTTCCAGTTGATAATGGCGCTATTATACCAACTATAGGCGATGAAGAATTATTAAATTTTACGCAACGCGAGACTTTTAAATATTTTTGGGATTTTGCCGAAACTAATTCAGGCGCAGCACGAGAGCGCTATCACCCAAATAACCCATCACAAGATGCACATGTAGTAGCAACCGGAGGAACTGGATTTGGTTTAATGAGTATAATTGTTGGTATTGAAAGAGGTTTTGTAACCAAAGAACAAGGTTATATGCGATTAAATAAAATAATAGATTTTTTGACAGCAGCTCAGCGTTTTCATGGTGCTTGGCCTCATTGGATTGACGGTAGAAATGGTAATGTCATTCCTTTTAGCGCACAAGATAATGGTGGCGACTTGGTTGAAACTGCATTTTTAGCTCAAGGCCTTATTTGTGTTAAAGAATATTTTAAAAACGGAAATGATAATGAAAAAGCATTGTCAAATAAAGCTGATGGATTATGGAAAGGGGTAGAATGGAATTGGTATACTCAAAACCAAAATGTGTTGTACTGGCATTGGTCACCTAACAATAACTTTAACATAAATATGCAGCTTAAAGGTTACAATGAAGTCTTGATTACCTATATTTTGGCAGCCGCTTCTCCTGATTTTGGAATTGCCAAAATTGTTTACACCAACGGATGGGCTTCCAACGGAAGTATCAAATCTACAAATATTAAATATGGCCACCCTCTTATAGTTAAACATAATGGCGCTATAGAATATGGGGGTCCTCTTTTTTGGGCTCATTATTCATACTTAGGTTTAAATCCAAACAATCTTGCAGATGAATTTGTTAATTATTGGGATGTAAATACAAATCATTCAAAAATAAATTACAAATATTGTGTTGAAAACCCTAAAGGTTTTAAAGACTATGGAGAAAATTGTTGGGGGCTTACAGCTAGTTATTCTAGAAACGCGAACGGAAGTATTGGCTATTCTGGGCATAAACCTGGAGAAGAAGATATTGGAGTTATCTCTCCAACAGCAGCGATTAGTTCAATGCCTTATACACCAACAGAATCATTGAAAGCGCTGCATTATTTTTATAAAAATAAAGATAAATTACTAGGACCAGCTGGGTTTTATGACGCCTTTAGTCCTCATCATAATTTTTGGGTTGCAGATGCTTATTTAGCCATAGACCAAGGGCCAATTATTATTATGATTGAGAATTATAGGTCTAAATTGATTTGGAATTTGTTTATGCAAAACACCGAGGTTAAAAAAGGGTTAACAAAACTTGGCTTCACCTATTAAAACTTCAAAATTAGAAGAATGAATAGCTTTAATAATTATTTAAAATCATTTTTTTTTGTAAGGTTAAAAATCGTAGTTTGTTTAATAATATTAGGTTTAAGTCCTAATTTAAACGCTCAAGATCAAGAAATTTTTCAAAAAAAAGTGTTTGTAAAAGGGAAAGACACGTTGCTTTATAGAATATTGTATCCTGTAAATTTTTCAAAAGAAAAAACGTATCCTGTGTTGTTATTTTTACACGGAGCAGGTGAAAGAGGGAATGATAATGCATCTCAATTAACACATGGAAGTGCTTTATTTACCAACCCCAATAATAGAATACTTTTTCCTGTAATTGTTCTATTTCCTCAATGTTCACTTGATAATTATTGGTCTAATGTTGAAATAGACCGATCAACAAAACCAATTTCATTTAAATTTCAGAGTGATGAAGCTCCAACTAAATCCTTAGGATTAGTTATTGAATTAATGGATTATCTATTGCAAAAACCTTTTGTTAATAGGCAACAAGTTTATGTTATGGGATTGTCTATGGGAGGAATGGGAACTTTCGAAATATTGGCAAAAAGACCTACTGTTTTTGCAGCAGCAATTCCAATTTGTGGTGGCGGAAATCCTTCAACTGCAACATTATATGCAAAAAATACAGCACTATGGGTATTTCATGGCTCAAAAGACGATGTTGTGAACCCACAGTTTTCAGTTGAAATGGTGAAAGGAATTTTAGATGCAGGAGGAAATCCAAATTTCACATTATTCGGAGATGCCAATCATAATAGTTGGGATCATGCTTTTGCCGAGCAGAATTTATTAGGATGGCTATTCTCAAAAAAAAGAAAAGAATAAAAATAAGAAGAATGAAAATTAGAAAAATAAATATAATTACAAGTAGTGTTTTTACGTTGCTGTTTTTTTATGGCTGCACAAGCACAAAAATAAATACGATAAAGCAGGTATCATCAATTGACCAGAAAGTTGATTCTATTGTAAAATTAATGACCTTAGGGGAAAAATTAGGACAACTAAATTTGCCTGGTGCAGGGGATATAACTACCGGTCAGGCCAAAAGTTCTGATATCGCTAAAAAAATTGAAGAAGGAAAAGTAGGTGGTTTATTCAGCATAAAAGGTGTACAAAAAATAAAGGAAGTTCAAAAATTGGCAGTTGAAAAAAGTAGGTTAAAAATACCATTGCTTTTTGGAATGGATGTTATTCATGGGTATGAAACAACGTTCCCTATACCCTTAGGATTATCCGCTTCTTGGGACATGGATTTGATTGAAAAAACTACTCGAATAGCAGCTCAAGAGGCAAGTGCCGATGGTATTAATTGGACCTTTTCTCCGATGGTAGATATTTCTAGAGATCCAAGGTGGGGAAGGGTTTCAGAAGGTGTTGGTGAAGATCCTTTTTTAGGCGGAGAGATTGCCAAAGCTATGATAAAAGGGTATCAAGGCGATGATTTAACCAAGAACAATACGATTATGGCTTGTGTTAAACATTTTGCTTTATATGGAGCTCCTGAAGCGGGGAGGGATTACAATACCGTTGATATGAGTAGGATTCGTATGTATAATGAGTATTTTCATCCCTATAAAGCAGCAGTAGAAGCGGGGGTTGGTTCTGTTATGACATCGTTCAATGAAATTGATGGTATTCCCGCAACGGGTAATAAATGGTTGCTAGACGAAGTGTTAAGAAAACAATGGGGATTTGATGGTTTTGTTGTTACGGACTATACAGGTATAAATGAAATGATTGAACATGGAATGGGAGATTTAAAAGAAAGTTCGGCCCTAGCTTTAAATGCAGGCACAGATATGGATATGATTGGAGAAGGGTATTTGAAAACTTTAGAATTAGCACTGAAAGAAGGTTTGGTTAATATCGAACAAATTGACAATGCTGTAAAAAGAATTTTAAAAGCCAAATACAAATTAGGATTATTTCAAGATCCATACAAATATTGTGATGAGAACAGGGCTGAAACTGAAATTTTTACAAATGAAAACAGAGCTTTTTCTAGAAAAGTAGCTGCTGAAACAATGGTTTTATTAAAAAATGAACGTCAAGTATTGCCTCTAAAAAAAGCTGGAACAATTGCGTTAATTGGTCCTTTAGCAAATACTAAAGAAAACATGCCTGGCACCTGGAGTGTTGCAACAAAACACAATTTGGCAGTCTCTTTTTTAGATGGTCTTAAAACTGTTGTTGGTGACAAAGCAATTATTTTGTATGCTAAAGGAAGTAATCTAGATTATGATGCTGAATTTGAGAGTAAAGCTACTATGTTTGGTAAAGAATTACATAGAGATAGTAGAACAGATAAGCAACTATTAGATGAGGCTATAGCTATTGCTTCTAGAGCAGATGTAATTATTGCTGCAATAGGAGAATCTTCTGAAATGAGTGGAGAATCTAGTAGCAGAACGAATCTAGAAATTCCACAAGCTCAAAAAGACTTGTTGAACGCATTGCTTAAAATAGGAAAACCTGTTGTGTTAACATTATTTACAGGGAGACCACTAGTTTTAAAGGAGGAAATGAAAACAGTTCCAGCTATTCTAAATGTTTGGTTTCCTGGAAGTGAAGGAGGCTTGCCAATAGCAGATGTGTTATTTGGAGATGTAAACCCATCTGGTAAATTAACGGCAACTTTTCCTCAAAATGTTGGCCAAATTCCAATTTTTTACAATCATAAAAATACAGGGAGACCTCTGGATAATACAGAAGGAAAGTTTGTTAAATTTTTATCTAATTATATAGATGAAAGAAACGAACCATTATTCCCATTCGGTTTTGGACTTAGTTATACAACTTTTGCGTACAGCAATTTAAAATTAAGTACAGATAAAATTACATTTAATGGAACTTTAGAAGTTTCGATTGAGGTTACCAATACTGGAAATTACGATGGAAAAGAAGTAGTACAATTATATATTAGAGACCTAGTTGGTTCTGTTACCAGACCAGTAAAAGAATTAAAAGGATTTAAGAAAATTGAACTAAAAAAAGGACAAACAGAAACTGTGAAATTCCTGTTAACTGTTGAAGATTTAAAATTCTACAATTACAACTTAGATTTTGTTGCAGAACCTGGTAATTTTGAAATTTTTGTTGGAACTAGTTCTGTCGAAAATTTAAAATCAAATTTCAAATTAATTAAATAAAAAAGAAACAACTCTTTTATAGAGGTATTACAACTATTATTATGAAGAAACTATTTTTTTTCTGTGCCGTGTTTTCATTTTTTGGTCTTATTGCACAGCAAAAAACGTATTGTAATCCTGTAAATATTGATTATGGATACACTCCTTTTAAAGTATTTTCACAAGAAGGAAAGCATAGAACAACTGCAGATCCTGTTATTGTAAACTTTAAAAACAATTATTTTTTGTTTGCCACCAATCAAGAAGGTTATTGGTGGAGCGACAATATGCTTGATTGGAATTTTGTGTATAGAAAATTTTTAATAGATGATAAGTATATTCACGATTTAAATGCACCAGGAGTATTTGCAATGAAAGATACGCTGTACGTTCATGGCTCAACCCACCAAAAAGATTTTCCTATTTGGAAAAGCGGAAACCCTACTAAAGATGAATGGTTTATAGCCGTAGACACCTTAAACGTAGGAGCTTGGGATCCAGCATTTTTCTACGACAAGGAAAAAGACAAACTGTTTTTATATTGGGGCTCTAGCAACGAATTTCCTTTATTAGGAACAGAACTAAATACTAAAACGTTACAATCGGACGGATTTGTTAAACCATTAATTTCGCTAAAACCTCAAGATCACGGTTGGGAACGATTTGGAGAATATAATGACAATACTTTTTTAAAACCATTTTTAGAAGGTGCCGAGATTACCAAATACAACAATAAATATTACCTACAATATGGCGCACCCGCTACAGAATTTAGCGGTTATGCAGATGGTGTTTACGTTAGTAAAAATCCTTTAGAAGGCTTTCAATATCAATCTCATAACCCGTTTTCATATAAGCCTGGAGGTTTTGCAAGAGGTGCAGGTCATGGTGCAACATACCAAGATCATTTTGGCAATTGGTGGCATACATCAACCATAATTTTAGGTGTTAAAAATAATTTTGAAAGAAGAATAGGTATTTGGCCAGCAGGTTTTGATAAAGACGATGTGATGTATAGCAACACCGCCTATGGAGATTATCCAACTTTTTTACCACATCAAAATGCAAACCATCTTAATGGGTTATTTACCGGTTGGATGTTGTTAAACTATAATAAACCTGTTCAGGTTTCATCAACTCTAGGAGGCTATAATCCAAATTATGCGGTTGATGAAGATATGAAAACGCATTGGTCTGCCAAAACAAGTAACAAAGGTGAGTGGTTTCAAACCGATTTAGGAGAAATTTCTACCATAAAAGCCATACAACTTAATTATGCCGATCAAGATGTTGAATTTATGGGTAAATCTTTAGGTAAGTTTCACCAATTCAAAATATATAGTTCAAATGATGGAAAGAGTTGGAAAATCTTAATTGATAAAAGTCAAAATAAAACAGATGTGCCACATGATTATATAGAGCTTGGAAACCCAATAAAAGCACGCTATCTAAAAATAGAAAATATTGCGATGCCAACAGGTAAATTTGCCATTAGCGGTTTTAGAGTTTTCGGTAATGGAATGTCTGAGAAACCATCTGTTGTAGAAAAATTTGTGGTTTTGCGTGCCGATCCTAATAGAGATGGGGAACGGAGAAGTGCTTGGTTAAAATGGCAACAGAATAAAGAAGCTGATGGCTACGTAATCTATTTTGGAAAAACACCGGATAAATTATATGGAAGCATTATGGTTTACAGTAAAAACGATTATTCTTTTACAGGAATGGATAGATTAGATACGTATTATTTTCAAATAGAGGCGTTTAATAACACAGGAATATCACCTCGTTCCAACATGGTAATTTCGCAATAAAAACAAAATAAAAGTTTAAATAATTATAAATGACAAGAATTATTAAGTTTTCAGTTCTAATGCTAAGCATCGTATTTATTTTTTCGAACTGTGAAAAAAATAATAAGAATAATCAAAGCGAAGTAGACGATGTAATGGACAATTTTATAGATAGTTTGTTGCAAGAAATGACCTTAGATGAAAAAATTGGTCAAACAGTTTTATTTTCTGCAGGGTGGGAAGTAACAGGTCCTACATTAGATTCTAATTATGTTGTTTATTTAAAAGAAGGTATGGTAGGTGCTATTTTTAATATCCATTCTGCAAAAGGATCAAAAGAATTTCAACGCATAGCAGTTGAGGAAACACGTTTAGGAATTCCATTATTATTTGGTTATGATGTAATACATGGCTATAAAACTATTTTTCCAATTTCATTGGGCGAATCTGCTTCTTGGGATTTGGAGATGATTGAACAATCCGCTCGAGTTGCAGCCGAGGAAGCTTCATCCGCAGGTTTACATTGGACTTTTGCGCCTATGATTGATGTAACAAGGGATCCTCGTTGGGGCAGGGTGTCCGAAGGTTCTGGAGAAGATGTATATTTAGGAAACCAAATTGCAATGGCTCGGGTTAAAGGTTTTCAAGGAGACGATTTATCTAATAACAATACCATATTAGCTTGCGCTAAACATTATGCAGCTTATGGTGCACCATTGGCGGGTAGAGATTATAATACGGTCGATATGTCGGAACGTGAATTGAGAACAACATATCTTCCTCCTTTTAAAGCGGCTATTGATGCTGGCGTATCCACTTTTATGACTTCATTCAACGATTTAAACGGAATTCCAGCATCTGGTAATAAGTTTCTATTAACTGATATTTTAAGAAATGAATGGAATTTTGAAGGTTTTGTGGTTACAGATTATACTTCCATAAACGAAATGATTCCTCACGGTTTTTCAAAAGATGAAAAGCATGCAGGAGAACAAGCCATAAATGCAGGAGTTGATATGGATATGCAAGGCGGAATTTTCTTAAGAAATTTAAAAACCTTGGTTGAAGAAGGAAAAGTATCAGAAAAAACAATAACCGAAGCTGCAAGAAAAATTTTGGTTATGAAATATAAATTAGGGCTGTTTGAAGATCCTTATAGATATGCTGATGAAGAAAGAGAAGCAGCGACACTTAATAAACCAGAATTCTTGGAAAAAGCGCGAGAAATGGCACGAAAATCAATGGTTCTATTAAAAAATGAAAATCAAACATTACCACTTTCAAAAAATACAAAAATTGCATTAATTGGCCCTTTGGTAAAAGATGAAAACCATATTATAGGCTCTTGGTCGGCTCAAGGCGATCGTAATGGAAAAGCAGTAAGTGTTTTTGAAGGTGTTACAGAAATTTTAGGTTCGAGCAAAAATATTCTTTACTCAAAAGGATGTGAAATTGAAGGAGAAGATAAAACTTATTTTAATGAGGCAATTCGTATAGCAAAACAATCGGATGTTGTTGTTATGGTAGTTGGAGAAAGCGAAGGCATGAGCGGCGAAGCTAGAAGTAGAACAAATTTGGATTTACCCGGTGTACAAAAAGAATTAATAGCTGAAATGAAAAAAACCGGAAAACCAATCGTTTTAGTTTTGATGAATGGCAGACCATTAACACTTGAATATGAAAATAAGACTGCTGATGCAATTTTAGAAACTTGGTGGCCAGGTACCATGGGCGGTTTGGCAATTGCTGATGTGCTATTTGGAGATTATAACCCTTCTGGAAAATTACCAATAACATTTCCTAGAAATGTAGGTCAAATACCAATTTTTTATAATGCAAAAAACACAGGTAGACCTTATGATCCTAAGACACCTGAAATTACATATAGATCAAGATATCTAGATGTTGCAAATACGCCTTTGTATCCTTTTGGATACGGATTGAGCTATACATCATTTGAATATTCGAATTTAACAATTAACAAAGCAGAATTTAGCTTAAATGAAACAATTAATATAAATGTAACTATAAAAAATACAGGTAAATACAAAGGAGAAGAAACCATACAGCTATATGTTCAAGATTTAGTCGGTAGTGTTACAAGACCGTTAAAAGAGCTTAAAAGGTTTAAAAAAATAACACTAACACCAAATCAATCTAAAAACATAACATTTACGTTAACAGCAGAAGATTTAGTATTTTACACCTATGATATGAGTTTTAAAGCTGAGACAGGTGAATTTAAAATATTTGTTGGCACAAATAGTCGCGATGTTTTAGAAAATAAATTTATTTTAAAATAAAGTTTTTTCAGAAGTTTCTTGTAAGAATTAAAAAAACCTTATTTAAAATTTACGATTCTTCTAAAATGAATTTTAAAATGCAAGTAAAGAATCAATAAATAAAAATTTTAAAAACTGGAATAACAAAAAATAATTAAATCACTTCAATTTTAACTAAAGTTATAAAAGAATTATCGTATTTTCATCGCTTTAAAAAATTACATAATATTAATTTTAAATATTTAACAATGAATACAACAAAACCAACGAATTACCCAGCACTTTATACCTTAATTGGTGTTTTCTTTTTTTGGGGATTTATTGCAGCCTCAAATGGCGTTTTTATTCCATTTGCAAAATCTTATTTTGATTTATCTCAATTTCAAAGTCAGTTAATCGACTCATCGTTTTATTTCGCCTATTACATAGGAGCCTTTTTATTATTTATATTATCTATTATAGGTAAAAAAGATTTATTAAATTCATGGGGATTGAAAAACGGTATTGTATATGGGTTATTGCTTTCAGTTGTAGGTGCTTTTATGATGTATCCTGCATTAGCATCTAATAGTTTTGGTTTTGTTTTAAGTGCATTGTTTTTAATTGCTTTAGGATTTTCATTACAACAAACAGCTGCACAACCTTTTGCTATTGCTTTGGGAGACGAAAGCACAGGTTCTCATCGATTAAATTTAGCTGGAGGTATTAACTCATTCGGGACTACTATTGGTCCAATTGTATTTGCTTTAGCATTATTCGGGACTACCAAATTAGATGAAAGTTTAATTAAAGGGTTAAATATGTCTACCGTTCAATGGTTGTATGTAATTGTTGGAGTAGCCTTTTTAGTTGCCGCAATTTTGTTTAAATTTTCTAAAAAATTACCTGAAGCGAAAGCTGATTCAACTATCGATAATGAATCTAAAGCTACCGGAATAATGAGTTTAATAACTGTTGTATTGATAGTTGTATTGGCAATGATTTTTTATCAATATACAGGAGATAATGTTGACCATTCAAGTAAAATGGGATTGTATTTGATATTAATTGGGATTGGAACGTTGGTATTTGGATTATTATATTCCAATGCTAAAGCGAAAAAAAATGCCGAAGGTTGGGGAGCTTTTAAATATCCACAATTAGTTTTAGGGATGTTAGCGATTTTCACCTATGTGGGAGTTGAAGTGACTATTCAAAGTAATTTGGGGGAGTATCTAAAACATATGGATTTTACAGCTTTTTTAGGAATAAATCCAGAAACTACTTATGCTGATTTTAGTAAAATGTTATCAGATAAAACGGTTGAAGGTTATTGGGCAGGATTAACACCAATGTTAATTTCGTTGTATTGGGGAAGTTTAATGATTGGACGTTGGGCGGGTGCTATTTCTGCTTTTAGTTTGTCTTCTTCTGCCAAAAAAGTTGCTTTAATTGTTGTTCCTTATGTTGCGTTTTTAGTGATTTTAGCTTCCAATTTTATTGCAGATTTTTCAGTTGATAACACATTAACTATACTTCCTTATGCTGTAGTAATTTTAATTCAAATCTTTGGTTTTTGGTTAGGACAAGATAAACCGGCTAAAACGTTAATGATTTTTGCAATTTTAGGAATGATTGCTATGTTTATTGGAATGTACACAACAGGAAGTATTTCAGTATTTGCATTTGTAAGTGGTGGATTATTTGCTTCGGTAATGTGGCCTGTAATATTCTCTTTAGCGTTACAAGGTCTTGGGAAGTTTACTTCTCAAGGTTCTGCATTTTTGATTATGATGATACTTGGTGGTGCTTTTATTCCACCTTTACAAGGTAAAATAGCCGATATGTTTAACATTACTATTTCTTATTGGGTACCATTGGTTGGTTTTGGTTATTTAACCTTATTCGCTATTATGGTAAAAGGAATTTTAAAAAAGCAAAATATTGATGTCGATACCCTTGCAGCTGCAGCGACTCATTAAAATGTAAGCATCCTTTTAGTGTTGTGAAATAATACTTAAAAAACACGTTAAGAAATTAATGTGTTTTTTTTATTATATTTTTGCAACTTCACATTCCTTAATTTAATACTAACAAAATGACATCAAAAAAGCATAAAGTAACTATTGCGCAAGTATTTAAAGAATTTATTTGGCCACGAAGGAAAATGCTTTTTGTGGGTCTTTTCTTAATAATTGTAAGCCGATTGGCCGCTTTGGTTTTACCTGGCGCAAGCAAATATTTAATAGATGATGTAATTGTAAATAAAGACTTTGAGTTATTGAAAATATTATTATTAGTGGTTGTTGCATCTATAATTGTTCAAGCAGTAACGTCATTTATATTAACTAGATTATTAAGTGTAGAAGCACAACGTTTAATTTCGCAATTGAGGGTAAAGGTTCAAAAACAGATATTAACCTTACCAATAGGTTATTTTGATAATCAAAAATCGGGGGCTCTAGTTTCTAGAATTATGAATGATGTTGAAGGTGTTCGAAATTTGATTGGAACAGGCCTAGTTCAATTAATAGGGGGTAGTTTAACAGCTGTTGTTGCGTTAATTTTGTTAATTAGAATCAATCCTTTAATGACAGTTTATGTACTAGTTCCAATTTCAATATTTGCGATAATTGCCTTAAAAGCATTTGGGTATATTCGACCTATTTTTAAAGAAAGATCCATTATAAATGCCGAAGTTACCGGAAGGTTAACAGAAACTTTAAATGGTGTAAGAGTAATTAAAGGGTTTAATGCAGAAGCACAAGAAATTGCAACGTTTGAAAAAGGTGTTGAAAGATTGTATTTAAACGTAAAAACGAGTTTAACTTCAACAGCATTATTAACTAGTTCATCTACTTTTTTATTGGGAATGGCAACGGCAGGAATTATGGGAATGGGTGGTTATTTTATTATAAAAGGAGAAATGACCTTTGGAGATTTTCTATCTTTTACCTTATACTTGGGCTTTATGATTGCGCCTATTGTGCAAATGAGCAACATAGGAAGCCAGTTAACTGAATCTTTTGCAGGTTTGGACAGAACGGAAGAAATAATGAATATGAAACCTGAAGACAATCCAGAAGTGCGCACAGAGATTTTAACTGAATTAAAAGGCGACATCATTTTTGAAGACGTTTCGTTTTCTTACGAAGATGGAAATGAAGTAATTCATAGTATCTCTTTTGAAGCTCCGCAAGGATCGATAATAGCATTAGTTGGCTCATCAGGTTCTGGAAAATCGACCATCGCTGGATTAGCAGCTTCTTTTTTAAATCCAGATTCTGGTAAAATTACTGTGGACGGAAAAGATTTGGCTAAAATATCGTTGAATAGCTTCAGAAAAAATTTAGGAGTGGTGTTACAAGATGAATTTTTGTTTGAAGGAACCATTAGAGAAAACATTTTATTTTCTAAACCAGATGCTTCTGAAGAAGAAATTCAATTAGCGGTAAAATCTGCTTATGTTAGTGAATTTACAGATCGATTTGAGAAAGGCTTAGAAACAGTTATTGGAGAGCGTGGGGTTAAATTATCAGGTGGTCAGCGGCAACGATTGGCCATTGCTAGAGCTATTTTGGCAAATCCAAAAATTATTATTTTAGACGAAGCTACATCAAGTTTAGATACCGAAAGTGAAACATATATTCAACAAAGTTTAAATCAATTAATTCAAGGAAGAACCACCTTTGTAATTGCACACAGGTTAAGTACAATTAGACAAGCAAGCCAAATATTGGTTATTGAAAATGGTATTATTGCTGAACAAGGGAATCACGACGAATTAATAGCCAAAAAAGGACGCTATTTTGATTTATATACCTATCAGGCTAGAATATAAATGATGAATTATTTACATTAAGAAAAATTTAACAATCTAAAACAGAGGAAATATTCGTATTGAACGACTTAGTTTATAATATTGATTAATTTTACAAATTCTAATAAAAAATGAAATCATTTTAACTGATGAAAAAAATATTATTTTTAATTGTCTTCGTTCTTATAAGTATTAATAATTATGCTCAAATTCACGACCCTGTAAAATGGTCAACATCTGTTGAAAAAATTTCGGACAATGAATTTTATTTGGTGAGTACTGCAACTATTGAAGAGGGATGGCATTTGTATTCTCAAAATGTACCTGAAAATGGTCCAATTCCTACAAATTTTATATATAATTTAAACAGTAATTTCGAATTGGTTGATAAAACTTCGGAAGAAGAAGGACATATTGTTGATGATCCAATTTTTGAAATGAAAATTAAATATTTTAGTACGAAAGCAATTTTTAAGCAACGTGTTAAACTATTAATTGGAGGTGCTCAAACAATTAAAGGAGAAGTGGAATTTATGGTTTGCGATGATACAAGCTGTTTGCCACCAACAATAGAAGATCTTGAGTATTTAATAAAAGAAAACGATGCTAAAATTACAGAAATTGTGGCTCCAGAAGCTTTAAAATCTGATAAAAATAAATCGAGCAGAACTTTATTAAGTATATTTTTAATTGCATTTTTTTCTGGTTTTGCCGCATTGTTAACCCCTTGTGTATTTCCTATGATTCCTATGACTGTAAGTTTCTTTACCAAACAAAGTAAAAATAGAACTACAGGGATAAGAAATGCCATTATTTTTGGAATTTCGATAGTGGTAATTTATGTTGTTTTAGGTTTATTAGTAAGCGTTATTTTTGGTCCAAATGCTTTAAATGCATTATCTACAAACGTGTGGTTTAATGTTATTTTCTTTTTACTATTGTTGATTTTTGCAGTATCGTTTTTAGGTGCTTTTGAATTAACACTACCAAGTTCTTGGGGGACAAAAGCAGATGCTCAGGCCGACAAAGGTGGTATTATTGGTATCTTTTTTATGGCGTTAGCATTGGCAATTGTTTCTTTTTCTTGTACAGGACCAATTGTTGGCTATTTGTTAGTTGATGCTGCAGTGGGTGGAAATCAAATTGGACCAATTATAGGTATGTTAGGTTTTTCATTAGCGTTAGCAATTCCTTTTGGGTTGTTTGCAGCTTTTCCTGGTTGGATGAATTCATTACCAAAATCAGGTGGTTGGTTAAATACAGTTAAAGTGGTTTTAGGATTTTTAGAACTAGCCTTAGCGTTTAAATTTTTATCGAATGCCGACTTAGTATTGCAATTACATTGGTTAGAACGAGAAGTATTTTTAGCCATTTGGATTGCAATATTTGGAACCCTAGCATTGTACCTTTTTGGTAAAATACAATTACCTCATGATTCACCAATAACTCATATTTCTGTGGGTAGATTGAGCCTTGGGTTGTTATCGTTATCATTTACTATATATATGATCCCAGGTTTATGGGGAGCGCCATTAAACTTAATTAGCGCATTTCCTCCGGCACAGCATTATGCCGAGTCACCTTATGGAGTGGGTTTTACCAAACAAAATAACCCAACTTCAATAAGTGAAATGGATTCAAAAATACCAGAGGGAGCTCATTTAATGGCGCCACATAATATTTTGGCTTTTAACGATTACGAAAAAGGATTGGCTTATGCAAAACAAGTAAATAAACCTGTGATGCTAGACTTTACGGGGCACGCCTGTGTTAATTGCAGAAAGATGGAGCAAAATGTATGGGCGAAAGAAAAGGTATTACAAATTTTGAAAAACGAGGTGGTTTTAATTTCATTGTATGTTGATGATAAAAGAGAATTACCAGACGGAGAAGCGGTAGATTCAAAACTAAACCCAGGTAAAAAGTTAAGATATATTGGTCAGAAATGGAGTGAATTTCAAACCATTAAATACGGTGCAAATGCACAACCGTTTTATGTGTTAATGGATCACAACGAAGAAAATTTGATTGATCCGGTTGCCTACACTCCAGATGTTGATGTTTATCATAATTGGTTAAAAGTAGGAATTTCAAAATTTAATAAATAGATTTTGATTGTAACAGATTCATTTTATGTTTATAAATTCAATTTGTTAAATCAATACATATTATGAAATTATTCAAAAATACATTCTTTAAATCTAAACAAGTGAAAGAAACGTCTTTTGAAGATTCAGTACCTTCTAAATTAGAAATATATTTTCAAAAATTTAGAGAAAACATTGTTGGAGTTCATCAAAAATTTCAATCGCCATATGGTGAACAAAAAATTATTTATACTGATTGGACTGCGAGCGGACGTTTATATAGACCAATTGAGGATAAACTAGTAAACGAATTTGGACCTTTTGTTGCAAATACACATACAGAAACTTCAATTACAGGCTCTACAATGACCCTGGCTTATCATAAAGCCCAAGTAATAATTAAGCAACATGTAAATGCATCAAACGACGACGTTTTAATTACCAACGGAACTGGAATGACAGGTGTGGTTAATAAATTTCAACGAATTTTGGGATTAAAAGTCTCGGAGAATTTAAAAAATTATACAATGGTTCCAGATGAATTACGACCAATTGTATTTATTACCCATATGGAACACCATTCTAATCAAACTTCTTGGTTAGAAACTATTGCGAATGTTGAAATAATACCTTGTCAAGATTCAGGTCTTATTTGTTTTGATAGTTTTAAAAAATTGCTTGAAAAATATAAAGAAAGACCGATAAAAATAGCCTCTGTTACGGCTTGTTCAAATGTAACTGGAATCAGGACCGATTATCATAAAATAGCAAAAATTATTCACCAACAAGGTGGACTATGTTTTGTTGATTTTGCTTGTTCTGCTCCTTACGTTCAAATTGATATGCATCCTGCTGACCCGGAAGGTTACTTGGATGCAATTTTCTTTTCACCACATAAATTTTTAGGTGGTCCGGGAACCTCTGGGGTACTAATATTTAATAAAAAATTGTATAAAAATTTAGTGCCAGATAGCCCTGGTGGAGGCACTGTAAATTACACAAACCCTTGGGGAGACCACGATTATATAGACGACATAGAAACCAGAGAAGATGGGGGAACGCCAGGTTTTTTACAAACCATTAAAATTGCTTTAGCAATAAAGCTGAAAGAAGAGATGGGAGTTGTTAATATGCTTGAAAGAGAACATGAGTTAAACACGTTTATTTTTAAAAAGCTATCGAGCATTTCAAATTTGAATATTTTAGCCGCCAACCATACAGATAGATTGGGAATTTTTTCATTTTATATAACAGATGTTCATTTTAATTTAATTGTGAAATTATTAAATGATAGATTTGGAATTCAAACACGAGGTGGGTGTTCTTGTGCCGGTACCTATGGTCATTTTTTGCTTCATGTAGATCAGCAAAAATCAAAAAGTATTGAGGAGAAAATTATGAGCGGTTGTTTAATTGAACGACCGGGATGGATTAGAATGTCGATTCACCCAACCATTACAAATCAAGAAGTCCAGTTTGTTTGTGAAAGCATCAAAAAAGTTGCTGAAAACTATAAAGAATGGGGATTAGATTATAATTATGATGCCATCAAAAACGAATATATTCATAAAACTGCTGCATCAATTGAAAATGAAATAGTAGCAAATTGGTTTGCTTAAATAATGAATTTTAAAATTTATATCAAATAGTATTTATCAATGGATAATTTTATTTTTTATCTTAAACAAGGCTTATTCCACGTATTGGATTGGAATGCTTATGACCACATTTTATTTTTAATTGCATTGGTCGTTATTTACGATTTTAAAAATTGGGGAAAATTGGCGTGGCTGGTAACACTTTTTACCATTGGTCACACATTATCATTAATCTTGGCGGCATACAAAATAGTGAATGTGAGTGGAGATTGGATTGAATTTTTAATACCTGTAACTATTTTAATTACCGCTGTAGCAAATGTTATTTTTTCAAAAAACGTTAATAAATACGCTAAAACAAGCACAAATTTGATTTTTGCATTATTTTTTGGGTTAATTCATGGGCTCGGATTTTCAAGCTATTTTAAAATGATTATTGGAAATGAGGAAGATAAGTTTATTCCATTGTTAGAATTTGCGTTGGGTATCGAAATTTCCCAAATTATAATTGTAATAATTGTACTTATTTTGAGTTTTATTTTTCAATCACTTTTTAGATTTTCAAAAAGAGATTGGGTATTGGTTTCTTCTTCAATTGTTATTGGAATGGTACTTCCAATTTTAAAGAGTTCAATATTTTGGTAAAATTATAACAGTGCATTTGTCTAATTCTTAATATATTGGTAGCATAGAATAAATTATGGATAAAAAACAACTAAAATACGATGAGGCTTATATGCGAATGGCTTTTGAATGGGCAAAATTATCGTATTGTGAACGGAAAAAAGTAGGAGCATTAATTGTAAAAGATAGAATGATTATTTCGGATGGATTTAACGGAACTCCAACCGGATTTGAAAATTGTTGTGAAGAGGAAGGGTCTACAAAGTGGTATGTTTTACATGCTGAAGCAAATGCAATATTAAAAGTTGCTGCATCAACACAATCTTGTAAAAACTCAACGTTATATATTACCATGTCTCCTTGCAAAGAATGCAGTAAATTAATTCATCAATCAGGAATAAAAAGAGTTGTATATGCAAATGCATATAAAGACACTACAGGGCTTGAATTTTTACAAAAAGCAGGTGTAGAATTAACATATCTTAATAACATAAAATGAAAAAAAGTAAAATATATCTTCCATTAATTATTGGTGTTGCTATTGCTGCAGGAATTTTGATTGGCAGCAATTTCAATTTTAAAAATAAGCCAGCCTTTTTCAGCTCAAATTCCAACGAGTCTAAAATAAAAAAGTTGATAAACTTTATCGAATTTGATTATGTTGATAAAGTTGATACTGATAGTTTGTTAGATGAGGCTATTTCTAATATTTTACTAAAATTAGATCCGCATTCTGTATATATTCCAAAAGAAGAATTAAAACAACTTACAGAAAGTATGCAAGGTAGTTTTGTTGGTATTGGAGTCACTTTTTTAATGTACCAAGATACGGTAACAGTAACTAATGTAATTGAAGGTGGGCCAAGCGAAAGAGCAGGCCTTATAGACGGAGATAGAATTTTAATTGCCGGGAGAGATACATTATTTGGCAAAAGTATTGAGAAAAAAGCACATTTAAATGCTATCGAAAAAGGAACTCCAATTGGAAACAGAAAGGTAAGTGATGCGGTAATGAAAGCGTTAAAAGGAGAACCAGACACAAAAGTTGAAATTACAGTTTATAGAAGATCGAGCAATAAAGTGCTAAAAATTCCAATTACTAGAGGAGAGGTTGAAATAAAGAGCGTTACCGCTCATTATATGATTAATAAAAATCTTGGGTATATTAATATTGAGCGTTTTGCTAGAACAACCTATGATGAATTTAAGGGAGCATTAGATGAGTTAAAAGCTAAAGGAATGACAGCGCTGGTATTAGATTTAAGAGGGAATCCAGGTGGCTTTATGGACATTGCGAATAACATAATAGATGAATTTTTAGAAGATGGAAAACTAATAGTTTATACTAAAAATAAATCTGGATCAGTTGAAAAATCATTTTCAACAAAAAAAGGGGATTTTGAGAATGGAGATGTGTATGTTTTAATAGATCAAAATTCAGCGTCTGCAAGTGAAATTGTAGCTGGAGCATTGCAAGACAATGATAAAGGAATAATAATTGGCCGTCGCTCTTTCGGTAAAGGATTAGTGCAACAAGAAATGGGATTAGGTGACGGGTCTGCAGTACGGTTAACAGTTTCACGCTATTATACTCCTACAGGAAGATCAATTCAAAAACCGTATGAACATGGTTCAAATAATGTATATAATAATGACTATATAGAAAGAATTCATAATGGTGAGTTGTTTTCAAGAGATAGTATAAAAGTTGATAAAAAAAGAAAATATATTACTCCAAAAGGAAAAGAAGTTTATGGTGGAGGGGGAATTATCCCAGATATTTTCGTGCCATTAGACACTTTAAATGGTTTTAGTACAGTTTATTATGGACAGATTAACGATTTTATTTTCACTTATATAGATAACCATAGAACAGAAATGAATAAATGGACTATGGATAATTTTGTTGCTAATTTTGATAAGGATGAGAGAATATTTAATCTTTATATCAAAGAATTAGATTTAAAATTCCCCGTAGCTCCATTAATTAGAAAAAACTTAAAAATATATTTTAATGCTGTTGTAGCACGAAATTTATTTGAAGAAACTGGTTATTATTTAATTACTCATAAGGAGGATACCATGATTCAAAAAGTACTTGAGTTAGAGGCTAAGAAGAAAATAAAAACTAAATAAATGGGCATATTTTAAATTTTGAAAATAACAAGAAAAATATATTTTGCCTCGGATCAACATTTTGGAGCTCCTACTTTTGAATTAAGTAAAGTAAGAGAACAAAAATTTGTGAATTGGCTTGATGTTATTAAAATAGATGCCGAAGTTATTTTCTTGTTAGGAGATTTATTCGATTTTTGGTTCGAGTATAAAAAAGCGGTTCCAAAAGGTTTTGTACGCGTTTTAGGAAAATTGGCCGAATTGCAAGATAGCGGAATTCAAATTCACTTTTTTGTTGGTAATCACGATTTATGGATGAATGATTATTTTGAAAAAGAACTAAATATTCCTGTATATCACCAACCAAAAGAGTTTCAATTTAATGATAAATTTTTTTTAATTGGACATGGAGATGGTTTAGGTCCTGGCGATAAGGGTTATAAACGAATGAAAAAAGTATTTACTAATCCGTTTTCTAAATGGCTTTATAAATGGCTTCATCCAGATATTGGTATACGTTTAGCACAATATCTATCTGTATCAAATAAATTAATTTCAGGAGCCGAAGATGTAAAATTTTTAGGAGAAGAAAATGAATGGTTGGCTCAATATTGTAAAAAGAAATTAACAGAGAAATACTATGATTTTTTTATTTTTGGACATCGTCATCTGCCTTTAGAAATAAGTATTTCTGAAACTTCAAAATACATAAATACAGGCGATTGGATTGTTCATTTTACCTATGCCGTTTTTGAGGGAGAAAAATTAGAGTTAAAAACATTCGGGTTAATCTAAATAAAACATTTTTTTAAGTGATTAAAAATAAACAGTAACAGTATTTTAATATTTGATGTAAACATTCGTCAAAAAAAAGGGATGTTTAAAATTTTCAAAAAAAAACTTAATTTAAAGTTGTTAATTTCTTATTAAACCCTTGTTATTCCTTAAATTTTTAACCAATTTTTAACAAAGAAACAGAAAAAAAATCCGCTATTTGCAGTGCGAATTAAAGGGTGCCATTTTGCACAAAAAAATATAGAATTATGATAGAAGATACCAATACTACATTTGATATTAAAGCTATTAATGAAAAAATAGAAAGAGAAAGTGCTTTTGTTGATTTGTTAATGATGGAAATGAACAAAGTTATTGTAGGACAAAAACATATGGTTGAACGACTTTTAATAGGTTTATTAGGCAATGGGCATATTTTGCTTGAAGGTGTTCCTGGATTAGCTAAAACACTTGCTATTAACACCTTAGCTAAAGCTGTTGATGGTAAGTTTAGTAGAATTCAGTTTACACCAGATTTGTTGCCTGCAGATGTTGTAGGAACAATGATTTACAGTGTAAAAGACAATGATTTTACCATAAAAAAAGGACCAATTTTCGCAAACTTTGTTTTAGCAGATGAGATTAACAGAGCGCCTGCAAAAGTGCAATCGGCATTATTAGAAGCAATGCAAGAGCGACAAATTACTATTGGAGATACTACTTTTAAATTAGACGAGCCTTTTTTAGTAATGGCAACTCAAAACCCTATAGAGCAAGAAGGAACGTATCCGTTGCCCGAAGCACAAGTGGATCGTTTTATGCTTAAAACGGTAATTGATTACCCTAAAATGGATGAAGAACAATTGATTATGCGTCAGAATTTAAATGATTCTAGCGCAACGGTTAATTCGGTAGCGTCTTTAGCACAAATTAAAAAAGCCAGACAAGCCGTGAAGGAAGTTTACATGGATGAAAAAATCGAAAAATATATATTAGATATTGTTTTCGCAACGCGTTATCCTGAAAAATACAACTTACAAGAATTAAAAGGTCTTATTAGTTTTGGAGCTTCACCTAGAGGAAGTATCAACCTTGCCCTTTCAGCTAAATGTTATGCTTTTATTAAACGAAGAGGATATGTAATTCCTGAAGATGTACGCGCAGTTGTGCACGATGTGCTTCGTCATAGAATTGGAATTACTTATGAAGCCGAGGCTGAAAACATTACTTCAGAAGACATAATTAATAAAATTGTAAATCAAGTAGAAGTCCCTTAAGCCCCTTTTAATTCCCCAAAGGGGAAATTTAAGAAAGCTTAAATAGTAAAATTTAACAAAAAGTCCTCTTTCCTTTGGAGAGAGGGTTGGGAGAGAGGCCAATGGATACCAAAGAAATACTTAAAAAAGTTCGAAAAATAGAGATTAAGACTCGTAAGCTGTCTGATCATATTTTTTCAGGTGAATATCATAGTTCATTTAAAGGACGCGGTATGACTTTTTCCGAAGTGCGTCAATATCAATATGGAGACGATGTGAGAGCTATTGACTGGAATGTTACTGCTCGATTTAATGAACCATATATAAAAGTTTTTGAGGAAGAAAGAGAGCTAACTATGATGTTGTTAGTTGATATAAGTGGTTCAGAATTTTTTGGAACAACACAACAATTTAAAAGAGACACCATTACAGAAATTGCTGCAACCTTAGCGTTTTCGGCAATACAAAATAACGATAAAGTTGGTTTGATGCTGTTTTCTGATTCGGTAGAGTTATTTATTCCTCCTAAAAAGGGGAAAAGTCACGTTTTAAGAATTATTAGGGAATTAATAGAATTTCATCCAAAAAGCACCAATACTAATATTACCGAAGCGCTTAAATTTTTATCGAGTGTAATAAAAAAGAAAGCGATTGTTTTTATGTTGTCCGATTTTATAGATACCGCCTATGAACAAACGCTTAAAATAGTCGGTAAAAAACACGATTTAACTGGAATAAGAGTATTTGATAAACATGATGTGGAAATTCCAAATTTAGGAATGGTTCATATGTTAGATGCAGAAACAGGGAATACCATTGTAGTTAATACGGCTTCAAAAAAAGTGAGAACAAGCTACAAGGCAAATTATCTAGAAAGTGTCGATTATTTTGAAAAATCTTTTAGTCATAGTGGTGCAGGAGTTATAAGCACAAGAATTGACGAAGGTTATGTTAAAAAATTATTAGGATATTTTAAACGCAAAGGAGCAAGATAGCCAATTGAAAAGAGAGTTTATGCGGAATTTAAGGAAACATTTAGTTTATATATTTTTAGTTATTGGTATTATTGGATATTCCCAGCAAAACCTAATAAAAGTAACTGTTGATACTACTGCTATTAAAATTGGAGAACAAATTCAATATAAAATAAGTGTTGAAGGAAAAAGAAACATTCTTTTTTCAAAATTCGCTTTAGATAGCTTGGGAAAAATAGAAGTTGTTGAATCGTTTCCAGTAGATACCCTTAAAAACAGCTTAGAAAAAAGATATTTACTTACAAGTTTTGATAGTGGTCGGTATGTGATTCCAAAACAACAAGTGCTTCTTAATAATAAAATATACCTTACAGATTCGGTATTGATAAATGTTGCCACCGTAAAAGTTGACACGTTAAAACAAAAAATGTTTGAGATAAAAGCAATTAAAAGCGAACCAAAAACATTTGATGATTATAAACCATTATTATGGTGGATATTATTGATTTTGGCCATAATTGCAATTGCACTCTATTTTATTTTAAGAAAGAAAAAAGTAAAAGAAATACCTGTAATTTATATTGCTCCAATTCAAGAAGCAATGCAACGTTTAAAAGAATTAGACGAAAAGCAATTGTTACAGCAAAACAAAATTAAATTGTATTATACGGAATTAACCGAAATTGTTAGAACGTATATAGAAAAAGAAACTCATATACCAGCACTAGAATCAACTACGAATGAATTGATTGAAACGATTATAGATTTTAATTCATCAAGTAATTTAGGAATTTCTAAAAACACCATAATAGAATTAAAAGAAGTATTACAAAGTGCTGATTTAGTAAAATTTGCAAAGTCAAAACCAATAGTTGAAGAAATTAAACAGCATAGAAACCTATCTGAACAAATTATTCAAAATATAAAAACCATTAAAAAAGAAGAAAATGAACTGGAATAATTTTGAGTTTATGCATCCTCAGTTTTTGTGGCTTTTACTAGTAGTGCCACTTATTGGGTTATGGTTTTTCTTCAATAGAAAAAAGGATACAGCTACCTTAAAAATGGCAAGCACCAAAGGTTTTCTAAAAAGCGAATCATTTATTTCGAAGTTAAAACCTGTTTTATATGGTTTAAGACTGATTTCAATTTCATTATTGTTAGTTGCGCTAGCAAGGCCAAGAATAGTAGAGGTTAGCGAACAAACCAAAACAAATAAAGGAATTGATATTGTTATGGCAATTGACGTTTCGGCTAGTATGTTGGCAAGAGATTTAAAACCGAACAGGCTAGAAGCATTAAAAATTGTAGCCACAGAATTTGTAAATCAGCGTCCAAATGATCGTATTGGAATAGTGGTATATGCTGGAGAAAGTTTTACACAAACACCCATTACAAGCGATAAAAGAATAATTAGAAACACCATTGAAAACATAAAGTGGGGTGACCTTGAAGGAGGAACAGCAGTTGGAATGGGTTTAGGATCGGCCGTAAATAGGTTAAAAGAGAGTAAAGCCACTAGTAAAGTAATTATTTTACTTACAGATGGTGTTAATAATACTGGATTTGTAGACCCAAAAACGGCTACAGAATTAGCGGTTGGACTTGGCATAAAAGTATACACCATTGGTATTGGAACCAACGGAACGGCATCATTCCCGTATGCTCAAGATCCAGTCACAGGGCAATTGTTATTTAGAAATTCGCCTGTTGAAATTGATGAAGAATTGCTAAAATATATTGCAAAAGAAACAGAAGGTAGGTATTTTAGAGCAACAGACAATAGTAAACTAAAAGCCATTTATCAAGAAATTAATAAATTGGAAAAAACAGAGGTTGAGGAATTTAAATATTATAATTACCAAGAAAAATATAGAATATTGGTGATTTTAGCACTGTTTTTAATTGCAATAGAATTGGCGCTAAAACATACCATATTTAGAAGTTTTATTTAGAAAGTTAAATGTTTAGATATCAAAAGTTGAAAATCAAACTATAAACTGAAAGTTTAGAACTTAAAACTTAAAATTAGTAAGAATGTATCAAATAGAAGAACCAACATATTTTATATACCTTTCAATTATTCCGGTAATAGTTGCGATGTTTTTTTGGTTGCTTTGGTGGAAAAAAAAGACTCAAAAAAACTTTGCAGACAAGTTGTTATTGGAAAAATTGAGTCCCGAAAAATCTTCGTTTAAGTCCTTTTTAAAAATAACAGTAATTTGTTTGGCATTGGCTTTTTTAGTTGTTTCTCTAACGAATCCCAAAATGGGAACTAAATTAGAAACAGTTAAAAGACAAGGAGTAGATATTGTTTTTGCATTAGATGTGTCTGCAAGTATGTTAGCCGAAGATATCGCCCCAAGTAGGTTAGACAAGGCAAAACAAATAATAACCAAAGTAATAGATAATTTAGGAAGCGATAGAATTGGTGTTATTATTTATGCCGGAAATTCGTACCCACTTTTACCAATTACTACCGATCACGCAGCGGCAAAAATGTTTTTGCAAAATGCCAGTACCAATATGGTTTCTAGTCAAGGAACAGCAATAAATGAAGCAATTGAAAGGGCTATAACCTATTATGATAATGATGAAAAAACCAATCGGTTTTTATTTATTGTTTCAGATGGTGAGGATCACGAAGAAAACACATTAGAATTGGCTAGAAAAGCCAATGAAGAAAAAATAAAAATATTTACCATTGCGATTGGGACCGAGCAAGGAGGTCCAATTCCTTTAAAAGAAAATAACACGGTAATTGGTTACAAGAAAGACTCAAAAGGGGAAGTAGTTATTACTCAAATGAAAGCTCAAGTATTAAAGGATATTGCTTTAGAAGGCAATGGTAAATATATTGATGGAAACAGAACTCAAGAAACAATAAATACAATTAAAGATTTGTTGGTAAAAGCGGAGAAAAGCGAATTTGAAACCAAACAATTTTCCGATTATAAAGATCAATTCCAGTGGTTTATTGCACTAGGTTTGTTATTTCTTATTTTTGACGCGTTGTTGCTAGATAAGAAAACCAAATGGGTTCAAAAGTTAAATTTATTCAATCAGTCCAATGAAAATAAAAGTAAAAAATAGCATCCATTCATCTTACCTATTTTTACTATTTATAGGGTGTACAACTGTGGTTTTTTCGCAAGAAATATCGCCGGAACAACTGCAACGTGAAGCTAGAAAAGAAGTTAGAGATGGAAATAAATTATACAACGAACTTAAATTTGATGAAGCAGAAGCAGCTTATAAAAGAGCTTTAGCAAAAACGCCTAATTACCCAACTGCTTCATATAATTTAGGAAACTCAGTTTATCAACAAAATAGAAATAAAGAAGCAGTTGGCCAGTTTGAAATAGCTGCAAAAACTGCAAAAGATAAATTTTCTTTGGCAGAATCTTTTCATAATATGGGAAATGCTACTATGAAAGAAAAACAATACGCACAAGCTGTTGAAGCTTATAAAAATGCCCTGAGGAACAATTCAAAAGATGATGAAACACGTTATAACTTAGCTTTAGCACAAGAATTATTAAAAAAAGAACAAGATAAAAACAAAGACGATAAAAAAGATAACAAAGACGATAAAAATAAAGATCAAAAAGATAAAGAAGGAGGAGATAAAGATAAAAAGGACGATAAAAAGGACAACGAAAATAAAGGAAAAGACAAAAAAGACGATCATGGCAATCAGAAAAAAGAGGATCAAAAGCAAGATCAAAAAGAGAAGAAGCAACAACGACCAAGTGAATTGTCTCCTGAACAAATAGCTCAATTATTAGAGGCAATGAACAACGAGGAAAATAAAACACAACAAAAAATTAACGCCAAACAAGCTAAAGGCAAAAAAATAAAACAAGAAAAAGACTGGTAATAGAATGAGAATATTAAAGGTTTACATAATAGCTATTTTAAGTTTTACAACTCAAATCTGTTTTGCTCAAGTTGAGTTCAAAACAATTGTTAGTAAAAGTAATTTAGGCGTAAATCAGCGTTTTAGAATTGAATTTTCTATAAATAAGCAAGGCGCCGATAATTTTCAACCACCTTCTTTTAACCAATTTAGAATTGTTGGAGGACCAAGCTCATCTGTAAATCAATCTTGGATTAATGGTAAGGCAAGTTTTGCGCAGTCGTATATATACATTTTAGAGCCAAAAAAAGAAGGTGTTTTTACCATTGAACCAGCAACTATAGAATATGATGGAGAGGTTCTTAAATCAAATGATGTTGATATTACTGTATCAAAATCAGTTGAAATTCCTAAAGATCCTACTAACCCAGAATATGTAGCCCAGCAAAATATTCATTTAGTAGCGGAGGTTTCTAATACAAATCCGTATGTTGGAGAAGGAATTTATGTGGTATATAAGTTATTTGTTAGTGAAAACATTAGTGTTAACGATTGGCGCGTAAGTGAAAACCCACAGTATAATGGTTTTTGGAATCAAGATATTGAAGTTAATGAAATTAATGTTCAACGAGGAAAATACAACGGTGAAGATTATCGATTTATAGTACTAAAAAAAGCAATATTAATTCCTCAAAAGGATGGTAAATTAATTATTGAGCCAATGAAAATGGATTTTTCCTTAGGTATTCCAACTGGTAGAGGAGATTTTTTTGGAAATATGATTACTAGAAGTATTAATTATTCCGAACAATCAGCTGTAAGAACCGTTAATGTGAAACCCTTGCCAGAAGTTGGAAAACCTGTTGGATTTTTAGGAGCTGTTGGAGACTTTAATTTTGAAGTTGTTGCCAATAAAAGTGTTTTGAAGGCTAATGAAGCTGCCGAAATTAAAGTTACCATAACTGGAAGTGGAAATTTAAAATTATTTGAAATTCCAAAACTTGTTACTCCAACCGAATTGGAAGTATATACTCCCGAGCATAAAGAGCAAGTTGTAACCTCATTAGGTGGACTAAGAGGTGCTATTTCCGACTCTTACACGGTAGTTCCTCAATTTAAAGGAAAGTACAAAATTCCAGAAGTTTCATTTTCTTTTTTTAATCCAAAAACTAAAAAATACGAAACAATAACTTCCTTACAAATGGTTCTTGAAGTTGTTGATGGAAAAGATTTACCTTTAGGTTCTAACGAAATAACAGCATCTAACAAGCAAAAAGTAGTTGCTAGCAATAGTTTTAAATACATTGCCTTAAAAACCCAATTAGAGCCAATAGAACAAGAAAATTTTTTTAAATCGAAGTGGTTTTATTTTGTTTTTTTAGCACCGTTTTTGTTAATTCCAATAGCCATTTTAATTGGGAAACGAAGTGAAGAACGCGCTAATGATATTTTTGGAAATAAAATTAGAAAGGCCGATAAATTGGCTAAAAAATATTTATACGAAGCCAAAAAGCAAATGGGTAAAAAAGAGGCGTTTTACATTGCATTAGAAAAAGCACTTCATAATTTTTTAAAGGCGAAACTGCACATTGAAACAAGTGACATTTCAGTTGAGAAAATTGCAGAAATATTAACTGAGAAAGGAGTTGATAAAAGTACAGTTTCAGAATTTACAACGGTATTGAAAGATTGTGATTTTGCACGTTATACACCATCTACAAACGTAATGATGGAGCAAGAATTTGATAAAGCGAAAACAATTATCACTAAAATTGATAAATATGTCTAATCTAAAATTGTTTTTATTAAATATCGTAATGCTAATTGGCTTTTTTTTAAACGCCCAATCTGCTGATGTTTTGTTTTTAAATGCAAATGGTTTTTATAAAAACGAGAACTATGAGCAGGCTATAAAACAGTATCAAGCTATCGAAAAACAAGGGTTGGTTTCAGCAGATTTGTATTTTAATATGGGTAATTGTTATTACAAACAAAATAGCGTTGCCTATGCTGTTTATTATTATGAAAAAGCTTTAAAATTAGATCCAAATCATTCAGATGCAAGTCAAAATTTAATCTTTGCAAAACGAATGACTATTGATGCCATTGAAGAAATTCCTAAAACTTTTTTACAACGTTTTTCAACCAACATAATTCAAAAATTCGATTATAACACGTGGGCTTTAGGGGCTATTTTAGGTTCAGTATTGACCACATTATTGTTTTTAGTTTATTATTTTTCAGAGAGAAGTAGCATTAAATTGTTATTTTTTAACGCTTCCATTTTTGCAATGTTTTTAATGTCGGTTAGTTTAATTTTCGCATATATTAATTTTGAAACTGTTCAAAAAAATAGTGGTGCGGTGATTTTTAGTCCAAAAGTTGAAGTTACCAATGCCCCGGCAAGTAATGGAGAAGTTAGTTTTGTATTACACGAAGGAACAAAAGTGATTATTTTAGATCAAACAGAAAATTGGCGTAAAATTAAAATTGCAGATGGTAAAGAAGGATGGATTAGAATAACTGAAATAAAAGAAATATAAATTAGTCTTCAATTTCAACAATTACTTCAATTTCTACCACCATATTAAAGGGTAAAGAGTTCATTCCAACAGCACTTCTAGCGTGTTTACCTTTTTCTTTAAATACAGCTACCATAACATCAGAAAATCCGTTTATAACCATGGGATGTTGTGTGAAAGTAGCATCGCAATTTACCATTCCAAGTACTTTTACAATTCTTTTAACCCTATTTAATGAGCCAAGTTCAGTTTTTAAAACAGCTAACTGATGTGATGCCACTAATTTTGCAGCAAGTTTAGCTTCTTCAACAGTAATGGTTGAACCTACTTTGCCAACAATATAGGAGCCATCTGGGTTTTTGGGGCCTTTTCCAGATAGATAAAGCAAATTACCTACTCTAACCACATCTACAAAATTGGCCACCGGAGTAACAGGTGTTGGGAGTTTAATATCTAATTCAATAATCATTTCTTCAGGAGATTGTGCAACAGAAAATGTTGATATAAAAAATAGAAAACACAAGGTAAATATTTTCATAAAATTTAGGTATTAAATTATTCTTTAAAAAGGGAATCAATTTTTTCTTCTAATTTTTTACCATGTAAATTAACTGCAATAATTTTTCCAGACGAGTCTATTAAATAGTTAATTGGCAAACTATTTATTCCATAATTTATAGCAATTGGGGTTTCAAAACCTTCTAAGGTAGAACCATTAGGCCAGTTTCGTTGATCTTTTTCTAAGGCAAATAACCACTTTTCTTTATTAGTATCTAATGAAATCCCATAAATTTCAAAACCTTTATTGCCGTATGTTTTGTATAAATTTATCAATAAACCACTTTCAGTTCTACAAGGCGGGCACCAACTTGCCCAAAAGTCTATAAGGGTGTAGGTTGCTTTTTCTGGAGTTAAAACTATGTTATTACCGTCCTTATCTGAAATTGATACATCTAAAAAGACACTCCCAATACTCGACTTTTTTAGTTGATTTATTCTCGATTTTAGATAAGTAGTACTCTCTAATTTAGGTTTTTTTTGTTCGAAATTGGTTACCAACTTTTGTAAAAATTCAAAATCCACATCGCTTTTCCATCTGCTGGCAGTAGCTAAAATTGCAATAGAAGTACCCATTTTTGTTTTTACAAAATTGGTTAATTCTTTTATATGTTCATTATAATTTTCAACTTCTAAACTTCTAAGTTTTGCAATTTCTTCTTCTGAAGAATTCTGATTTTCTTTAATCTTAATTTCGGCTCGTACAGATTTTACCAATCGATTTAACGATTCAATTCTAAAGGCTTCATATTGTTGTAATAATTGCGTATCAATTGATCCAGAAATGGTTAAATTATCTTTTGATTCTCCTTCAATTAAAATATGTTGCCCTTTATCTATGGCCAAAGGAATTGAAACGCCATCTCCAACTAAGGTAAAAAGGTTTGGTTCTATAAAAAAATGAGTACTAAACGAACCATTTTCATCTACCAATAACGAATCTATAACACTATTCTTTATGGAACTATTTTCACTTTGTTTGGAAAGATAAAGGGTCGTGTTTTTTAAGGTTGGAATTGTGCCAGAAATGGAAAAAACAGGTTCACTTTTTTGTGAGCAATTACTAAAAATTACAAAAACTGAAACTAAAATTAATTGGGATGGTTTTATAAGCATAGGTTATATAGTTGAAACATTTTGGTCGAGGTTATAATCAAAACCTATCATTTAATCGTAGATTTTTTTATTTCTTTCGGATCATCTTTAATAATTTTGACAAAAGAAGGGAATAGCAATGGCGCTAAATTTTTTATGGGTTCGTATAAAATTACAGCTTCTTTTTTTTCAGGTGATAGAAGTGGTATAATGTTGTTTAATTTACTAAACACCAATAAAACAACACTTAAAATAAGCGCGAATTTTAAAGCTCCAAAAACACCTCCAACTATTTTGTTTACAATACCCAAAGAAGCAAATGATGCCAATTTTGTAAATAGTTTACCAAATAATGTGATTACTAAAACAATAAATGAAAAAGTAATTGCAAAAGAAATAAGCGTAATATATCTTTCATTCCAAGATACTTTTCTTGCCAAAAAATTCCCTACAATATCTGAGAAATGAATTGCACAATAAATACCAACAATTAAAGAAACCACTGAAGCAACTTCAACAAAAAGTCCTTTAAATACGCCTTTTACAAATCCAATAATTAATATAACCAGTATAACAAGGTCAAAAGTAGTCATGAAAATTGTTTTTGTAAATATACATTTTTCGATTTGTATATTTGCAATTAACTAAACGAATCAAATGTCAAGAGATTTACAATTAAAAGAAGATTGGGAACAATTATTAGCTATTTTGGCCACTAAATTTGGTGATGGAGAACAATTAAATATGGATGCCATTATTTATCTTATTGGAGTCCAAGAATTGGGTCAAGGGCAGCGGGAATTTAAAAAAGACGATAAAGTAAATTTAATGCATATTGCCATTTGTAGGCTTTTGGAGCCTTTTGGTTATTATCAATTTGATTATTTCGACGAAGATGCTTGGCCTCATTATAAAACCATAGAACAATTGCCTGAATTAAAACCAGGAGAACAAACAGTTTTAATGAAAGAAGCGATTGTTTTGTATTTTAGACAACTGGAGTTAATTTAGGTAACCGCCATTTTTCTGATTAAAAGAGATACTAATTTAGGGTAAAACCGCTTTGCATAAACGCCTAATTTTTCTTTAAATCCGGCTATATAAACTTCTTCTTGTTGTTTTGCAACTGCTTTTAAAAATAAATGAGCAAATTTAGTTGCAGGAATACCATTTTTAGTGGCTTCATCCATACTGTTTTGTGCTGTTCCATTTCCAATTAAAGCATTAAGCGAAATGTCGGTTTGCACAAAACCAGGGCAAATAAGAGTTACATTAATATTGTGTTTATAAACTTCTGCGCGTAAACTATCAAAAAAACCGTGTAATGCGTGTTTTGATGCTGCATAAGAGGAGCGTAATGGCGTTCCAATTTTTCCTACAATGCTGGTTGTAACCACAAAATGACCCTTATTATTTTTTATAAAATGAGGTAAAATTGCCTTGCTTAAGGCTACAGTTCCTAAATAATTAATATCCATAATACGCTTGTCAACGCTTATTAAAGTGTCTATAGCAAAAGAACGTTGACTTACCCCACCATTATTTATAAGGATATCAATAGTTCCAAAAAGTTGCAACGCTTTTTCTACTTTGATAGATAAATTAGTATAATCCTCTAAGTCTAAAGTCAAAATTTTGATATTTTCGGGATGTTTACAGGCGTTTTTTACTTCAATTAAAGCCTCGTTATTTCTGGCTGAAATTATAAGTTTTACATTTTTTTGAGATAATTCTAATGCCAAGGATTTTCCTATTCCTGAAGAGGCTCCTGTTATCCAAACAATTTTATTGGTAAAATACATGGGTAAGTTGTTTATAAAAGTTAAAAATAATTACTTTTGGTGTTATAGTTGTTTAATTTATCAAAAAAGAAAAAAATGGGTAAAAAATTTCTGATTTTAATAGTGTTATTTAATTTTTCAATTTACGCTCAAACTCATATTTCGGGTTCCTTAACTCCGTTTAACACGGAGTATAATTGGGTAATTTTATATCAACTTAAAGGAGTCAAGCAAGTTTATGTAGCGAACACTGAAATTGTGAATGGAAATTTTTCAATAGAGTTGCCTTCAAATTCTCCCAAAGGAATGTATCGATTAATGTATGATTTAGACAAAAATGGGTTTATTGATTTCATTTATAATAATCAGTCTATTAATGTTGCATTTAATCCAAATAATGCTCAGGAAACAATTGTTTTTTCTAATTCTGAAGAAAATAAGCAATATCAAAGTTACCTAAATGAAGCTGAAGGAATTAAACGAAAATTAGATTCACTTCAAATTACTTTTTTAGCTGTAAATCAAACGCAAGAGAAAAGTGATTTTAACGCGTTGTACCAAAAGGTAAAAACCCATTACGATGAGCTACAGCAGCATTACGAAAAAGTAACCAACAATAAATTGGCGCATCATTTTATAAAAGGAAACTTTAAATATTATCCAACTGAGTTAATTGCTACGCCACAATTGTATTTAAATAGTGAAAGGAATCATTTTTTCGATTACATCAATTTTGAAGATAAAGAGTTGTTAAACTCCACTTTTTTGACCGAAAAAATAATCGATTATGTTTTTTATTTAAATAGTTCAGATGATTTTGAAGCGCAGAATAAATTACACCTAGCGGCCATTAAAACTATTATGGATAAAGCCGCTGGTAATTATGAGTTAAAAATCGAATTGCTAACCACGTTATTATATGCGTTTGGACAGATGGAAAATGCAACAATAGTACATTTTGTTCTAAATAATTATTACAATAAATTACCAGCTGAAAAACAAGAGAAAAAGGTTATTGAGGAGGTGTTAGAGCTTGTGAAAACAGCAATTGGAAACGCTGCTCCAGAAATAGAATGGATAGAAAAAGGAAAATCGAACAAATTAACTACCCTTGCAAAAGCTGACCATTATTTATTGGTTTTTTATAGTTCAACCTGTTCACATTGTTTGATAGAAGTCCCTAAATTGTATAATTTTAGTCAAAATTTAAGCAAGGTAAAAGTAATTGCAGTTGCACTTGAAGATAATGATGTGCAATTTAAAATACATGCAGCAACATTTAAAAAATGGAGCAATATTTTAGCACTTGGAAAGTGGGAGAACACTATAGCAAAAAATTATGGTATTAAATCTACACCTACTTATTTTGTGTTAGATCAGCATAAAAAGATTGTTTCAAAACCACATTTATTAGAAGATGTCTTTAAATTTTTCGGTAATTAGAAGTGTAAAAAAGCATCGGTAATATGGTTTATTTTAACCTTATTTTGACTATTTATAATGGCAATAATATCAAACCGAACTTCAACATCTAAATTTTTTGAAATTACATATTCATTTATAGCAGTTACCAGTAATCCAATTTTTTTAGCATTCACAAAATCTTGTGGATTCCCAAAATAATCGGTAGATCTGGTTTTAACTTCAACCACGGCCAGCGTATTATCTTTGGAGGCAATAATATCTACTTCTGCCTTTTGATAGCGCCAATTTTTTTCAAGAATTTTATAACCGTTTTTTAGTAGAAAATCTACTGCTAATTCTTCACCTTTTATACCAAGATTATTGTGTGATGCCATATTTTTTTTGTTATTCAGAAAAGCGAATCGTTGTTTTTTCTTTGCAAACTTTTATTTCAACTTCTCTTCCTAAAAAAAGGGCGTTATTTTCAACTTTATGTCCAGCTGCAACATTAAAAATGATGGGAAAACTATATTCTTTAGTTGCTTCTATTATTATTTCTTCAAGAGTTTTACCGTAAGGTGTTATTAAATTTTCTTTAATATCGCTAAAATCACCAATAATTAATCCAGCAATATTATTGAAATAGCCACTCCTTTTTAAGGAATAAAGCATTCTGTCAATTTTATACAAAGGCTCGCTAACTTCTTCTAAAAATAAGATTTTACCGGTTGTATTTATGGTGGTTGAAGAGCCCAAAACACTTTGTAAAATAGATAAATTTCCCCCAACCAATTGTCCCTTAAATGTTCCTTTGGTGTTTAAAGGAGATGTGTCTATTTTATATGTTACTTTTTCTCCAAACAGTGCATTTTTAAACGTTGAAATTGTATTAGTTAATTCAATTTCTTCAGTTTTCATATTAATAGGCATCATTGCATGCAGCGTTTCATATCCTAAATTATGTAAATGATTGTGTAAAACAGTAATATCCGAATAGCCTACAATCCATTTTGGAACTGCTTTAAAATTTGAAAAATCAAGTGCATCAATAATTCGGACACTTCCGTAACCACCTCTAGCACACCAAATTGCCTTTACCGATTTATTGTCTAGTGCATTTTGAAAATCTTCTCTTCGTTGTTCATCAGTGCCTGAAAAATGAAAATTTGTAACAAAAACATTTTTACCTACCAGCACATGTAACCCCCAACTTTCGGCTAATAATTTTGCTTTTTCAATAGGTTCTGTTTCTTTTATAACACCCGAAGGAGCAACTATTGCTATGGTATCTCCAGCCTTTAAATAACTTGGTTTAATTAGTTTTTGTGGTTCAAAAGGTAATGAACTATCATTTTGTGAGAATACTAATAATGGCAACAAGGCAAAGATTATAATTAGGTTGTTTTTAAAAATAGAATTGAAAGTCATTGCTTATTTTTTTGTAAAAATACCAAAATTTAATGTTTACCATTCAAAATCAACTATTTATTTGTATTGGTTGTTATTGAATTGTTCTCAAACAAGTCAACATTAATTATTACTTTTGTGAATTCTAAATACAACAAAAATGAGTCGTCCAGAAAGATATACAATTACAGCAGCGTTACCTTATACCAACGGGCCAGTTCATATTGGACATTTAGCAGGTGTTTATGTGCCAGCCGATATTTACGCACGCTATTTGCGAAATACAGGTAATGATGTTGCATATATATGTGGATCAGATGAACATGGAGTGCCTATTACTATTAAAGCTAAAAAAGAAGGCGTTTCTCCACAAGATGTGGTTGATAAATACCATGCAATTATTAAAAAATCGTTTGAAGAATTTGGAATTTCATTCGATAATTATTCAAGAACTTCGGCAGAAATTCATCATGAAACAGCTTCGGAATTTTTTAAAAAATTATATAATGAAGGAAAGTTTATTGAAGAATTAAACGAACAATTGTATGATGAAGAAGCAAATCAATTTTTAGCAGATCGGTTTGTTGTTGGTACATGCCCAAAATGTGGCAATGAAGAAAGTTATGGAGACCAGTGCGAAAAATGTGGAACAAGTCATAATGCAACCGATTTAATAAATCCGAAATCTGCAATTACGGGAAATATACCAACAACAAAAATTACAAAGCATTGGTATTTACCTTTGGATAAATATGAAAAATGGCTACGAGAATGGATTGTTGTAGGGCATAAAAACGATTGGAAAACAAATGTATTAGGACAAGTAAAATCGTGGTTAGACGACGGATTAAAGCCTAGAGCAGTAACTCGTGATTTAGATTGGGGAATTCCTGTTCCTGTTGAAAATGCTGAAGGGAAAGTGTTGTATGTTTGGTTCGATGCGCCTATCGGCTATATTTCTTCAACCAAAGAGTGGGCTAAACGCGTTGGAAAAGATTGGGAGCTGTATTGGAAAGATAAAAACACCAAATTGGTTCATTTTATTGGGAAAGACAATATAGTGTTTCATTGTATTATTTTTCCAGCAATGTTAAAAGCTGAAGGGAGTTATATTATGCCAGAAAATGTTCCTGCCAACGAGTTTTTAAATTTAGAAGGAAATAAAATTTCAACGTCTAAAAACTGGGCAGTTTGGTTGCACGAATATTTATTAGATTTTCCGGATCAACAAGATGTGTTGCGTTATGTGTTAACGGCAAATGCTCCTGAAACCAAAGACAACGATTTTACGTGGAAAGATTTTCAGGCTCGAAATAACAACGAATTGGTTGCCATTTTTGGTAATTTTATAAATAGAGTAGTGGTTTTAACCAATAAATATTATGAAGGGATTATTCCTGAACCAAATGAATTTAGTGATGTAGATAATGAAGTTTTAGAGCAATTACAAAAATTTCCTTCCATAATTGCAAGTTCAATTGAACGTTACCGTTTTAGAGAAGCATCTCAGGAATTAATGAATTTAGCACGTTTAGGAAATAAATATTTAGCCGATGAAGAACCTTGGAAAGTAATAAAAGAAAATCCGGAACGTGTAAAAACAGTTATGTATGTTGCACTTCAAATAGCAGCTGGTTTATCGGTTGTTTGTGAACCATTTTTACCGTTTACTTCAGTTAAATTAAAAGGAATTTTAAATCTACGTCGATACCAGGATGGTAACGATGAAGTAATCACATCAAAGAACGAGATTGACAATGATGGAATGAAACGTCATAGCGAGGAGTTTTTCACGACGAAGCTATCTGAATCTGCAACAAACAGATTGCCACAGTTTTTATCAAAACTTCGCAATGACGAATTAAGCTGGAAAGATGTTTCTGAAAAAGTAGAATTAATTGCTCCAAACCACAAAATTGGCAACGCCGAATTGCTATTTGCTAAAATTGAAGATGAAGAAATTCAGAAACAATTAGATAAGTTGGAAGCTACAAAACAAGAAAATGAAGCCGAAAATAAAGTTACAGAACCTCAAAAAGAGACCATTCAATTTGATGATTTCACCAAATTGGATATCAGAGTAGGAACTATTATTGAAGCTGTTAAAATACCTAAAACTAAAAAATTGCTTCAATTAAAAGTAGACGTTGGTATAGATGTTAGAACCATAGTTTCTGGAATTGCAGAAAGTTTTAACTCTTCAGCTATTATTGGTCAAAAAGTAACTGTTTTGGTAAATTTAGCGCCACGTGTTTTAAAAGGTATTGAAAGTAACGGAATGATTTTAATGGTCGATACACCAGATGGAAAACTCGCCTTTATTGAACCAGAAAATGATTCGGTTGCTAACGGTGAGCAAATAAGTTAATAAATTAGTATTCAGTAATCAGTTTCTGTAAACAGTTTTATTTGTTTTTTTGACTGTAAACTGTGTACTGTTACTAAATTCAAAATGCAATTAATAAACTACATACAATCCAACACGAATCTTCCTTCAAACGGAATTCAAAATACAGTTGAACTTTTAAATGAAGATTGTACTATTCCTTTCATTTCCAGGTACAGAAAAGAAAGAACCGGAAATTTAGATGAAGTTCAAATTGGCGAAATTGTTAAGTTTAAAGCGCTGTTTGAAGAAATTGAAAAACGAAAATCAACTATTTTTAAAGCGTTAGAAGAGCAAGAAGTATTAACTAGTGAACTTCAGCAAAAAATTGAAAAATGTTTCGATTTAACCGAATTAGAAGATTTATACCTTCCTTATAAAAAGAAAAGAAATACAAAGGCTGAAATTGCTCGTAAAAATGGTTTAGAACCTTTGGCTAAAATTATGATGAGCCAAAATGCAATGGATATTCAATCTATTGCCTCAAAGTATTTAACTAATGATGTTAAAACAGAAGATGATGCATTGGAAGGAGCTCGATTTATTATTGCTGAATGGATTAACGAGCGAACCGACATAAGAAACAATATTCGTTATCAATTAGTTAAATTTTCTTCTATTAGCACAAAGGTTATTAAAACAAAAGAAGATGATGAAAAAGCGCAAAAATATAAAGATTATTTTGAGTGGAACGAGCCACTAATGAGATGTCCTTCACATAGGCTGTTAGCTATTTTAAGAGCCGAAAAAGAAGGTTTTATTCGTATTAAGATTGAAATTGATGATGAAAAAGCAATTTTAAAAATAGACGACCGCTTAATTACTTCAGCTAACGATTGTTCCAAACAGATTAAATTGGCTATTCAAGATTCGTATAAAAGATTATTGTTTCCTGCACTTTCCAATGAGATTTTAAACAACGCTAAGGAACTTGCAGATAATGAAGCGATAAAGGTATTTGCTAAAAATTTAAAACAGTTATTATTAGGCGCTCCTTTGGGTGAAAAAAATATTTTAGCCATAGATCCAGGATTTAGAAGTGGTTGTAAAATTGTTTGTTTGAATGCTCAAGGCGGATTAGAATATAACGAAACTATTTATCCGCATGCACCAAAAAACGATGCTATTGGAGCGATGAAAAAAATAAATAGTTTGGTTGATGCTTATAAAATTGAAGCCATTGCCATTGGAAATGGAACAGCATCGAGAGAAACCGAGCATTTAATAAAAAAAATGCGCTTTAATAAAGATGTTCAGGTTTTTGTGGTAAGTGAAGCTGGAGCAAGTATTTATTCAGCATCGAAAATTGCTAGAGATGAATTTCCAAATTTTGATGTTACTGTTAGAGGTTCGGTGTCTATTGGTAGAAGATTAGCTGATCCGTTGGCAGAATTGGTAAAAATTGATGCTAAATCTATAGGTGTGGGTCAATATCAGCACGATGTAGATCAAAATAAGTTAAAAACGTCTTTAGATACCGTTGTTGAAAGTTGTGTTAATACAGTTGGTGTAAATATAAATACAGCGAGTATTTCACTGCTAAGTTATGTTTCTGGAATTGGTCCTAAATTGGCAGAGAATATTGTGAAGTATAGAGGAGAAAACGGTTCATTTTCTAGTAGAATTGACATAAATAAAGTTCCACGTTTAGGCGATAAAGCTTTTGAGCAAGGCGCAGGATTTTTAAGAATAAAAAATGCTAAAAATCCTTTAGACGATTCTGCGGTGCATCCTGAAAGTTATGCAATAGTAACGAGAATCTCAAAAGACCAAAAATGTAAAGTTGGAGATTTGATTGGAAACAAATCTGTTTTAACGCAACTAGACTTGCTGAAGTATTGTACTTCTACAATTGGATTACCTACGTTACAAGACATTGTGAAGGAATTGGAGAAACCAGGTTTAGATCCAAGGCAAACAGCAAAAGTTTTTACCTTCAATCAGAATATTAGAACCATAAACGATGTGAAAGAAGGAATGTTGCTACCTGGAATTGTAAACAATATTACCAATTTTGGTTGCTTTGTAGATATTGGAATTAAAGAAAGTGGCTTGGTGCATGTTTCCAATTTATCTAGTACTTTTGTGAGTGATGTAAGTTCTATTGTGGCGCTTCATCAGCAAGTTATAGTTAAGGTATTGGAAGTTGATGTAGCAAGAAAACGGATTCAGTTAAGTATGAATTACAAGTAATTATTTATGATATTGGTGATTATATTCATTAGAAACACGTATATTTGGTGAATATAATCACTAAATTATGATTTATAGAAGCATAACCGAGAATATTATTTCTAAAATTGGAAAGGGAAAGGCAATTATTTTAATTGGTCCAAGGCAAGTTGGAAAAACCACCTTGTTAAACGCTGTTTTAAAAGATAAAAATTTTCTTTTTTTAGACGGTGATGATCCAACAGTTAGAAATTTACTCACAAATCCAAATACCGAAACGTTAAAAAGTATTATGGGTACCCATCAATTTGTATTTATTGATGAAGCCCAACGAATTGAGAATATAGGGTTAACACTTAAAATAGTAACGGATCAATTTAAACAAATTCAGCTTTTTGTTAGCGGATCATCTGCTTTTGATATAAATAATAGAATTAGAGAGTCTTTAACCGGCAGAAAATGGGAATTTAATTTGTTTCCTATTACTTGGAAAGAGTTTGAAAGTTATTTTGGATTTTTAAGGTCGGAGCAGCAATTAGAACTGAGGTTGCTATACGGTATGTATCCTGATGTAGTTGTTAACACTGGTGAGGAATTTGAAATACTTAAAAATTTAGTTAACAGTTACTTATATAAAGATGTATTGGCATATGCAGGAATACGAAAACCTGAAATTTTAGAAAAATTGCTTCAAGCACTCGCATTACAAATGGGAAGTGAGGTAAGTTATAATGAACTTTCAAAATTATTAAGAATAGATAAAAACACGGTAAGTAGTTATATTGATATTTTAGAACAATCATTTGTTATTTTTAAACTTCCGAGTTTTAGTAAAAACATAAGGAATGAAATTAAAATGAACAAGAAAATCTATTTTTATGATAACGGAATTCGGAACATGATTATTGGAAACTTTAACGCACTAGACATAAGAACTGACAAAGGAGCATTATGGGAAAATTTTTTAATTAGCGAACGGTTTAAAATAAATAGTTATAATAATGTTGGTGTAAAATCGTTTTTCTGGAGAACAACTCAACAACAAGAAATAGATTATGTAGAAACAATTGCTGATGAAATTAATGCGTATGAATTTAAATGGTCATCTTCAAAAAAAGTTAAGCTACCGAAACCTTTTAAAGAGAATTATAAGGGAAGTTTTAATTTAATCACAAAATCTAATTTTAGGGATTTTATTAGCTAATTAACGTGAGTTCAATATAAGTAAGAATAATACTATCTGAATATTGGTTATTTGTGTTATTTTGAAGGAGGACAACTGTGGCAAACTGTTTATGGATAGTCAGATTGCCATATTTTACTTTAAAAAAGTAAAATTCGCAATGATGACAAGGTCATGGGTTTATTTTTCAATGGTTCCTTTGTCATACCGAGTAGTCGAGGCATCTTACGACGAGTTTTTATAAGATTTGTGCGACTGGAAAATCGGAGATTTTTCGGACGAAGCAAATCGTTTGTTGAATGTTTGTCAGTTCGTTATTTAGTTTAAATGTAAGCATAAATTTTATGAGGTGTTGTAGCCAGTTTTATTTGCAATTTTTATCAATCCAATCATTCATTCCTGTATTGATGATATTTCCGTGATAGCAAGAACGATTCGAATTCCATTCTAATAAACCTTTATTATGGTCATTTAGATTACATTGAAAGTCAGACGAAACCATAACCTCTCTATCATTCCAAGTTTTATTGCCGTAACCACATAGATTAGAACTCTCATTTACTACTTCTCCCATCCAAACGACATCATTTAATCCACTTCCATTATAACCTGCTTTAATCATTAATACTCTACCAAATGCAAGACCAATCCCAATTTCTAATGGGTCAATTCCTTTTTTCTTGTATTTACAATTTAAAGTGTCAATAACGGAAGAAACTTCTGCCGCTGTAGAAAAAACAGAATCTAGTTGTGGTTTATATTGGGCGTCAAATACTCCCCAAACACAATCACCATTTATATTAATTTCTGAACACCAATTATTCCCATTAATAACAGCAACTACCTCTGAAATATAAGATCTATATATTCTTGCTAAAACTGGTCTTTGATATTTAGAAGGTAATTTTGAAGATTCTCTGATATCAACAAATAAAGCTGAAGTCTTATTAACATAAAAACCATTATTGAAGGTCAATTTATCTCTTGAAGGTATTTTATCAACTTCTTCAAAAGATTTGTCTTCAGTTTTTAGAATGTTATCAATTCTTTCACGACTTTTTTCAAAATCATAGTTTATAAAATTACTCTTCATTAGAAAGACGCTAAATAGATTAGTATTGAAAAAATTAAACAAATTAAGACTCCAAAGAAAAATCTAATACTCCAAGTGACATTTGAAAATTTTTTCCAAGCAATACTTGAATTGGTATGAATTTGTTCAGTTAATTCTTTTAAGTAACTTTCATCACTTGATAATATATTTGAAGAATGGATTGAATATTCATCCGAGTTTTTAAATTTTTCTTTAATATGACCAAAATAAATTATTGAGTTTGGATTTTCATTTTTTAATCTAGGGTTTATACATAAAAAAGAAAAAATTATAGAAATGAGGCTAAATATCATACTTATAATTGAAAAACCTAATATCCAATTTGATTTGTTTAATCCAATTAATACATCAGTCGAGTTTGAATATATAATTGTAATTAATACTCCGTATAGTGTCAGAAGTATAGTCGCTTTGGTATCTGAATATTTTATCCAGTCATTTATATTACCAAGGATGTTCCAATATTCTTGAGTTTTATTCATAGTTCGATTTTTTTTTCAAATTGGCTACAACAGTTGATAAACGTAATGTGATTCCTCCTTTGGTCGGAATGACACTATTTTCAAACTCTCGCAATAATGATAGGGTCATGAGTTTATTTTTCAAAGATTACTTTATCATACCGAGTAGTTGAGGCATGTTACGGGATTTTATAAGATTTGTGCGACTGGATAACCGGAGATTTTTCGGTTGAGGCAAATCGTTTGTTGAATGTTTGTTGGTTTCTGCTAGTTCAAATGTAAGCATAAATTTTATGAGGTGTTGTAACACGTACTTTTCTCAGACTTCAATTGAAATCTTTACTTTTCCGCCAAGCCCTTTTTCAACAATGTCGTAAAGTGTTTTTAAAGTCAGATTACTTCCATTATTCTCAACGCGAGAAATATAAGTCCTTTTTTTGTCTACTAAATCGCCAAGTTGCTCTTGAGTCAGATTTTTTTCTTCTCTTGCTTTTCGTAATAAAAGCCCGATTTTAAATGATTCAAAGTCTCTATCAAGTTCATCTCTGCGTTCAGTTCCTTTTTTTCCGTAAACGGAATCTTTAATATTTTTCCAACTTTTAGTTTCCATTTTATTTGTTTTTGTCTTCATAATACGAGTTCATTAAAATAATGGCTTTGTCAATTTCTTTTTTCGGAGTTTTTTGTGACTTTTTTGTAAATCCGTTCAACAAGATTACAAGTTTTCCTTTGTCAAAGAAGCAGAACACTCGCCAAATATTCGAACCTAATTTGATTCTTGCTTCGTAAAGTCCTTTTGTTCCTGTAATTAGTTTGAGATACGTCGAAGGAACTCTTTCGTACGTTTCTATTATTTCAATTACTTTGTATATTTTGTCTTGAACCTTAATAGGTTGCGCAAGTAAGAAATCTTCAAAATGATTCTTGTAAGCGATTACTTCTCTGACTTTTTTCATTCGGACAAAGGTAACTTAAAAGTTACAATTTTCAAAATTATAATTTATTTTTCTGAAGCACAATTTTTTTTTCGTATGTGTTACAACAGTTGATAAACATAATGTGATTCCTCCTTTGGTCGGAATGACACTATTTTTAAACTCCTATTTATTGGTGGTGTGCGATTATTGTTATATCGAACTTACGTTAATTATTTAAAGTGGAATACAAGAAAACGGATTTAGTTAAGTATGTCCTATTATTAAGGAGATTTATGTTTCATTAATGTAGTTTTATGAGCACTCTTTTTTTAAACATACAACCTTTATTAAATATAAAAGGGACTTCAAATTAATGAAGTCCCTTTAATCTTTCTTATAATAACAAGCTAAAATTTAAACCCTAATTTAAAAGAAAATTGAGCAAAGAAAGAAACAGTATCAGTTTCAGATTCCAAGTTAAATTGACCTGGACCTGGAGTTTTTACACTTCCAGCATAGGTATAAGAAACTGGTTTAACATCAAAACCAAAGTATACATCTTTAGCTAAGTAATAGTCAACACCAGCAACTGCTTGTACACCAAATGCGGTAATATCTACGTGACGTGCACCTAGATCGTTTAGTTGATCAAATTGAGAATGTCTAGCATAATCAAAAGGGATTGCAAAACCTAAGTATGGAAATAATCGCTCGTTTTTAGTATTAAAAAGCCATTGACCTCCAATAGATACATTTAAATCAATCGTTTCATTCGCAACAACTGCTTGATAAGCTGGTAATGGACCAGCAGCAGGTATACCTAACACATAAGGAGTATTGCGTAAAATTGCTCCTCCACTAAGTGTTATTGCAAATCTATTGCTAGCATAATACCTTCCTTCTGCACCAACCATATTAGTAACGCTATTATCATTAGCGCTAACATCATTAGCAAAAGGAGCAGCACCAGACACAGTTGAATTAGAACTTGGTACAACTAAACCACCATTTAAATATGCTCCACGTCCAAAAACCATTGCTGCTGTGAAATCACCTTTTTGAGGTGCAAATTTATTTGTTGTATCGCAACAAGCATTAGTACATTCGTGTGTGGCATCATCTTTATGCTGAGCATTTGCACTAAAAAGTGTAAAGACTAAGATAAAGCTTAATATTAAATAATTTTTCATATGTTTTAGTTCTTTAAGAGTTCGTATTTGTTTTGTAAAGGGTTGCTCGAAAGCAACCCTTCTTTTTGTTTTTCCTTAAAGAATTAATTATGCTAAAGCAGCAACCATTAATGCATGATATTTTGCAGCAATTGCAAGAGCATTTGCATGTCTTATATTTAATGTATTAATTACACTTTGTAAATATGTAATGTAAGCTGTAGCAGCATTTTGTTCAACTTGCGCAAGAGCTAATGTAGCTTGAGCAGCAGCTAAATCATCATTAGCATACATTAAGTCCTCTTTCAAATCAGCTAAGTAATTAGCTAAATCATCTAAATCATCAGACCACCAACCGTAAGCAGAAATTAAATCAGCATTTAAGTCATGAGCATTTTCTAAAGCATTTAATTCTTGTTCTAGTACCCAGTACACTTGCCATTCAGCAATAATACGTGCATGTAAATCTGCAGGTAAACTAGATAATACTCCAGAATTTGCAATATAAGAGTCATATTCAACTTTTAATGCATCTACAATAACTTGTTTAGCATCTATAATTGGTTGAATTTGAGAAATCTCTATTGTTAAAGCAGCAATATCATCTTGAGCATCAGCAATCATAACTGCTAAAGCAGCTGGATTAGGCAATGCCATAAATGTTGCTAAAGCAGCAACAGCAGTATTATGGTTTGTTGTAGCAGTAGCCAATGCAGTATTAGCAGCAGTTAATGCAGTATTAGCAGCAGTTAATGTAGCTAATGTAGAAGCTACCAAAGCTTCAGCAGAAGCAACTAAAGCTACTTGATTATTGTATAAGTCTCTTTGAGCAAAAAATGCATCTTGAGCAGCAACCCAAATCGCTGTAAAGTTAGTAAGTGCTAAATTAGCATTAGTTACATCAGTTGTTAAACCAGCAATTGCAGCTTGTGCAGCAGTTAAAACATTAACAGCAGCAGCTAATCTATCAGCATGTGTTCCCTCAGCAACATCATCTCCACCAACATTGTAATAATCTCCAGGAGCTAATCCACCAGCAGTAGCGTCAGCTAGGAAAGCAGCATATGTAACGTAAGTACCTGTCACATCAGTACCTGAACCTGGACTTAAACTTAAAGCTAATACACCATTATCTGTAAGGTTCACTTCTCTATAAGAATTAGTAGCAGTTGTAGCATCGGCGTGTAATCCTACAGCACCATTAACACCACCACTCCACACAAAACCTGCAGGGTTTGCTTGAAAAACAAGTAATTTAGCGTTATAATCTATTTGTGCAGCACCTACAGCAGCATTCCCAGCTACTAAAGCAGCGTTTGCAGCAGTAACTGCAGCAGTTGCACCAGGTAAACCAAGGTCATAAGTAGATTGTGCAGCAGCGTAAACAGCAATTGCACCTGTAACAGGAGCATTATAGCTAGCGTCTAAAAGAGCAAGAGTAACATTTAAAGCAGCTAAATCTGCAGTAGCGTCTGCCCAATTGTCGTTTGCAATAACTTGCGCAGCAGCAGCAGCAACTTGTGTAGCAGTAGCTGTAACTTTAATTCCTAATTTAGTAGCAACATCAGTTTGTTTTGCAAGTAAAGCAGCTGGATAATTAGTAATAAGAAGTTGCCAAGCAGCGATACTTGCTTGTTTAGCAACGATAGTAGCTTCACGGTCTTCTTTTTCAGAAATAGCATAGTTTAATTCATCTAAAGCATCTTCGTATCTGTCAATAAATTCATCTCTAACGTCATTTTCATCATAGATAGCCATTAATACATTCCATTGAACTTGCATTTCAATTTGTTTAGCATCCATTGCATCATGATACATTTGGTTTTGAGCTTTTAAGCCAGAAATAATAGCTTCAGGAGTTGTAGGGTTAGCTATATAAGCCGTCATATTAGCAATAGCAGTTTCTAAATTAGTTTTAGTAGCAGTGTACATTGCTACATCACCAGCTAATTGACCTAAATAATAAGCCCAAGAAGTTCCATTTTTCAGCATCAATTGCGCATTTGCTAAATCAGATTGAGCATCTAATCTATCAGCTAAGATATCATTAGCTGCATTCATATTCAAAGAATATTGATTAGCATACTGTGTAGCTAAAGTAGCTCCAGCAGCTTGTAATTGAGCTGTTAAACTAGCCATAGTTAAATTAAACTGTGCTTGAGCAACAGCCATTGCATTTTGAGCAGCAGCAACTTGTAAATTAGTTTCAGCAACTAATAATAACATTGCTTGCGCACGTTGAGCCTCTGTACTAGCAGTGTCGTTATTATAACGTACAAGAGCAGCAGCAGCAGCAGCAGCAGTTGAGCTAGTTGCGCTTGTTATAGAAGCAATTTGCGCAGCAGACAATGCAGTTGAGCTAGCAGTTGCAGCAATAACTTGATTAGCTTGAGCAGTTGTTAAACCAGCATTAGCAAGAGCTTGAGCTAGTTGTCCTTGTGCAGCACTAGTAGCAGCACCTGCTTGAGCAGTTAATAAGGTAGCTTGTGCTTGAGCAGCAGCAGCTTGCGCAGTTTTTAATGTAGCCTCAGCGTTTTGAACAGCAGCTTGAGCTCCAAGCAAATCAGCTTGCGCATCGTAGATAGATTCAACTAATGGAGAGACTTCATTGTCAATACAAGAGGTAAAACTAACACTAAACAGGGCAGTTAACATAAAAACTGCCGACAATTTTTTTAAATGTTTCATTTTTCTTTACTTTTTAATTAATATTCTTTGTTAAAATTTAAATAGGTTAATAAACTTGTGTTATTACAATTAAAAGCGAATTTACATATATAATTTTTATTATACAACAATAGCGTACATAAAAATAGGCTATTTCTTTTATTTAAGAAATTGTAAATAAACTTTTTTAAAAAAACTAACACGCATAATAAGTTAGTAAACAACGATTTAAAATAGATGTAATTAACTTTTTTATAAAGATAAAAAAATTAATTGATTTATGTTAAATATTGTGAAATATATGTTAATTTACACTAAATTCCTTTAAAATGCCCTTTGTAGACCGTTTTTTTTATAAAAATATACATAGAAAATGCGTATTTTTTTAAATGTAATCAAAAAGTGGGCGTTTTGCTCAATTTATGTTGATGCAAATTTATCTATGAAATGAGGTAGTTTATAACGCGTTGGGTGCAATTAATTTTTAACGATGATTTTTCGTCACTTCGAGTGATTTTCGATAGAAAAATGTATCGAGAACATAAAAATGATAGTTAAAAAGGGTTCTCGATACATTATTTTGTTTCGTTTTACTGCACAAAAAACACTCGAACAGACGTTTTTAATAATTGCACCCAATGGGTAGTTTATAGTACTTTTTTAATCATTGACTGCTATTAAATAAAAAAACAAGACTAACGTTTTACAATGCTATTCTTGTTTTTTTTGATGAGTAGGTATTTTAATTATTTGCTTCCCAATAATAATAATTCAGTTACAACAATTTCGGTTACATAGCGTTTGTTACCATCTTTATCGTCGTAAGTTCTGGTAGTTAATTTGCCTTCAATAGCAATTTCTTTTCCTTTTTCGACATACTTTTCTACTATTTCGGCGGTGTTGTTCCAAGCCACTAAATTGTGCCATTGCGTTTCGGTTACTTTTTCGCCTTGGGCGTTTTTGTAAACTTCATTGGTTGCAAGTGAGAATTTTGCTAATTTTTTTCCAGAATCTAAGGTTATAATTTCTGGTGCGTTTCCTAAATTTCCAATTAACTGTACTTTGTTTCTTAACGTACTCATAAGATAAGGTATTATTTAAAGTTGAATATCATTCGTTCAATTCAACAGTGCAAATATTAGAAAGTAAAATTATGTTATTCGGTTGTAAGCTATTTACTTTCGTATGTAAATGGTTGTAGTCGGTTGTAAACGGATAAAATTTAATGTACATTTGACACTATTAACTACAACTATTATGATTAATGAATTTAGAAATGAAGTTTGGAAACCGTATTCCAAAGAAAATTGGCATGAAGATGATGAATATATGGCTTCTAATTACGGACGAATAAAAAAGAAAAAAGTGTATGAAGAGGAATGGAAATTATCAAAATCGTCTTTAGTAACTGGGTACGATTCTTTTGGGGTAAAATTAAAAGGAAAGTACAAATCTTCTTCTTGCTATGTACATAGAGTTATTGCTTTGCTGTTTGTTGAAAAACGAGAAGATCAACAATTTGTGTTGCATTTAGATTATAATAAAGTAAATAATGTTGCCACTAATTTAAAATGGGCCAATAGGCAAGAGCTAAATCTTCATTATAAAAACAACCCTGTGCATAAAACTAGGCTTGGAAGAAGAACCTATTCTAAACTAACCGAAAACAGGGTACGCTTAATTAAGCGAAAAATAAATGATCCAAATAGAAGGACCAGAATGCGTATAATTGCGAGGCAATTTGGAATTTCTGAAATGCAATTGTATAGAATTAAATCGGGTGAAAATTGGGGAAGTGTAAAAGAATTAGATGCTATAAAAAAAAATGACAAATAAATTATATGAAAAAAAAATGTTTAGAATGCGACGAGCTACTTAATGGGCGAGTGGATAAAAAGTTTTGTTCCGATTATTGTAGAAATTCTTATAATAATAAAATAAATACAGAGAGCAAAAACTTAATTAGAAACATTAACAACCGATTGAGAAAAAATCACAGGTTATTGGCCGATTTAAATACAACTGGCAAAACCAAAGTAACGAGGTCTAAATTGCTCGATGGAAATTTCGATTTTAATTTTTACACCACTATATATACCACAAAAACGGGGAACACCTATTTTTATGTATATGATCAAGGGTATTTGGCTTTAGAGAATGAATTTTATCTATTGATAAAAAAGGAATAATTGCTGAACTTGAAGAACATTTGCAATTGACGTACATTATTTATATATTTGTACGTAAAATATTTATTATGGACACAAAACTAACATTAAGGCTAAATGACACTGTAATAGAACGAGCAAAGACTTATGCTCGCAGTCATAAAATCAGCTTGTCGAAATTGATTGAATCATATCTTGACAGTGTGACCAACGAAAAAAGCAATGAAAAGCAAATAACGATTACTCCATTTGTTGAAAGTTTAAGTGGCGTTATAAAATTGCCTTCCGACTTCGACTATAAAAAAGAATATGGTGATTATTTAACTGAGAAATATAAATGAAAAAGGTTTTTATAGACACCAACATAGTAATTGATTTACTATCAAGAAGAGAACCGTTTTTTGAGGAAGCTGCCGGACTATTTTCGCTTGCGGACAGAAAAATTATTAGCCTTAGTGTATCTTCTCTAACAATTGCAAATACTAGCTATACCCTTCTAAGACAGACAAATTCGAAAGAAACCAAAACTGTTTTACGTAAACTCAGATTAATTGTTGATATTTTGCCATTAGACGACAAAGTTGTGGGACTTGCCTTAAATGATGAATCTTTTACAGACTTTGAAGATGGACTGCAATATTTTACAGCAATCGAAGGGAATAAGGAAATTATAATCACAAGAAATTTAAATGATTTTAAAAATTCTAAATTGCCAGTAATGACTGCTCGACAATTTTTAAAGTCAATTGAATAAGACCTATTGCTAACCCGCGGTAAACATAATAAGGGGAAAACTGCTATATTTGAATTATGAATAAGAAAGAAACGACATGCCAAAATTGTAGTGAGATGCTCCAAAACCCTTACTATGCTTACCGCAAAACGCTATGTGTCATTTCCCATATTTGTATTGAAAAACTTCTAGTACTAACGTTTTCTTTGCTAATGAGAATGTAGTAAATCGATACGAAGTTGTAATTTAAAACTTATTTTCTACTTCAGCTGCTTCAAGCATAAAGTAGTGTAAATCGGTGTTTTTAATAAACGGTTTTAATAAATTACTTCCGGGGCCAAACATGGCTAATTCTACATAATCGGCTGAATGATCCATGCTAATCCAACCAACAGAATTATGTTGCTTTTGAATTTTAGCTAACTCTTTAAAGGGTAAATGTCTTGCATTATACAAACCGTTTTCAGATTTAATATTGGTATAATAGCTCAGAATTAATTTTGCTTCTTCATCTGTTGTTCCAAAATTATTGGCATATTCAATACGTTCTTTTACTTGCGAAATGGTGGTTTCTCTATCTAATCCGTTTAAAATCCATTCGTTGGTGTGTTTATAATTTTGAATGGTATCAAAATGATTATCGGCGTTTTTCCCATAAATAATTCCCGGATTTGCGTTTCCGTGGTCGGTGGTAATAATAACTAAAGTTTCTTTGTCTTTTTCAGCAAAATCAATTGCTACTTTTACAGCTTCATCAAATGCTATTTGATCGTAAAGCAACCCCGCAATATCATTGCCGTGAGCTGCCCAATCCACTTTTCCAGCTTCAACTTGTAGCACAAAACCTTTGGAATTATTTTTCATTTGATCAATGGCTTTTTGAGTCATTTCACCCAAAGTTGGTATTTTTTTTAGCAGTTCTTGATCATTTCTTCTATCAATTGAATACGGAAGGCCATCGTTATAAAAAACACCAAGAATTGGCTTATTAGAATCTGTCATCATCAATTCATCTCGTGATTTTATAACCTGATATCCTTTGTTGGAAAATTCTTCATATAGGTCGCGTTTATCTTTTCTGAATTCTGATGCAAAATAATTATTTCCACCGCCCATCATTACATCAAAACCAAGTTCTAAATATATTTCGGCAATATCTTCTTGAGAATTTCTAGATTTGCTATTAACACAAAAACCTGCTGGCGTTGCGTGAGTAATAGGCACTGTTGTAACGCAACCAGCCATTTTACCTGCTTTTTTAAATTTTTGCCAAATAGGCACATAAGTTTCGCCATTTACGCCAACATTTAATGCTCCATTATTAACTCTAAATCCACCACCCCAAGACGAACTTGCAGCTGCAGAGTCGGTAACAATAGAACTAGCTGAAGCCATATCCATTAAAGCACGACTAATTTTATTGTTTTTATATAGGCTAATCCAATTACTCCCTACTCCAGTTTTTCTAGATAAATATAAGTCGGCCATGTTTAATGTTCCAGAGCTCATTCCATCACTAATTAAAATAATAATATTTTTAGCTTTTTTATTATTCTTTATTGTGTCACGTTCTAAGCTAGTTGCGCTCAGATCAAACGGGCTAATTAATGAAGTTCCTAAAGCAAATAAAGAACCATTTTTAAAAAACTTTCTTCTATCCATAATGTATATTTAAAAAAATAACGCGTTGTGTTCAATTAATTTTTAACGATGATTTTTCGTCTGTTCGAGTGATTTTCGTTTCGTTTTACTGCACAAAAAACACTCGAACAGACGTTTTTAATAATTGCGCCCAACGGGTTAAAAATAATTTCCAAATATAGAGAAATGTGGGTATAATGTAGTAATTATTTTGGTGTGAGTTATTGGTGTAATTAAACAAAATAACAAGTTGTTATAATTAACGCGTTGGGTGCAATTAATTTTAACGATGATTTTTCGTCACTTCGAGTGATTTTCGATAGAAAATTGTATCGAGAACAGAAAAATGATAGTTAAAAACGGTTCTCGATACATCGCCATCGCGCTAACTGGCTCTTTCACTAAAAATGTTCACTGAACATTTTTTAAACGCTCAGCCCTGTTTCGTTTTACTGCACAAAAAACACTCGAACAGACGTTTTTAATAATTGCGCCCAACGGGTTATAATTATTAAAAATTTAACTAATTTTAAACATCTCAAATGTATTAAAATGAACTACCAAAAGCACTTTCCTATTATTTCATTTCTACTAATTGTGGGTACGATTTTTTACAGTTTTTATTCGCTTTTGCCTTCTGGGGAACTAAAAGAAACAACTGACTCGAGTCAATTTTCAACAAAAAACGCATTGGTTCACGTAAAGGAAATGAGTAAAGAACCTCATTATCCTGGAACAAACAATCACGAACAAGTGATTAATTATATTGTGGATCAATTAGAAAAATTAGGATTAGAAGTTGAAATTCAAGAACAAGTTGCAATTAATAAAAAGTGGAGAGCAGCTACAAAAACAAAAAATATTGTTGCCAAAATAAAAGGAAATGTTGAAGGAAAAGCATTGCTTTTATTATCTCATTATGACTCAAATCCTCATTCATCTCTCGGGGCAAGTGATGCGGCAAGTGGAGTGGCTGTTATTTTAGAAGGAGTTAGGGCTTTTGTTGAAAAGAATTCGACACCTAAAAATGATATTATAATTTGTATTACAGATGCAGAAGAATTAGGACTTTTAGGAGCTAATGCCTTTGTAAATCACCATCCTTGGGCTAAAAACATTGGACTTGTTTTAAATTTTGAGGCCAGAGGAAGTGGCGGCCCCAGTTATATGCTTTTGGAAACTAATGGAGGAAATAAAAAATTGATTGAAGCTTTTCAAAATGCCAATACACCTTATCCTGTTGGAAATTCATTAATGTATAGCATTTATAAAATGCTACCAAATGATACCGATTTAACAGTTTTTAGAGAAGATGGTGATATAGACGGATTTAATTTTGCATTTATTGGAGATCATTTCGATTATCATACTGTTCAAGATTCATTTGAACGAATGAATATGGATTCTTTTAATCATCAAGCGTCCTATTTAATAGCAAGTTTAAATTATTTTGCCAATAGCGACCTAACGTCATTAAAATCGCAGGAAGATTATGTGTATTTCAATTTCCCGTTTATAGGAATGGTTTTTTATCCCTTTTCGTGGATTTTACCTATGTTTATCTTAGTTTTATTTTTAGTTTTTGTTACCATAACCATTGGTTTTAAATATAAAAAGCTTACACTAAAAGGAGTCTTAAATGGTTTTGTTCCATTATTGGGAGCATTGATTTTATCGATAATAATCACATTTTTTGGTTGGAAACTTTTACTTAAACTGTATCCACAATACCAAGGTATTTTACACGGTTTTACCTATAACGGATATTATTATATTGCAGCTGTTGTTTTTTTAACAATCTCTCTCTGTGGTTGGTTTTATGCAACCTATTTAAAAAAGTATTCCAGTCAAGATTTAAGTATTGCACCTTTAATTTTGTGGATTTTAATTAATGGGCTGGTTGTTTTTTATTTGCCAGGAGCCGCATTTTTTATTGTTCCCGTACTGATTTTATTAAGCATCATTATCATTTTATTTTTTTCAAACAAAAAACACAATCGGTTACTTTTCTCATTTTTATCAATTCCTGTTATTCTAATTTTTGCTCCAATGGTGGTGTTATTTCCAGTGGGTTTAGGATTAAAAATGGTCGCAATTAGTGCCTTTTTTGTGGTTTTGTTAGTTGGGTTTTTACTTCCTGTTTTTTATCAAAAAATGAACCTTAAAAAACTGGCTGTTCTTTTCTTACTAATTGGTGTAGGATTTCTTACAAAAGCACATTTGGAATCTTCATATACCATAAATCAAAAACAACCGAACAGTATTTTGTATGTGTTAGATGCAAACAAGAATGAAGCGTTTTGGGCAAGTTATAATTTAACAACAGATGATTTTACCAAACAATTTTTAGGTGAAAACCCAGTTGCGGGAAGTTATGATGCAAACACCACTAAAAGTAAATACCAAACTAGAATTCAGTGGCATTTACAAACAGCAATAAAAAACTTGGAAAAACCTAGAATTACAATTGAGTTGGATACCATAGTTAATAATTCAAGAAAAATATGTTTGAGCATTATTTCTTTAAGAGCTGCCAATAAAGTTGAACTTATTACAAATATTCCAATTGAATTTTTACAATTTAAGGTGAATGAAGAAAGCATAAAAAAATCTGAAGAAGATTATAAATATGTATTTTCAATTGAGAAAGGTTCTGTTATGAGCTATTATTTAACAAGTCCTACGGAAATTATTGATTTAGAGTTTATGGTTGATGCTAATCAAAAATTTGATTTAGATATTTTGGAAGCTAAATTTGATTTATTTTCTAATCCAGCTTTTAAAATTACCCCTAGATCGGAAATTATGATGCCAATGCCATTTGTATTAAATGATGCGACAGTTATAAAAACCAATATAAAATTTTAAGTATGATTAAAAATAATTTTCTTTTTGCATTAATTCTTTTAGTTGCTTTAACTTCTTGTCGAAAAATAATTAAAGTAGAAGAAGTTGTATACAAAAAACCAGTATTAGATCAAAAAAGTGCTGCTTTTTTATACCATTTTGCTTTTGAGTGTATAGAACAAGAATATCCAAATAAATTAGAACAAGTACTAGGAGACGGTTCGTATTTGAAAGAACCTTCTGAATTGCATCCTGCTTTTTATGGTTGTTTTGATTGGCACTCTTCCGTTCATGGGCATTGGACCCTTTTAAACATTTTAAAAGAAATGCCAGATTTTGAGCACAGAGCAACTGTTATGTTGAAATTAAAAAACAATTTAACAGCTGAAAACATAGCGAAAGAAGTTGCTTTTTTCGACGATGTTCATAATAAAAATTTTGAACGAACTTATGGTTGGGCTTGGTTATTGAAAGTTGCGGAAACCCTGAGAGATTGGGATAGTCCTGAAGCAAATGAAATGTATACTAATTTAGAGCCATTGGTTCAGTTAATTGAACAGAAATACATCGCTTTTTTACCAAAATTAATATATCCAATTCGAGTTGGAGAACATACAAATACAGCTTTCGGATTGTCTTTTGCTTTAGATTATGCCAAAAAATATTCTCCTGAATTAGAAAGGGTAATTATTGCAAAAGCAACGGAATATTATTTAAATGACCAAGGGTGTCCGTTAACTTGGGAACCGAGTGGATTCGATTTTTTATCCCCTTGTTTGCAAGAAGCATCGTTGATGTTAAAAGTACTTCCACAAAAAGAGTTTATAGTTTGGTTAGATAAATTTTTACCAGGTTTTAGGGAAAATCCAAGTCAGTTTTTGGAAGTTGCCGAAGTATCTGATAGATCGGATGGTAAATTAGCTCATTTAGATGGCTTAAATTACAGCAGAGCGTGGTGTTTGTATGAAATAGGAAAGGCTTTAGATAATGAAAAAATGCTAGATTTGGCAAACAAACATTTTCAGTATAGTTATTCTAAAATGGATTCTGGCGAATATGCCGGCGCCCATTGGCTGGCTTCTTTTGGGTTGTATGCGATACTTAAAGCGAAATAATTAAATAACGTGAGTTCGATATAACAATAATCGCACACCACTAATAATTAGGAGTTTAAAAATAGTGTCATTCCGACCAAAGGAGGAATCACATTACGTTTATCAACTGTGAGAAGCCTCGACCACTCGGCATGACAAAGGAACCATTGAAAAACAAACCCATGACCTTGTCATCATTGCGAATTTTACTTTTTTTAAGTAAAATGTGGCAATCTGACTATCCATAAACAGATTGTCACAGTCGTTCTCCTTCAAAATAATATAAATAACTAATATTCAGATGGTATTATTCTTACTTATATCGAACTCACGTTAAATAAGTTAAACTTGTTTAAACACAAAGGTTCTGTTAATTTAACTGATTAAGTACAACTTAAATAATGAATGAAACACCTAAAACAATTGAAACCATTAATTACAATTAGTTAATTTTTATGGTATTGAGTAATTCGTAAAGTGTTAGCCATTCCTCGTTCTTTAACTGGCATGGAAGTAATGTTTACTGCATAGCCACCTTCGTATAAATATCCTTTTTGATGTGCTAAATTATTGATATCTTCAATAGTTTGGTCGGTACTTACAAAACGATTGTAAAACACTCCTTTAACTCCCCAAAGTAAATTTAACATTGCTAGTATTTTTCTGTTTGAAGAAAACACAAGGATGTTCGATTTCGGTCTCCAAGACGAAATTTGAAAAGCTGTATAACCAGAATTTGTTAATGTTGTAATAACTGAAGCGTTAATATTAGTTGCCACTATGGCTGCCTGATGACAAATAGTGTTACTAATATATCGTTCATTTGATTCGAACATTGGGTCATTTGGAACCGAAATTAATGGTGAATTCTCAACACTTTCAATAATGCGTCTTATTTGTTTAATTACCTCAATCGGGAATTCTCCTACAGAAGTTTCACCAGATAGCATAACAGCATCTGCACCATCCATTATGGAGTTAGCAACATCGTTTACCTCAGCTCTTGTTGGAACTTCGGATGTAATCATTGTTTCCATCATTTGGGTAGCAATAATTACTGGTTTATGTGTTTTTTTAGCAATAGAGACGAGGCGTTTTTGAATTAACGGCACTTTTTCCATAGGTACTTCTACGCCTAAATCTCCTCTTGCAACCATTAATCCATCGCAATATGGCATTATTTTTTCTATGTTTTCAACAGCTTCTGGTTTTTCAATTTTAGCTATGATAGGAATTTTATGTGGCGAATTAGTTTTTATAATTTTTTGTAATTTCATTAAATCTTCAGGAGTTCTAACAAAAGAAAGTGCAATCCAATCGACTTGCATTTTTATTGCAAAAAGGGTATCTTCAATGTCTTTTTTGGTAAGCGCAGGAAGAGATATTTTTGTATTAGGTAAATTAACTCCTTTTTTAGATTTTAAAGTTCCGCCTCTTAGCACTTTTGTTACCACGTTTTTATCCCTATCAGTACCTGTTACTTCGAATAAAAGTTTGCCATCATCTACTAAAATATGCTCTCCAACCTGTACATCTTTTGGAAATTTTTTATAGGTCATGAATGCTTTTTCTTGATTTCCTTCACATTTTACAGTTGTAAAAGTAAAAACAGCTCCATGGTGAAGTTCAACGCCATGTTCTCCCATTTTACCAACACGTAATTTAGGTCCTTGTAAATCTGCTAAAATGGCAACGTTGTAATCAAGACGTACATTTATTTCTCTTATTATTTTTATTTTTTCTGCAACATCTTCATAGTCGGCATGTGAAAAATTTACTCTAAAAACATTGACTCCAAAGGTCATCATATCTTCAATAATTTCCTTTGTGCTACATGCAGGCCCAAGGGTTGCAACAATTTTTGTTCGTTTAATGTTTTCAGCCATAATTAAAATATTAGGTGATCTTTCGATTTTAGTGAGTAAGGATCAATACTATAAGAAGTAATGATGTGTTTTATTGCATTTAATTTTAAAATGATGTTTTGAATATCTTCGAAATCAGAACAACCTTCAATTTTTAAAAAAAAATCAATTTTCTTTTTTTCAGGAATTAAATAAGAAACAGTAGAAATTTGGTTATCAAATAATCCAGGTTGTATTTGATTATTTGTATGGTGCACAAATTTATTGTTTATTAAATAGTAATTAGTAAAATGAGGTTCATCTTTATATTCAAACAAAGGATACGCAGCTTCAGAGTTTTTAAAATCTAAGCTGTACTCATGTTTTTTTAAATTAAACTTCAAATATTTATTAATAAAATAGGCCAACCGATAATCTTCTTCGGCGCAGTGTATTCCAATTAGTGAATAATCGACCTCTAAGTCTAAAGTTAGCATTTGCATAGGATAATCTTAATAGGTTCAGCAAAAATAAGGTTGTTTGGTAACAATAAATAATATTTTTACGAAATCGTATTCGCGTAAAAGTACCTAAATTATTTTATGTTGTTTCGCAAAATAGGCTCTTTTTGAAGCTATTTCTTCAGCTTTCTTTTTTGATGTAGCTCTTCCTTTGGATAAAATTTCGTTATTCAAATACAACTTAACACTAAAATGTTTTACGGGGTCGTTTCCAGTATCTTCATAAACTTCATACAAAAAGTCGTGCTTTTCTTTTTGACACCATTCAATAAATAAACTTTTGTAACTGGTTATTTTTCCTTCCAATTTAGCAACATCGGCATATGGAAGAATAATTCGTCTGTAAATAAATTTTTCGCAATAGTTATAATTTCTATCTAAATAAACAGCTCCAATTAAGGCTTCTAAGATATTCCCATTTATATCATCACCAAATTTTGATTTAATAACATTACTTTGCACAAATTGTAATAATTGCAAGTCTTTTCCTACTTGGTTTAAATGCTCTCTACTAACAATTTTAGATCGCATTTGAGTTAAGTAACCTTCATCACCGTAAGGAATTTTTTGAAAAAGGTAGGATGCAATTACACCACCTAACATAGCGTCTCCTAAAAATTCTAATCGTTCATAATTAATTGGCAAGCCAGATTCCTTATCAGTTTCTTTAGTAGAACGATGAATAAATGCCTTTTTGTAATAATAAATGTTGGAGGGAGAAAAACCCAAAATATTTTTTAAGGCTTTAAGTAATTCTTTATTTTCTTTAGAGTGAGTATCTAAAATTTTTCGAATGAAATTCATTCAGTATTATGAATCAAGTTTTTTAAACAGTACACATGCATTATGACCACCAAAACCAAAGGTGTTACTCATGGCAACATTTATGGTTCTTTTTTGAGCCTCGTTAAACGTATAGTTCAATTTACTGTCTATTAGATCATCATCCGTAAAATGGTTAATAGTAGGAGGAACCATACTGTGTTTTATTGCTAAAATTGAAGCAATAGCTTCAACAGCCCCAGCGGCACCCAATAAATGACCAGTCATAGATTTTGTTGAATTGAGGTTAAGCTTATAAGCATGTGCCCCAAAAACATCTAAAATTGCTTTAGATTCAGCAATGTCACCTAATGGAGTTGACGTTCCGTGCATGTTTATAGCATCTACATCTTCTGGTTTTAAACCAGCATCTTTTAAACAGTTTAGCATTACATTTCTTGCTCCTAATCCATCTGGATGTGGTGCTGTAATATGATAAGCATCTGCAGATAGACCTCCACCAGCTACTTCAGCATAAATCTTTGCTCCTCTAGCTTTTGCATGTTCATATTCTTCCAAAATAAGTGTGCCAGCTCCTTCGCCAGAAACAAAACCGTCACGGTCCTTATCAAAAGGTCTGGATGCTGTTTTAGGATCATCATTTCGGGTAGAAAGTGCTTGTAAGGCATTGAAACCTCCTATTCCAGAAATTGTGATAGTAGCTTCAGAACCACCTGCCACCATAACATCTGCATATCCTAAACGAATATAGTTTAAGGCGTCAATAATAGCATTTGAAGAAGATGCGCAAGCAGAAACAGTTGCAAAGTTTGGGCCTCTAAAGCCGTATTTGATTGAAATTTGCCCTGGGGCAATATCTGCAATCATTTTAGGGATAAAGAAAGGGTTAAAACGAGGTGAACCATCACCAGCAGCAAAATTCAAAACTTCATTTTGAAAAGTTTCTAAACCGCCAATACCAGCACCCCAAATTACACCAACTCTGTCTTTATCAATTTTTTCTAAATCAATGTTTGAATCTAAAATGGCTTCATCAGTCGCAACCATTGCGTACTGAGTGAATCTATCCATTTTTCGAGCTTCTTTTCTGTCAATAAATTCATTGACATCGAAGTTTTTTAGTTCACAGGCAAAACGAGTTTTGAACTTAGATGCATCAAAATAGGTTATTGGAGCTGCCCCACTAACTCCGTTAATGAGGCCGTTCCAGAAACTTTCTAAATTGTTACCAATAGGTGTTAATGCTCCAAGTCCAGTTACAACAACTCGTTTTATTTCCATATGAGGATTACTTTTTTGCGTCTTCTATATAACTAATAGCTTGACCTACAGTACCAATGTTTTCAGCTTGATCGTCTGGAATTTGAATATCGAACTCTTTTTCGAATTCCATGATTAATTCTACGGTATCAAGTGAATCTGCTCCTAAATCATTAGTGAAGCTTGCTTCGATTGTTACTTCATTTTCGTCAACTCCTAATTTATCAACGATGATAGCTTTTACTCTTGATGCAATGTCTGACATAATTTTTTAATTTTAAATTTAATTACTCGGCAAAAATATAAAACTTTATTGAAATTGTGATTTAATACTTTCAAAAAAGACTTTTTATAACTTTTAAAGTTAAATAAAGTTTTTCATTTTACCCAAATAAGCGTGAATATTTTGTTTATTTGTGCAACAACATTAAATTAGAATGATACGTATAGCAATACTGGCGTCAGGCTCTGGAACTAATGCAGAAAATATAATGGAGTATTTTAAAGGCAGCAATTCAATTTCTGTTGTGTGCGTTCTTTCTAACAAGATCGATGCCAAAGTTTTAGACCGCGCAACTAGGTTTAAGGTCCATAATTTTAGTTTTAATAGGGTAAATTTTGAAAACCAAAGCGAAATTTCGGCGTATTTAAAAGAAAATGCAGACTATATTATATTAGCTGGGTTTTTATGGAAAATACCTGCCAACATTATTGAAGCATTTCCAAATAAAATTATTAATATTCATCCAGCATTACTTCCAAAATATGGAGGAAAAGGAATGTACGGAATGAATGTTCACAAAGCAGTTATTGAAAATAAAGAAAAGGAATCTGGGATTACAATTCATTATGTAAATGAAAATTATGATGAAGGTGCTATAATTTTTCAAAAAAGTATTGAGGTTTTGCGTACTGATACGGCAGAAGATGTGGCTCAAAAAATACATAAATTAGAACATAAATATTTTTCAAAAATTATTGAAAAAGTTATTTTAGAAAATGAAAGAAAAGGATAAAGTTCATATTTATACAGATGGTGCTTGTAGTGGCAATCCTGGTCAGGGTGGTTATGGTATTGTTATGGAATGGGTAGGGAAACCATACAGAAAAGAATTTTCGGAAGGATTTTTAAAAACAACCAATAACAGGATGGAATTATTGGCCGTAATTGTTGCTTTGGAAAAAATGAAAACCGATGAAGTTGAAGTCACCGTTTTCTCCGATTCTAAATATGTGGTAGATGCTGTTGAAAAAAAATGGCTGAATAGTTGGCAAAAAAAACGGTTTAAGGATGTAAAAAATCCTGATTTATGGAAGCGTTTTTTAAAAATATACAATCCTAAAAACACAAAATTTAATTGGATAAAAGGGCATAACGAGCATCCTCAAAATGAGCGATGCGATGTGTTGGCTGTTGCAGCAGCCAAACGCGAAAATTTAAAGGAAGATTTGGGCTATAACAACTCCAAAGACTTACTTTTCTAATAGCGTAAAATTTTGTAAGGTTTGTAACAAATTATAAATGCTTTTTGGAGCATTGTTATGGTCAAAATCAAAAGTATAATCTTTGTTTTTGAATCTAATTGAAAATTCTCCTTTAATTGCTTTATCGACGGCCAAATCTTCTATTGAAAGATTGCTTTTTATAGTATTGAAATCAATTTTTGAAACTAAATCAATAATTTCAGCAAATTGATTGTTTGTTAATTCAACGTTTTTAGTTTCATTATTTTTTAAAACTTCCAATGCATTATTTTCTAATTGAATTCCTAACTGAAAACCTCTTGTTTGAGCCGAATAACTGAGAACAATTGGTTCAGTTTTATCTTGACTTTGGCAAGAATTAGATAAAGTTATTAGTATCATGAACGTGAGCATAAAGAGTTTCATAAGACATTATTATATATAAACCCGTTGGGTGTAATTAAATTATTTGCGTTTTAATATTATTTATTGGTCTGTCAAATATAAATTTATTGATGTATTGAACCAATGTTAAAGCTGTTATTTTTGCTAAAATTCTTGTTTTAAAACCTTGAAAAGATTTAG
>NZ_JAUYUD010000085.1 GCF_030692605.1 Lutibacter sp.
TCTAAGTAATGGTTAAAATTTAATGTCGTATTTAATGCCAAAATTATTCAGCACTAAATTTAATTGTTCTTTGAGGTTTTTAAAGCATTTATAAGCATCGAAATCTAGCCATTGATATTTTATTCTTCGCCACAGTATTTCTATTAAGTTTAATTCTGGAGAGTACGGTGGCAAAAAGTAAATAAAGACATCTTTTTCTTTCCATTCTTGAATTTTAGCCATAAACTTCTTTGATTTATGGATTGGCGAATTATCGAGAATTACAATCGTTTTTTTAACGGTTTGTTCTACAAAACGATTCATAAAACAGATAATTCTGTCAGAATTAAAGGTAGTTTCAAGTACTTCGAAATAAAGCTTGCTTTTACGTGTCATCAATCCAACTACATTAAGATACTTGCCTTTAGCAGCTGGCAATAACATTGGATTTTCCTTTGTTTGCCAAGCATAAGGCACATTAGGGGTAAGCCCAAAATGACTTTCATCGCCAAAATACAAATCAATATATCCGCTATCTTCCAATTTTTTAAGGGTTTCTATTTGTCCTTGTTTAAATTCAAATTGCTCTTGATTGCGTTTGCCTTTTAAAGAGAGCCGAGCCCTTTTCCAGCTATAGCCCAGTATCTTTTAAAAAATTCTGCAATGTCTTTTTGCAGATTATAATATTATGTTGCTCTTCAAAGTAAACCAATACATTTTTTAAGTTTCGATTATGAAGTTCTAATTGCTCGGAAACCTCTTTAGAATAGCTTTTTAAACGAGTTTTCGCCCCTCTTCCTTCAGCTATGGCAAGAGAATCGACCCCAATTGAATCCCAACTATTATACCAACGTTCAATCGTTCTTCTGCTGACATTAAAAATAGAGACCAAGTCCTTAATCTTATGTTTTTGATGCGATAAAACAAGGCATTGGCTACGTTTTCTTACGGTAGCATTAGGGCTATTCCGATGAAGGTATTCCAATACCTCAATCTCTTCATTTTTAAGTGTTATATATCTCATAATGAGATAAATATACGAAAATTATTATATATACGCAATAAAATACGACATTATTTTATTCTTATTACTTACAATGTCGATTCTTATTTCAACATTGATATATTTTTTGATTCTTTTACGATTGACTATACTAGAACCTAAATGGATTATTGAATTTGATTTAACACAATATTCGCAACTAAAAATAATAGGATTGGTATTTGTTTCTGTCGGATTTATTTTAGGAATTTTAGCTTTGATTGCTATGAAAAATTCTTGGAGAGTTGGAATTAGATATGACCAAAAAACCGATTTGGTTACAACAGGAATTTATAGCGTTAGTCGTAATCCTTATTTTTTATCCTATAACATTCTGATTTTTGGATACATTCTTATTTTTCCGTCATCTATCTTGATGGTTTTGTATTTAATGCTTGTTGTAGTTTTTCATAAAATGATTTTAGAAGAAGAAAAGTATTTACTATCTGTTCATAATACAGCATATATGGATTACAAAAGAAAGGTTAATCGATATTTAACGATTAAGTAAGAAATGCACGAAAGTGCAACAATGGTAAAAAAATGCTCAATTATACTAAATAGAAAAATTGCATTTTCAAGCCCTTAATTTTCTATAGCCTATACAGCTAATCCAAATCAACATTATAGAATCCACCCCGATTTTCTTTTCTTACTTTAGAAAACCGTGTGATTAAAAAAGCGGTTGTAATCAAGTTTCTGAGTTCACATAAATCGACCGAAAGTTCTGAATGGTCGTAAAGGCGTTTGTTATCTTCATATAAAATTTTTAATTTTCTTTCTGCACGCAACAAACGCTCATTAGAGCGAACGATTCCAACATAGTTACTCATAATAGTTTTTACTTCATTTCTATCATGAGTTATTAAAACTTTTTCCATATTTTTTACAACCCCGCTATCATTCCAATTTGGTATATTCTTTGGAGCCTTAATTTTGTCAAATCGTATTGCAATATTTTCAAATGCATTATGGGCATATACAATTCCTTCTAATAAAGAATTAGATGCTAATCTATTGGCGCCATGAAGTCCAGTTCTTGTTACTTCACCACAGGCATATAAATTTTTAATGGTGGTTTTTGCTTTTTTATTAACATTTACACCACCGCATATATAATGTTGTGCCGTACAAACGGGGATATAGTCTTTTCGAATATCGATGCCCAAACTCAAACATTTTTCGGTAATGTTTGGAAAGTGTTTTTTAAATGAATCATAATCTAAATGAGTGCAATCTAGGTAAAGATGCGGCATTCCACTTTTTTTTAACTCGTGGTCAATGGCTCTAGCAACGATATCACGTGATGCTAATTCTTCCCTTTCATCGTAATTTTTCATAAAACGATTACCGTAATAATCTCTTAAAATAGCACCTTCACCACGAACAGCTTCCGATATTAAGAACGCAGGGTATTCGCCTGGGTTGTATAATGCTGTTGGGTGAAATTGAATAAATTCAACATCAGAAACTTCGGCCATTGCTCTATAAGCCATTGCAATACCATCTCCAGTGGCCACGGTTGGATTGGTTGTTGTAATATATACTTGACCAATTCCTCCTGTAGCGAGCATAGTAACTTTAGCTGTTATTGTTTTTACTATTTCTTTTTGTTCATCTAAAACATAAGCCCCATAACAAGTAAATTTTTCAAGACGCTTAGTTTGTTTCTTTTTAACCTGATGCTCTGTTATAAGATCAATGGCAAAATGATGTGATAAAAAGTGTATATTTTTGGTTTTTTCTACTTGTTCAATAAGGGCATTTTCAATAGCAGCACCAGTAATATCTTTATAATGTAAAATCCGATCGTGCGAATGACCACCCTCTCTCCCTAATGAATAATTTCCGATGTTGGTTTTATCAAATGCTACCCCCCAATCAATTAATTCTTGCAATCGGGCTGGTGCATTTTCAACCACCATTTTTACAACATCTTCATCACATAATCCATCTCCTGCAATTAAAGTATCTTTTATGTGTCTTTCAAAAGAATCTACTGTATTATCCCAAACCGTTGCAATTCCACCTTGAGCATATTTGGTGTTACTTTCACTTTTTTCGCTTTTGGTGATAATGGTAACAGAAGCATCCTTGAAATGAGTTGCAATTTTAAGGGCATAGGACAAACCTGCAATTCCAGAACCTATAATTAGAAAATCAGTTTTTATTATTTTTTTATCAGCATTCATTTTAAAACAAAATAATTAGGATAATTCTAACATTCTTTCAATAGAAACCAATGCTTTTTTGCTTAATTCTTCCTCAACTTCAACAAATGGAAGTTCGTGTTTTAAACATAAATATAATTTTTTCATGGTATTCATTTTCATGTAAAAACACTCACTACAATTACAATTATCATCATCCACAGGAGCCGGAATTAAAATTTTAGTAGGTGCAACTTGTCTCATTTTATGTAAAATACCTACTTCTGTTGCAACAATAAATGTATTTGCTTTACTTGTTTTAACATAGTTTAAAAGTCCAGAAGTTGAGCCAACATATTTTGCTACTTTTAATAAATGAGCTTGAGATTCGGGATGTGCAATAATTTCTGCACCTGGATTTTCGGCATATAATTTCAATATTTTATCTATTGAAAAAGCTTCATGAACCATACAAGCACCATCCCAGAGCAACATGTCTCTCCCAGTTTTTTTGATGAGCCAAGCCCCTAAATTACGATCGGGAGCAAAAATAATAGGTTGTTCTTTTGGAATGGAATTTATAATTTTTTCAGCATTTGATGAAGTGCAAACAATATCTGTAAGTGCTTTTATTTCAGCCGAAGTATTAACATAAGAAACTACCAAATGGTTTGGATATAATTTTTTAAAAGCTGCAAACTCATTTGGCGGACAAGAGTCTGCCAACGAGCAACCCGCTTTTAAATCGGGTAATAATACTTTTTTACTAGGATTTAAAATTTTAGCAGTTTCTGCCATAAAATGTACACCTGCAAAAACAATAATATCTGCCGATGTTTTGGCTGCTTCTTGTGCTAATGCCAAACTATCTCCAACAAAATCTGCAATATCTTGTATGGCATTTTCTTGATAATAATGTGCTAAAATTATGGCGTTTTTTTCTTTTCTAAGTTTGTTTATTTCTTCTATGTAGTCAATATTTTTAGAAGTTTTAACATCTAAAAATCCTTTTTCTTGTAAGTTTTTTTTCGCTTTTTCTAAAGTAGTCATAGGATTTTTTTTGTTTAATACGACCAAATATTATACCAAACAATCGGATGAAAATCCGATTGCTTAAGTAGTTGCAAGATATAATTTCTTCTAGGGTTAGACAAAAATTCTGTTATAAATTATTCAACTTTAAATCTCCATCCAAATTTATCTTCTGCTTTATTGGTTTGAATATCTGTAATGCCTTTTTTAATAACAGAAGCATAGCTATTTTCAAGTTTTGGTAATTCAAAGGTTTCTTCTTTGTGAGAAAATCCTAATATTGGGCTAATAACAGCTGCTGTTCCAGCACCAAACATTTCTAACAATTCGCCTTTTCTAGCCGCGGCTAAAATTTCTGTAACACTAACTCTTCGAACATCTACTTTTATTCCTAGACTTTCGGCCAATTGAATAATACTTTTTCGCGTAACTCCATCTAAAATTCTGTCGCTAGTTGGCGCAGTCAATAAGGTGTCATTTACTCTAAAAAACACATTCATTGTACCAGCTTCTTCCAAATATTCGTGTGTAGATGCATCAGTCCAAACTACTTGTTGAAATCCTTTTTCTCGCGCTAATTTTGCAGGATAAAAAGAGGCGGCATAATTTCCGGCGGCTTTTGCAAAACCAACACCACCGTCAGCAGCTCTACTAAATTTATCTGCAAAAACTACTCTAACTTCACCTGCGTAATACGATTGCACAGGTGAACAAATAATCATAAATTTATAATCTGTTGAAGTTGATGCAGATACACAATTTTCTGTTCCTATAATAAATGGTCTAATGTAAAGTGAATTTCCTTCTCCTTTTTGAACCCATTCACTATCCATTTTTAATAATGTAGTAAGGCCTTCAAAAAAATACTCTTTTGGAAAAGCTGGCATATCTAAACGTTCTGCACTTATGTTAATTCTTTTTTGGTTTTGATCGGGTCTAAACAACCAAATTTGATCATCATCATCCTTATATGCTTTCATTCCTTCAAATACTGCCTGACCATAATGAAATACTTTGGAAGATGGCTCAAACAAAATTGGCTGATAAGGTCTAATTTTTGGTGTTTGCCATTCGCCATTAATAAAATCACATTCAAACATGTGATCTGTAAAAACTTGACCAAATTTTAAGTTGTTAAAATCAACCGTATCAATTTTGGATTTTGTTATTTTTTCAATTTTTAAAGCCATGCTTAATCCATATTTAGTTTGAGCAAAATTACTTAAATTTTTTAATAATGAAATTTTAATTTAGAAGTGAGCCTTACTAACTTTTTAATACATTTGTCTAAAATCATTGATATAAACAAATTATAAAATAAAATGTTGCTTAATTGTTAAATTGCCAGACAGTTATTATTATAAAATGTAAAAAAAATGCTTTTTAAAGTGAAAAAATTAACATGAAACGGGAAATACTTATAACGTCTGACGGTTCTTCTACCATACATTTACCCGAATGGGACGAAAATTATCATTCAAAACACGGCGCTATTCAAGAAGCAAAGCATGTATTTATAAAAAGTGGATTTTCATTATTCAAAAATGAAAATATTTCAATTTTAGAAATCGGATTTGGAACGGGATTAAATTGTTTTATTACTTTTTTAGAAGCAATTAAATCTAATGTTTCAGTTAATTATGCTGGAGTAGAAGCATACCCAGTTAATAATCTTGAAATTGATGCTATGAATTATGTAACTCAGTTAAATGCTAAAAATTTTGAAAATCAATTTTTAGAAATGCATCGTTGTAATTGGGAACAAAAAAACGAAATTTCATCTAATTTTCATTTAACAAAAAGGAAACAATTTTTTAGTGATATTTCTGATAATGAGTCATTTGATTTAATTTATTTTGATGCGTTTGGGGCTCGTGTTCAACCTGAACTTTGGACTGTTGATATGTTCAAAATAATGTACAATGCGCTAAAGAAAAATGGTATTTTGGTTACGTATAGCGCCAAAGGAAGTGTTAGAAGAGCACTATTAGAAGTAGGGTTTTTGGTTGAAAAATTGCCAGGGCCACCTGGAAAAAGAGAAATGTTAAGAGCTATAAAAAAATAAAAAATATGGATTTTACAAGATTTAAAAAAAGGAAAAAGCCAAGTTTTAAACGAGGTTTATTTTTAGTGGTATTGTTATTTTTGATAATTTACCTATTGCTGAATGTGGATAGTATTATTGCAAACTTGTTTGGATAAAAATAGTATTATTTAAATTTTCTTCCCTTCCATTCGTAGTTTTTAAATTGTGAAAAAAGACCAATATAAACTATAAAAAAAGGGTATACTAAACTAATTATTAAAAAATATCGCAACGATTTTTTGTTGTTCAAAAATTGTGCTGTTTGGCGAATAATTAAAAAATCGATTAGTAGTTTTGAAAAGTAGATAAATAATGCAGCTATTAAATAGTAGTGATTACTAAAAGATAAAAGAAGCAGTAAAATAAGTGAAAAATTAATTGTAAAAACAAGTAATCCAACTCCTTTTGAAAAAATACTTTGATAAGAAGATGTTTTACTGGCCCATCTCAATTGCTGATTTATAAATTTATTATAACTAATTTCAGCATTAGTTTGCACCATTGAGTCTTTTGATTTTAAAAACTTCGTTTTTAATGGATAAACTGCATTGATTTTTTCCATTAAAAAAACATCATCGCCGCTTACAGTTTTTAAGTTTCCTTCAAACCCGTTTATTTTTTGAAAAATATATTTATTGTAACACAAATTTGCCCCATTGCACATTAATGGTTGCTGAACCCCAAAACTTCCAATAGAGCTTCCAATTAAACTTAAAAAATGAAGGTTTTGAAAATGAAAAAGAAATGAAGTTTTTGCAATAAAATTAACTGGTGCGCTTATAAAATAGGGTTGTTCGTCTATTATAAACTGATTAAATAATTGAAGCCAATTTTCAGGAACAATGCAATCAGCATCTGTAGTAACAATCCATTGATGGCTAGAAACAGTTATTGCGTTATTAATAGCATCTTTTTTAGGAGATGTTGAAAACCGTTTATTATCAATAATTTTAATTTGTAATATCGAATTTTCTTCAGCAAAATGATTAAGAATTGATTTAAAATTATCTGTTGAATCGTCATTCACAAAAATGATTTCAAATAATGAGAAAGGATAATTTATACTTTTAAGTGATTGAAGAATGGTTGGTAAATTTTCTGCCTCATTTCTAAAAGGAATTATTATAGAAAAAGAAGTTAAGGGAGCGTACTTTTTATTTATAACTTTTTTAACCTGTAAAAAACCATATAAATAATAAGATATTAACCCAAAATACAGGATGGTTATAAGCATAGCTACGGCTATCATACTTCTTTATTTAATTTAAAATTCAGCACAAAAACACTTCCAATTAGTGCAGGAATAGCAACATTTAAAATCCACATTAGAGTGGTTACAAAAATAATTGTAAGCTCACTAACTGAAGAAAAACTAAAAACATATAATGCTACAGAGCCTTTTATGGCCCAATCAAATAATGCAATACTAGGAATAATCGAAGCTAAAAAATACATACAAAAAATAAGGAATATCAATGTAAAATAACTTGCTTCGACATTAAATAATAGTAATAAAAAATAAAATTGATGAGAAAATATAATATAACGTAATAGAGAATAACCAAAAATGGTATATATGGTTTTGGAATCTATCTTTTTAATAAATAATGCAATTTTATCAATATAAAATCTGCCAATTTTTATAAGGCCAATTTTCTTTCTGAATAAAAAAAGAACAAACAAAAAAATAGCTAGATAGAGCCATAATTCATAGTTCAAAAAAGGGATGGAAGTATCAAAATAATTTCTGAAATAGCGCATTCCAATGATACCAAAAAGAACGGTAACAAACATTTGCATCAAGTTTCCTATAAGGTTTAAGAAGAGAATTTTTTTTCTTTCATTTTTCGAAAAATAGATGGCTTTTACACCATATTCTCCAATGCGGTTTGGAGTAATTATTGAAGCGGTTAAAGATGCTAAACATTGTTCATACGACTCTAAAAAGGTAATTTTTTTTATTACCGCTACTAATTTTTGCCATTTTAAAAACTCAAAAATTAAATTAAAATCGGTGAGTAATAAAATAAATAACAAATACCATAAGTTGGTGCCAAATGCCAAAACTAATTGTTCTTTTAGTTGAGATAATGAGGCAGTAGGGTTTTGTGCCAATTTTTGGTATATAAATAAGATAGCAATTAAAACAATTGCAAACTTAATTAACGTAAATAGCAGATGTTTGTATTTGTTCAAGTTATTGTACATTTGGTTTTACAAATTAACAACTAATTGAGTTCAGAAAAAATCATATTAGGAATTGATCCTGGAACCACTATTATGGGTTTTGGATTGATAAAGATCGTGAATAAAAACATGGAATTGATTCAGATAGGTGAATTAATTCTAAAAAAATATGACGATCACTATATGAAACTCAAAGTTATTTTTGAACGAACCATTCAAATTATTGAAGAATATCATCCTGATGAAATTGCTATAGAGGCACCTTTTTTTGGTAAAAATGTGCAATCCATGTTAAAACTAGGCAGAGCACAAGGTGTTGCTATGGCAGCAGGACTCTCTCGTGAGATTCCAATAACAGAATATTCTCCAAAAAAGATAAAAATGGCTATTACTGGCAATGGAAATGCAAGTAAAGAGCAAGTTGCAAAAATGTTGCAAAACTTATTAAAATTAAAAACCTTGCCCAAAAATCTTGATGCAACAGATGGCTTAGCTGCGGCTGTTTGCCATTTTTACAATAGTGGCAATATCTCAACCGATAAAAATTACACAGGATGGGATGCCTTTGTAAAACAGAATGGGAAAAGAGTAAATGGTTAATTAAATGAGCACGTCACACTCATAGGTTTCAAATTTTTTCTCGATGAGAATATCCCTATGTTCATGAAATAGATGATGCTCTTTTGATGCTTCCATTTTCAATTTATCTTCTCTAGAATTCCAATATTCTAATAAATAATATTTTTCCTCATCATTTCGGTCTTTAAAAATGTGGAAATGGTCCAAACCAGCAGGTTTTGCTTCTGTTAATTCTTCAAAGGTTTGTAACTCAACAAATGAGATTCCTTCACCTTTTTTTACCTTGAATGATACAATGTGTACGTACATATTATGTCTATTTTCTCAAAGTTACAAATCAATTCAATATAAAATAGTAACAAAAATCACTTTTTAAAGAATAATTAAAAAACGTACATTTATCACTTAAAATTCAGTAAAAAATGGCAGGCATATATATCCATATTCCTTTTTGCAAACAGGCTTGTTATTACTGCGATTTCCATTTTTCCACTTCGTTAAAGAATAAAAATGGCATGCTTAACGCCATTAAAGCTGAACTTTTAATGAGGAAATTGGAATTTGAAAGTGAAATAGTTGAGTCAATTTATTTAGGCGGAGGAACACCATCTATACTAACGATTGACGAATTAAGATTGCTGATTGCTACTATTTATGAAAATTATAATGTTTCAAAAAATGCTGAAATAACATTGGAAGCCAATCCAGACGATTTAACCGCTGATAAAATAAAAGCATTATCCCATTTACCAATAAATAGGTTAAGCATTGGAATTCAATCTTTTTTTGAAGATGATTTAAAATTTATGAATAGGGCACATAATGCCCAAGAATCAAAAAAATGTTTAACAGAAGCCATCAAGTATTTCGATAATATTACCATCGATTTAATTTATGGCGTTCCAAATATGACGAATGAAAAATGGCTCGAAAATTTAAAAATTGCATTTGAATATAACGTGCCACATATTTCGAGTTACGCTTTAACAGTTGAAGAAAAAACAGCTTTACATAATTTTATATTGAAAGGAAAAGTTTCCCCATTGGATGAAAATGTAACATTTGAACATTTTAATATTTTAGTTGAAGAAACTGAAAAACAAGGTTTTGTACAGTATGAAATATCTAATTTTGGGAAACCCAATTATTTTTCAAAACACAATACTTCATATTGGTTAGGTGAAAAATATATTGGAATTGGGCCATCTGCACATTCCTTTAACAGAATGGAAAGGGCTTGGAATATTTCTAATAACGCTAAATATATGGAAGCTATTGAAAAAAATAAATTACCATTAGAAGTTGAAAAACTCACTTTAAATAATAATTTTAATGAGTGTATTATGACTGGACTTAGAACTATTTGGGGGATTTCATACCAAAAAATTGAAACAGAATTTGGAGCGTGTTATTTACAACAATTAAAAGAAAATGCGCAGCCCTTTATTGAAAAAGGATTGTTAGAAGTTCAAATGCATTCTTTTTCAAGTAGCACTTTAGTTACCACTAAAAAAGGCAAATTTTTAGCTGATGGAATTGCAAGTGATTTGTTTATAATTTAATTTTTGAATAATGAACATCGAAGAATTTAGAGAATATTGTTTGTCAAAAAAATATGTAACGGAATGTTTTCCTTTTGATGAAAAAACCTTAGTGTTTAAAGTGGCTGGAAAAATGTTTGCGCTTTCCGGTTTAGAACATCAGCCTGCTACAGTTAATTTAAAATGTGATCCGGAAAGAGCTGTAGAGCTAAGAGAAGAATACAGTGATATCATTGAGGGATTTCATATGAGCAAAATTCATTGGAACACCATAACTATTGAAGGAGGTTTGTCAAATAAATTAATTATAGAATTAATAGACCATTCTTATAATTTGGTTGTAAAAGGAATGACTAAAAAAATGCAAAAAGAATTGGGTTTTTTATGGTGCTGAAAGGTTAAAGGTAAAAGTTTAAAGGTGAAAAGTAAAAGGTAAAAGTCTAAGAATAGAAATTCCCCTCTTGAGAGGGGTTAGGGGGTGTGTTTACTACGACTAAGACTTTTTTAACCCATTTCTTTTTTTTTCTTTCCTCTTTCCTCTTTTTTGGAATATGGAATTTATAACTGCTTTTTTCTAAAATCTGAAGGAGTGATTCCTTTAATAGATTTAAATTTACGGTTAAAATTGGCTAAATTGTTAAATCCAGATTTGTAAGAAACTTCTGTAATATTTAAGTCGTTGTTTTTGGTAAGTAATTTACAAGCACTACCAATTCTAATATCAATTAAAAAATTTACAAATGTTTTATTGGTACGCTGTTTAAAATACCTGCAAAACGCATTGGGAGTCATATTTGCAATATTTGAAACATCTTGAAGTGTAATTTCTTTATGATAATTGTTCATGGTATATTGAAAAATATCACTCATTCTTTTTCCTTCATCACCATTATATTTTTTTAAATTAATTAGGGAGGAAAGCGTTCTACGCTCACTATCGGCAATTAAATTCAATAGTTCTAAGAATGAAATAAATTGATCGTATTTTGTTAACTCGTTAATTTTTGCAATTTGGTAAGTTAAGGTAGATCTATTCGAAATTACTTCAAAACCAAGACCAATGTCATTAAAAAAGGATTGAAAATGTTGAAATTCGGGTAAATTAAAAAATACTTCGCCAAATGAATTTTTTGTAAAAAATAATGATATCATCTGAGTTTCTTCAACAAACGTATAGTCTCTTTTAAAAATGTGGGGTAGGTTTTCGCCTATTACAAAAACGTCATTTTCTTTAAATTCGCCAATGCAATCTCCGATAAAATAGGTGCCTTCACCTTTAAGAATTGCACAAATCTGAATTTCATCATGCTGATGTAATTTTTCGTAAAACGAATCGCCAATATATTCTTGAACGTATAAGGTTACGTTTGCTGGCTTTGGAATTTTAAATGGTAATACCTTCATTTTAATAATATTTAAATCAATATTATTCTATTATTTTGTAAAAGTATAATAAATAAGGTAATATAATACTACTAATTGTTAAAAAATCAGAACGATAGCCATTAAACTTATTCTAAATTTGTTAAAAGTACATTATTATGAGCATACTATGGGAGGGTGTAATGCCAGCGGTTACTACAAAATTTACGAAAAGTGATGAATTAGATATACCAAATTTTGAAATTAATATACGAGCGCAAATAGCGGCAGGAGTTAATGGAATAGTTCTTGGGGGAACATTGGGTGAAGCAAGTACATTAACAAATCTTGAAAAAAGGACACTTATTTTAAAAACGATTGAACTAGTGGAAGGTAAAATTCCTGTAATTATAAACATTGCGGAACAATCTACTAAAAGTGCAATTGAAGCTGCTAAAAATGCTCAAGAATATGGAGCTAATGGTTTAATGTTATTACCACCAATGCGCTATAAAGCAGATGCACACGAAACCGTAACATATTTTAAAAGAGTTTCTGAATCTACAAATCTACCAATTATGATTTATAACAATCCGGTAGATTATGGTATTGAGGTTACCTTAGACATGTTTGCAGCATTGGAAGAGTGCGAAAACATTCAAGCTGTTAAAGAATCTACTAGAGATATTTCAAATATTACCAGAATGAGAAATCGTTTTGGCAACCGTTTTAAAATTTTATGTGGGGTAGATACACTAGCCTTAGAAAGTTTAATAATGGGGGCAGATGGTTGGGTTGCCGGGTTGGTTTGTGCTTTTCCTGCCGAAACCGTTGCTATTTATAAATTAGCAAAAGCAGGAAAAATAAAAGAGGCAATTGCAATAAATAGCTGGTTTTTACCATTGTTAGAGTTAGATATAAACACTAAATTAGTGCAAAATATTAAATTGGCAGAAGTTGCTACTGGTATTGGAACCGAAAATGTTCGAGAGCCACGTTTGCCATTAATTGGTAAGGAAAGATCGCATGTTTTGTCAATTATTGAGAGAAGTTTAAAAACCAGACCAATACTACCAAACTATAAAAATTTGTAGTTTTTAAATTTGGGTGTTACCGCAAGCGGTCGTGCTTTTGGCTTTATCTTTTTACTATGTAAAAAGGATATCGCCGCAATCACTATCACAATACAAGTTAAAAGAATGATTTAATTGTCATAATAGAGCGTTAATTTTAATATACATCCGTAATAAATATCAAATTATGAAAAGAAGAAACTTTGTAAAACTAGGTGGTGCACTAGCTGGTAGTTCTCTAATTCCTATAAATGCCTACTCTTTAGGAAACGGATTAAATAAGGAAACGGCAGGAAATCAAATCGATTTTATTTATGATGGGATTAGATTATCTCCGATTGAATATACCCAATTGTTGTTGAGGTTGGTTGATGAAGGAAAAGTAAAGACTGATGATTACTCTAATGGTGGGGTTGTAGAAGAATTAGAAGAAAGTTTTGCTAAACAGTTAGGAAAGGAGGCTGCTGTTTTTATGCCCACGGGTACTTTAGCCAACCATATAGCAGTGCGAGAATTGGCTAAAGAAAGACGAAAGATAATTGTTCAGGAGCAAAGTCATTTATACAACGATTCAGGAGATTGCTGTCAAACACTAAGTAACCTAAACTTAATTCCTTTAGGAAAGGATACTGCAAATTTTACCATTAATGAAGTTGAACAAGTAATTACCAAAATTCAATCTGGAAGAGTAGAAACACATGTTGGGGCAATAGTGATAGAATCACCAGTGAGACGAAAAAACGATGTTATGTTTGGAATTGATAATATTAAGACTATTGCTTCGTATGCTCAAAAAAACAATATCAAAATGCACATGGACGGTGCTCGTTTATTCGTGGAGGCAGCACATACAGGAGTTAAGCCAGAGCTCTATAGTCAATATTTTGACACAATATATACTTCAATGTATAAATGCTTTAACTCCCCTTCTGGTGCAATTTTGGCGGGTTCAAAAGAATTCACTGAAAATCTTTTTCATACCAGGAGAATGTTCGGTGCAGGTTTACCGGCTTCATGGCCATTTGCAGCGATTGCTTTACATTATGCCGATTATTTTGAACATGAATATAAAAAAAGCTGGGATAATGCGCAGTTATTTTTTGAGGAAGTCACAGCGGATGAGCGTTTCAAATTAGAAAAATATGAGAATGGAACACATATGGTGCGTTTAAATATTAACCATTCTAATCTTAAAGGATTTATTGCCAAATTGAAAGAACATAATATATTTTTAACATCACCTGATGACAAAGGTGTTACGTTGAAAATTAATCCTACAATTAATAAAGAAGACCCCAAAGAATTAGCCTCGGTTTTTATTAAGTGTTTAAACCAAACCAATTAATACTAAAGACAACAATAACTAAAAAATATTTTGAGATTCAATAAAATGTTTTAAAAATAAAAATTTTAAAAACCTGATAAAACGAATAGAAGAACAACACATGATTACAGGGAAAAATTACATAGGAAATTTATTATCATCCATAGGAAATACAACTTATAAAACATTTAATCCACAAACAAATACCGAAAATGGCGTTCTATTTCATGAAGCATCAGGTATAGAAATTGAACAAGCAATTGAATTAGCTTCTGAAGCATTTGTAACATTTAGAGATGTTTCAGGAACGAAAAAAGCTGAATTTTTAAATGAAATAGCCAATGAAATAGAAGGCTTAGGAGATGAGTTAATTAAAACGTATTGTTTAGAATCTGGTTTGCCCGAAGGTAGAGCCATAGGAGAAAGAGGAAGGACAGTTTTTCAATTAAGATCGTTCGCTAATTTGGTAAAAGAAGGCTCTTGGGTTGAAGCAACTATTGATACTGCCGATTTAAACCGACAACCAATTCCAAAAGTAGACATTCGTAAAATGTTAATACCACTTGGGCCAGTGGTGGTTTTTGGAGCAAGTAATTTTCCGTTAGCCTATTCAACTGCAGGAGGTGATACTGCTGCGGCATTTGCAGCGGGCTGTCCAGTAATCGTAAAATCGCATCCAATGCATGCTGGAACAGGTGAATTAGTTGCTTTTGCAATTATAAAGGCAGCTTCAAAAACAGGAATGCCAAATGGCGTTTTTTCGAATTTAAATAGTAGTGGCATTGAAGTTGGAGCAAAATTAGTAAAACACTCAGGCATAAAGGCAGTTGGATTTACAGGAAGTATTCGTGGAGGTAGAGCCCTTTATGATATGGCTTCACAACGAGAAGAACCAATTCCAGTTTTTGCCGAAATGGGAAGTGTTAATCCAGTAATAATTTTACCAGAAGCAGCCAAAAGTAAGGGTGCTGAATGGGCAAAAACCTATGCGGGTTCAATTACATTAGGATCCGGACAGTTTTGTACAAATCCAGGTTTAATTTTAGGAATAAAAGGGAATGAATTAATAAATTTCATTGAAGTTTTATCTGAAGAAATTGTGAAAATAGAACCAACCTGTATGCTTCATCCTAACATTATTAGTGCTTATGAAATACATAAAGCAAAAATGTTAGCTCAAAAAGGATTACAAACAACCGCAACTTTTGAAAAAGAAGTTCCAAAAAATTATGGTCGTCAGGCAATTACAACTGTTGAAGGTATTACGTTTTTAAAAAATACAAATTTGCATCAAGAAGTTTTTGGGCCTTTTTCCATGATAGTTCAATGTGAAAACGTAGCTCAATTAGAAGAAATTATTTCAAAATTAGAAGGGCAATTAACAGGTACTATTTTAGGAGAGAATGATGAGGTTAAAAAATACACCAAAGTTGTAAGTGCACTTCAAAATAGAGTTGGACGCATTATTTTTAATGGGGTGCCAACAGGAGTAGAAGTTTGTGCTGCCATGGTTCACGGTGGACCTTATCCTGCTTCAACCGATAGCAGATTTACGGCTGTTGGAACTGAATCTATTAAACGTTGGGTTAGACCTTTTAGTTTTCAAAGTTGGCCAAATGAGTTGCTTCCAAACGAATTAAAAAATGAAAACCCACTTGGAATTTCAAGAGTTGTTGATGGCAAAATAACGACTCACAAACTATAAAAAAAACTCGCTTATGAATTATTTAAAATCGTTTCTACTACTAGGTTTCATTTTAATAATAAGTTGTAATTCAAAAGATAATTCATCAGAAGAGTTAACGAAAATTATTGCAATTATTGAAAATCATGAAGGTTATAATAAAAAGGAATATCCTTTAGGGTTATTTACAAAGGAATATTATAAAAATGAAGCTGATTTTGCACAAAGTCAACTAAATGAGTTGAGCGAAATTAAACTGGATAATTTATCAGAATCCGAACAAATTACGTTGGAGTTATTGCAATTTACGTTACAAGAAACAATTGATTTTTATAAGTTTGAGGCCTATTTGAATCCACTGTTATCAGATGCTGGTTTTCATACAAGTTTACCTTATGAAGTACGAAATTTTTCTACCCATAAACAATATGTAGATTATTTAAATAAATTAAATGCCATTCCTACATTTGTTTCTCAGCACATAGCGTTAATTCGTGAAGGATTGGAGAAAGGAATTTCACAACCTAAAATAATTTTCAACAATTTTGAAGATACTTATAATAGTCAAATTATTGAAAATTTTGAGGATAGTTTTTATTATTCACCATTTAAAAATATGCCTTCTATTATTTCTGTTCAACAAAAAGACTCGTTGTTAATGGCTGCTAAAATTGCCGTTGAAACCAATGTTATTCCACAGTTTAAAGTCATCAAATATTTTTTTGAGAATGAATATTTTGTAAAAACTAGAGCAACAGGAGGTGTTTCTAATCAGACTAATGGTAATGAATATTACCAAAACCGAGTAAATTATTATACAACTTCAACTATTTCAGCCGAGGAAGTGCATCAAATTGGCTTAAAAGAAGTTGCACGAATTAAAGCAGAAATGCAAAAAATAATCGACACATTAAATTTTAAAGGGTCATTTGAAAATTTTTTAGCTTTTTTAAGAACTGATGAACAGTTCTACGCAAAAACAGGAGATGAATTGTTAAAAGAAGCTCGAAATATTTCTAAAAAAATTGATGCTCAATTACCAAAATATTTTATCACATTACCTCGTAAACCTTATGGTGTTGCTCCAGTACCTGAAGTTATTGCTCCAAAATACACTGGAGGAAGATACAATCCACCAGGAGATAATAGTACAGAACCGGGGTATTATTGGGTAAATACTTATAATTTAAAAAGCAGACCACTTTATATTTTACCTTCATTAACATTGCACGAAGCCGTTCCCGGACATCATTTGCAAATGAGTTTGAATAGTGAATTAGGTGATGAAATTCCTAAATTTAGACGCAATTTATATTTATCTGCGTATGGAGAAGGCTGGGGATTGTACTCAGAATTTTTAGGTAATGATATGGGAATTTACACAACACTTTATGAAAATTTCGGAAAATATACCTACGAGATGTGGCGAGCCTGTAGATTGGTTGTTGATACCGGAATTCATGTTAAAAATTGGACACGAGAACAAGCAGTAGAATATTTAAAATCTAATACAGCGTTATCTCTTCACGAAGTTAATACTGAAATTGATCGTTATATTTCTTGGCCTGGACAAGCATTATCGTACAAAATTGGAGAATTAAAAATTCGAGAACTTCGAAAATTAGCTGAAAAAGAATTAGGCGAAAAATTCGATATTCGTCAATTTCACGAAATTATTTTAGAACAAGGTACTGTTACGTTGGCCATTTTAGAAAAAAGAATTCATAACTATATTGAAAAAACAAAAAATGGGTAGAGAAACTTTTTTTTGTATTGATGCCCATACTTGTGGAAATCCGGTTCGTGTAGTAACTGGTGGAGGTCCAAATTTAGTTGGTGCAACTATGAGTGAAAAACGACAACACTTCTTAAAAGAATTTGATTGGATTCGAAAAGGATTGATGTTTGAGCCTAGGGGGCACGATATGATGAGCGGGAGCATTTTATTTCCGCCACATAACAAGGAAAATGATTTTTCTATTTTATTTATTGAAACTTCCGGTTGTTTGCCAATGTGTGGTCACGGAACTATTGGGACAATAACAATTGCAATAGAAGAAGGTTTGATAATTCCAAAAATTCCTGGAAAAATAAAAATGGAAGCACCAGCTGGACTTGTCCAAATTGAATACCAACAAACAGGCAAAAAAGTAGATTGGGTTAAATTAACCAATGTAAAATCCTATTTGGCAGCTGAAAATTTAACCGTTGAATGTCCAGAATTGGGTGAACTAACTTTCGATGTTGCTTACGGAGGAAATTATTACGCCATTGTTGATCCACAAAAAAACTTTAGTGGGGTTCACAATTTCAGGGCAAGTAAATTAGTACAATATTCACAAGTTATCAGAACACTTATCAATGAAAAATATCCAAATATGTTTATTCATCCTGAAAATGACACTATTAGAGCTGTGAGTCATATTATGTGGACAGGAAATCCAATTGATCCAACTTCTTCTGGAAGAAATGCTGTTTTTTATGGTGACAAAGCCATAGATCGATCGCCTTGCGGCACAGGAACATCGGCGCGAATGGCACAATTGTATGCGAAAGGCAAATTAAAACTTGGAGAAGAATTTATCCATGAAAGTTTTATTGGCTCTAAATTTATTGGAAAAATAGTAGAAGAAACAATCTTGGATAATAAAATAGCTATAATTCCAAGTATTCAAGGCTGGGCAAAAATATATGGATATAATACCATCATTATTGATGAGGAAGATGATCCTTATGCACACGGATTTCAAGTATTATAAATAGATAAGATTGAAAGTTAGAAAGTTGAAAAGTCAAATAAATAATTATACGATTAAATAAGAAAAAATTGAAAAAGATCATTATTATTGGGGGTGGAATTATAGGATTGAGTTCTGCCTATTATTTATTAAAGGAAGGTTATACCGTTACTGTTATAGATCAGTATGATATTTCTTCAGGGGCTTCTTTTGTAAACGCAGGCTATGTTTCTCCAAGCCATGTAATTCCGTTAGCAGCACCAGGAATGATATCAATGGGTATTAAAATGATGTTTAATGCTGCAAGTCCGTTTTATTTAAAACCGAGAATTAATCTAGATTTATGGAAATGGGCGTGGGCGTTTAATAAATCATGTACCATTGAAAATGTTAAAAGGGGAGCGCCAGTAATTAAAGATATAGCCGTTTTCAGCAGAACTCTTTTTGAAGAAATGAAAGAAAATAAAGTGTTCGATTTTCATTTTGAAAAAAAAGGAATTTTAATGTGTTACCAATCTGCAAAGTTTGAAGACAAAGAAGCATATTTAGCTGAAGTTGCAACAGAACAAGGACTTGAAGTGAAGCATATTTCAAAAGATAAATTAAAGGAAATGGAACCGGAAATGGAGGCAAATGGCGCATATCATTATTTGTGTGACGCTCATACAATTCCAGATGATTTTATGTTAGAATTTAAAAACTATTTAACGAAACAGGGTGTGAAGTTTTATCTGAATCAACCCGTGTTGGGATTTGATAAAAAAGGTACTAAAATTAAAAATGTAAAAATAGAAAATAAAAACATTGATTGTGATGAAATTGTTATTGCCGCAGGAAGTTGGAGTCCCGCTTTAGTAAAAATGTTAGAAATTAATTTATTGGTTCAAGCTGGTAAAGGGTATCGAATAAATGTTGCTAGAGAAACAAATATTAAGTATCCTTCTATTTTAACCGATGTAAATACTGCTGTTACACCAATGAATGGTTTCACAAGGTTTGGTGGTACTATGGAAATTGTGGGTATTTCATCTCATATTAATAAAATAAGAGTCCATCAAATTGCGAAAAACGCAAAAATATTTTATCCAAATGTGAATATTAATAGAGCTGAAATGGAAAATGCAGCTTGTGGATTAAGACCTGTTTCACCAGATGGTTTACCATTTATAGGAAGAACAAAAAAATATTCAAATGTTTGTATTGCTACGGGGCATGCCATGATGGGCTGGACTATGGGACCAGCAACAGGTAAGTTAATTTCAGAAATTGTTTCAGAAAAACAATCAACTTTAAATTTAGAACCTTTTTCTGTTGACAGAAAATATTAAATAGAACGATGAAATTTTATAAACCCCTTATTTTATTTATTGCAATATGTTTTTCAATGGTTTCTTGCCGAGTTGTTAAGCTAGATTCCATTGAAATTTTAACTTTTGAGCAAAAATTGGAGAATCTTTTTCCAAATGCTGAAATTACTAAAATAGAATCAAAAGATCATTTTGTTCAGGATTTTCAGTTGGTTTTAAATCAACCACTAGATCATAAAAATATTGCTGCTGGAACTTTTAAACACTATGTTTATATTTCGCACCATAGCGAAAAGTCACCAACTGTTCTTGTAACTGAAGGGTATAATGCTGTTCCTCATACCTATGAATTATCTAAAATATTAAAGTCTAATCAGGTTCAGGTTGAGTACCGTTTTTATGGAAAATCTAAACCAGATTCCATTCCTTGGAACTTTTTAAAAAATGATTTGGCTGTTGAAGATTATCATCAATTGGTTACAAAAATGAAAGAATTATATACCCAAAAATGGATTTCAACTGGGATTAGTAAAGGAGGTGAAACCGTTTTAATTTATAAATCTAAATATCCGTATGATATGGATGTGGCTGTGGCCTACGTTGCGCCATTAATTAATACTCAGGAAGATGAGAGAACTCAAAATCATATTGAGACCATTGGAACTGAAGAATGTAGGGATAAAATACGTCAATTTCAACGATTGGTTTTAGAACAAAGAGTTGTAGTTTTAGATGAAATAATGCAATATGCTTCAGATAATAATAGGTTTTTTACAGAACTTTCCATAGATGAGGCTTTAGAATATGCAGTACTAGAATTTCCATTTTCTTTTTGGCAATGGGGTGGCAATTGCAATGAAATTCCTACAAAAAATGATACATCAAAAAGGTTTTTCGACTATTTAAATTCAATTGTTGGAATCGATTTTTATAATGATGCTACATACTTGGAGTTACTACCTTCTTATTACCAGCATTGGACAGAATTGGGTTATTATGGGTTTGATATTACTCCAGTTATAGATTTATTAAAAGTGGTTCATCATCCAACAAATGTGCGTTTTGCACCAAAAAATGTAGATTTAACATATAATCCAAATTATATAAAAGAAGTTCGAGATTTTGTTGAAAATAGAGGAAATAAAATTATTTATATTTATGGCGAATTGGACACATGGAGTGCTTGTTCACCAACAATAAAGCCACATGTTAATGCGTTAAAAATGGTTTTAAAAGGAGGATCCCATAAAACAAGAATTGCCGATTTTCCTGAAGAAGATCAGCAATTAATTTATGATAAATTACAAACTTGGTTGGGATATAATGTTACTATATACCCTTTACAATAGGATTATAAAAACAGAATTTAGTCTAACCTAAAGGCGTTTTTTATTTGATTTATATAATCTAATTTTTCCCACGTAAATAATTCAACGTTTACTATTTTTTCGGTACCATCTACATTGGTAAAAGTTTTTGTGACAGTTTCATTTTCACGACCCATATGACCGTATGCGGCAGTTTCTAAATACATTGGCTGACGTAATTTTAAACGTTTTTCAATGGCTGATGGTCTCATGTCAAATAGTTGCTCCACTTTTTCTGAAATTTCACCATCAGAAAGATTCACATTAGAAGTTCCATAAGTATTAATATAAATTCCCATTGGCTTAGCTTCACCAATAGCATATGAAACCTGAATTAATATTTCATCAGCAACACCTGCAGCAACCATGTTTTTTGCAATATGGCGTGTTGCATAAGCGGCACTTCTATCAACCTTGCTTGAATCTTTTCCTGAAAATGCTCCACCACCATGAGCTCCTTTTCCACCATAAGTATCTACTATAATCTTCCGTCCTGTTAAACCAGTATCTCCATGAGGTCCGCCAATTACAAATTTCCCAGTTGGATTTACGTGATACACAATAGAATCATTAAATAATGCTTTAATTGAAGCCGGTAATTTTGAAATAACTCTTGGAATTAAAATAGTAATTATATCACTTTTAATTTTAGCCAGCATTGCTTCATCGGTTGGTCCAAAATCGTCATGCTGAGAAGAAACAACGATGTCTTTAATTCTAAAAGGCACATTATCATCTGTATATTCAATGGTAACTTGGCTTTTAGAGTCTGGACGCAAATAGGTAATTTCGTTATTTTCACGTCTTAATTCAGCGAGTTCTTGTAATATTTTATGACTTAAATCTAATGCCAAAGGCATATAGTTTTCAGTTTCTCTGGTCGCATAACCAAACATCATTCCTTGGTCACCAGCTCCTTGATCTTCTTTGTTGGCTCTGTCAACTCCTTGATTTATATCCTGAGACTGTTCGTGAATTGCAGAAAAAACACCACAAGAATTTCCATCGAACATATATTCACTTTTGGTGTAACCAATTTTATTGATAACATCTCTGGCTATTTTTTGAACGTCTAAATAAGTATTCGATTTAACTTCACCAGCCAACACAACTTGACCAGTAGTTACCAAAGTTTCGCAGGCAACCTTAGAATTTTCATCAAAAGCTAAAAAATTATCAACTAAAGCGTCAGAGATTTGATCGGCTACTTTGTCTGGATGTCCTTCTGAAACGGATTCAGATGTAAATAAATATGGCATATTAATAGTTTTATTTTAAGATGAAAAACATATTAATTGATTTGCTAAAAGGCTAAAAGAAGTAAATACATTACTGCTTTAGCATTTTTTTATGAGGTTGCAATCAGTTCAAATTTTTCCTCTAATTATTTCGTGTGCAAAGTTATAAAAATTTAAAAATTAAATAGCCATTTAATGCTAAATAATTTATAATATTTTTTATAATAGGTTGATATAAGTTCCGACAAAGAGAACTAAAAGTAGATTTGAAATAAAAAAAATAGCAGTAATATTAATAAGTACAGTACTGTTCTTCAGTTGCTCAAATAGTGATGATATGGAAAATACAGATATGATAAATACTTTGAATCCTGGGTTTTTTGTAATGGGTGACTTTATTGCCGAGTTCACCCAACTTCTGGAAAAGCATCGGTTAATTCGGACAAAACAATACTAACTTTTACAAATTTTAAAACTGATAATGGGCCAAAATTACTAGTTTATTTAGCAACAGATACCAATTCAACCCAATACATTAATCTAGGCGATTTAAAAGGAATTTCAGGAAACTTTTCCTATACGATTCCTGCCAATACAGATTTCGAAAAATATAAAATAGTAAATATTTGGTGTGTGGATTTTTTAGTGAGTTTTGGTACTGCTGAATTAAAATAATTACTTAATTTTTTGGAAATTAAAAAAATGTGTTTACATTTGCCCTAACAAAACAAGTAAAAAATGAAATTTAATTTAAACATAATGTGTTGTTTGATGTGTAAAATTTACACAGAGGCTACTATTGTTTAAAATTTAATAATTTAAAATATATGTAAAAACCTCTGAAATTTCAGAGGTTTTTTATTTTCAAAAAAGAGGATAAAATGGATATTATTTTCAAAAAAAATAAAGTTAACTGTTGTTGTATGGCAATGCAAATGATGCATAACACAATGCAATGGTATTACCTAAATTGAATGGAGTAAATAAATCAATCCTGATTAAAGTCCCTTTGGTAATATCGAAACCAAAGGGACTTTTTTTACTTCAAAAACTTAAAATTTAAACAATAAAAAATAAAAAAATGAGCACACAAAAATTTTCAACAAAAGCGTTACACGCAGGACACGATACAACTAAAACAGCAGGAACAAGAGCAGTTCCAATTTATCAAACAACTTCGTATGTTTTTAACGATACGGAACATGCTGCAAATTTATTTTCATTAAAAGAATTAGGATTTATTTATACACGATTAAACAATCCAACAAATGATATTTTACAGCAGCGTTTGGCTGCCATTGAAGGAGGAATAGGAGCAGTGGTTTTTGCTTCAGGAACTTCAGCAATTTCGACAGGATTATTAACGTTATTAAAAGCAGGTGATCATATTGTAGCTTCAAGTAGTTTATACGGAGGAACGTTTACCTTGTTAAATGTTACGTTGCCAAGATTAGGAATTACAACTACGTTTGTAGATGCATCAAATCCTGAAAATTTTAAGAATGCTGTTAAAGATAATACAAGAGCCTTTTTTGTGGAATCTTTAGGAAATCCAAAATTAGATGTGTTAGATTTAGAAGCAATTGCTAAACATTCTAAAGCAGCTGGAGTGCCATTTATTGTCGACAATACTGTTGCAAGTCCGGCTTTATTAAACCCAATAAAACATGGGGCAAATTTGGTGATTCATTCATTAACAAAATATATTGGCGGACAAGGAAATTCGTTAGGTGGTGCTATTATTGATGCGGGAACTTTTGATTGGACAAATGGAAAATTTCCAGAGTTTACAGAACCTTCTGCTGGTTATCACGGACTTGTTTACAGTGAAGCTTTAGGTGCTGCAGCTTTTATATTTAAATTAATTTTAGAAGGATTACGAGATTTTGGTGGCGCTTTAAGTCCATTCAATGCATTTCAAATTATTCAAGGTTTAGAAACTTTACCAGTTCGTATCAAACAACATAGCGCAAATGCCTTGGAATTAGCGCATTGGTTAGAAAGCAGAGAAGAAGTAGCTTGGGTAAATTACCCTGGGTTAGAAAGTAGCAAATACAATACTTTGGCGAAAAAGTATTTACCTAATGGGCAAAGCGGATTAGTTACTTTCGGCGTAAAAGATGGTTTTGAGGCAGCTAAAAAAGTGACAGATGCGACTCAACTATTTTCGCTACTGGCAAATATAGGTGACACAAAATCTTTAATTATTCATCCAGCAAGTACCACGCATCAACAATTAAGTGTTGAGCAGCAATCAGCTGCAGGTGTAACTCAAGATTTAATCAGACTTTCTGTTGGGCTCGAAGATATTGATGATTTAAAGCAAGATTTACAAGAGGCTTTTAAAAATGTTAGAGAATTAGAGAATTAAATTTTGAAGAAAAGTATTGTGAGAGAAATTATTTAAACGTTAATTTGCCACTTAGTTCATAAACTTATTGACTATTGTTATCAAGAAAGGCAGAGGGATTAGACCCATTGAAGCCTTAGCAACCCTTTATATTGTAAAGAAGGTGCTAAATTCTACCCATTTTGGATAGATAACTAAACGTAATTACTTAGTTGTAATTTCTGCCATTTCTCATAACACTATTTTTTAAGAATTAACAAGCCAAAAATTTGATTATTGATCAATTATATTGTAAAAAATGAGTAAGCTTAAACATATAAACATTGCCAGTTTTATTCCTGAAAAAGGAATCAATAGTCAGGAAATTAACCTCTCGTACCAACTTTTTGGAAGAGAATTACATACAGCACCTATAGTTTTGGTTAATCACGCCCTAACAGGAAACAGCAATGTAGCTGGTAATAATGGTTGGTGGCAAGATTTGGTAGGTAATAATAAAGTAATAGATACTGAACAATATACCATTTTATCGTTTAATATCCCTGGCAATGGATTTGATGGTTTTGTAGTAGATAATTACAAAGATTTTGTTGCTAGAGATATTGCAAAACTTTTTTTAATAGGTTTACAGGAACTCCAAATAAATGAATTATTTGCAATTATTGGTGGCTCATTAGGTGGTGGAATTGCTTGGGAAATGGCAGTTTTAAACCCGCCTATTACAAAGCATTTAATTGCAGTTGCAACCGATTGGAAATCGACCGATTGGTTAATTGCAAATTGTCAAATTCAAGAACAATTTTTATCGAACTCTTGTAATCCTGTGCACGATGCGCGTATGCATGCGATGTTGTGTTACAGAACTCCTGAATCGTTTAAAGAAAGATTTCAGAGGTCAAAAAACGAGGAGTTAGAAATTTTTAGTGTAGAAAGTTGGTTGTTGCATCACGGTAAAAAATTACAAGAACGTTTTCAATTATCTGCGTATAAATTAATGAATCAATTATTAAAAACAATTGATGTAACCACAGGAAGAGAAGCGACCATTTTAGATACAATAAAAGCAAGTATTCATATCATTGGCGTAGATTCTGACCTGTTTTTTTCTGCTGAAGAAAATAAAGAAACACACAAACACTTGGCTTTAACAAATCCAAAAGTTACTTATAACGAAATAAATTCGGTTCACGGGCATGATGCTTTTTTAATGGAATATGAACAATTAGAAAAAATTATAGAACCAATATTTAAACAGAGTTCTAAAAAAAATAAGATGAAAGTAGTAAAATTTGGAGGAAAATCATTAGCAAATGGTATTGGAATAGAAAGTTCATTAAAAATCATTTCTAATAATATAAAAAAGGGTGAAAAAATCACAGTTGTTGTTTCTGCAAGAGGTGAAACAACAGATCATTTGGAATCTATTTTAGAAAAAGCAAAAAATAGTTTACCCTATATTGAAGAGTTTGAAGCGCTAAAAAAATATCAACTAGAAGTTGATGAAACGGCAAATTTATCTGTTGAATTTCAATTGCTTGATGAAATTTTTAGAGGGGTAAATTTGTTAGGAGATTATACTCCAAAAGTGAAAGACCAAGTTTTGGCCCAAGGCGAAATTTTATCAGGAAAAACAATTACTCATTTGTTAAATAAACAGGGGGTAAAAGCAAATTTTGTAGATTCTCGCACCTTATTAAAAACCAATAACCAGTTTGGAAAAGCATTACTTTTTGAAAGTATTTCAGAAGAAAATGTAATTGAGCACTACAGAAAAAATAATGGGGATGTAACTCAAATTATTACTGGTTTTATTGCATCAAATTTAAACGGGGAAACCACTACTTTGGGGAGAAATGGAAGTAATTATACAGCTTCTTTATTAGCAAATTATTTAAATGCAGCGGAATTTCAAAATTATACGCACGTAAGCGGAATTTATACTGCAGATCCTGCTTTGGTTGAGAACTCCAAAAAAATCGAGAAGCTTTCCTATCAGGAAGCCAATGAAATGGCAAATTTTGGAGCCAATATTTTACATGCGAAAACAATTATACCTTTAATTGAAAAAAATATTCCACTTAGAATCTTAAATACTTTCGACCCAGATAATCCAGGAACTTTAATTGGTTCAGAATCAGAAATAGGAGGGATAAAATCATTGTCGGTTGATGAAGATGTTGCTTTGGTGAATTTAATTGGGCGTGGTTTATTAGGGAAAGTTGGTGTAGATGGACGAATTTTTACAGCATTAGGAAAAGAAAATATTAGCGTAAGCATTATTTCCCAAGGTTCATCGGAAAGAGGAATTGGATTTATTGTGGATGCTAAAAATGGGTATAAGGCAAAAATAGTATTGGAAAATGAGTTTAAAAGTGAATTTGAAAGTAAAGATGTAAGTCAGATTTATGTTACCGAAAAAGTTTCAGTAATTTCAATTATTGGACAAAGTCTTCATTCTTTTAATCAACCTTACAGTGCATTAATTAAAAATAATATTACACCAATTTTAATCAATAATACGGTAACAGGAGAAAATGTTTGTTTGGTTGTAAAACAATCGGATCTTCATAAAGCGGTTAATGTAATTCACGGTGAAATTTTTGGAATTTCTAAAAATATTAACATCGCTATTTTTGGGAAAGGATTGGTTGGTGGAACACTAATTGAGCAACTATTAAAAAGTAAGGAGAATATAATTAAACGAAAAAACATAAATCTTAATGTATTTGCTATTGCAAATTCTTCAAAAGTTTTGCTGAATAAAAATGGTGTTTCCATAAAATGGAAGAAAGAATTAGAAAAAAGTGAAATAAATAATAATATTCAAAATATTATTGATTTTGCAGAAAAAAACCACTTAGAAAACTTAATTGCAATAGATAATACTTCAAGCGGTGAGTTTGTAAAAAATTATATTGATTTAGTTGAAAACGGCTTCGATTTAGTTTCTTCAAATAAAATAGCCAATACGTTAAGTTATTCATTTTATAATCAATTGAGAGGTAAATTAAAGGAGCATAAAAAAACATATTTATACGAAACTAATGTTGGTGCAGGCTTACCATTAATAGACACTATAAAGTTATTGCACGATTCTGGGGAAAATATTACACGAATTAGAGGTGTTTTTTCTGGTTCTTTAAGTTATTTGTTTAATAATTATTCGATTCAAAATAGACCATTTAGTGAGGTTTTACAGGAAGCAATAGATAGTGGATTTACGGAACCAGATCCGAGAGAAGATTTATGTGGTAATGATGTTGGTCGCAAATTATTAATTTTAGCCAGAGAACTTGATTTACAAAATGAATTTGAGGATGTAATTATTGAAAATTTAATTCCAACAAATTTACAGGAAGGTTCTATAAATCAGTTTTTAAATAAATTAGATAAAATGAATACCTTTTATCAAAATATAAAAGACAATCAAAAAGACAATCATGTGTTACGTTACATAGGCGATTTGTCTGGAAATTTGCAAGAAGACAAAGGGATTTTAGAAGTAAAATTAATTTCTGTTTCAGCAAATAGTGCTTTAGGGCAAATACAAGGAGCTGATGCTATTTTTGAAATATTTACAGAATCGTATGGAGAAAAACCAATTGTTATTCAAGGTGCTGGAGCAGGAGCTTCAGTAACAGCAAGAGGTGTTTTTGGAGATATTTTACGATTAGCGCAGAAAAATTAGCCCCCTAACCCCCGAAGGGGGAATGAAGTCGGGAGACCAAAGACAAAAGATTGATGGCTGAGCGTAGTCGAAGCCGAATACCAAATACAGGATACCAGATACTAAATACATAAAAAAATGAGTGATAAAAATTTTGAAACCAAAGCAATTAGAACGCAAATAGAGCGATCACAATTTCAAGAGCATTCAACTCCCTTATACTTAACTTCAAGTTTTGTGTTTGAAGATGCGGAAGATATGAGAGCTTCATTTAGCGAAGAAAAAGAACGAAATATTTATTCTCGTTTTAGCAATCCAAATACATCTGAATTTGTAGAAAAAGTTGTAAAAATGGAAGGTGCTGAAGAAGGTTATGCGTTTGCAACTGGTATGGCGGCTATTTTTTCAACATTTGCGGCTTTGTTAAATAGTGGAGATCATATTGTTTCAGTTCGTGCTGTTTTTGGCTCTACACATACCTTATTTACAAAGTATTTTCCAAAATGGAATATTGAAACATCGTATTTTGATATTAATAATCCTTCAGAAATTGAAGCTTTAATAAAACCTTCAACAAAAATTTTATATGCAGAATCACCAACAAATCCCGGAGTCGATATTATTGATTTAGAATTGTTAGGTGAAATTGCTAAAAAACATCATTTGTTACTGGTAATAGATAACTGTTTTGCTACACCTTATATTCAGCAACCTATATCGTATGGAGCCGATTTGGTGATTCATTCAGCAACAAAATTAATGGACGGTCAAGGTCGTGTTTTGGGAGGTGTGGTCGTTGGAAAAGCAGATTTAATTCGAGAAATATATTTATTTTCTCGTAATACGGGTCCGGCATTATCACCTTTTAACGCATGGGTTTTATCAAAAAGTTTAGAAACACTTGCTGTTAGGGTAGACCGGCATTGTGAAAATGCACTTAAATTAGCAGAATTTTTAGAAAATCATAAGCAAGTTTCAACAATAAAATACCCATTTTTACCATCACATCCACAGTACAAAATTGCAAAAAAACAGATGAAATTAGGTGGAAATATTATCGCTATAGAAGTGAAAGGTGCATTGGAAGCAGGAAAAAAGTTTTTAAATGCTATTAAAATGTGTTCGTTATCTGCTAATTTGGGAGATACGCGTACTATTGTTACGCATCCGGCATCAACAACACATAGTAAATTAACTACAGATGAACAATTGGCTGCAGGTATAACTCCTGGTTTAGTAAGAATTTCAGTTGGTTTAGAGAATGTAAATGATGTAATTAATGATATCAATCAAGCCTTAAATAGTTAAAAATATTAATGAATTTTACGAATATGTGAATTATGTAACGATAAGTGTTTTATAAGTCTACCAAATTAGTAGACTAATAAAAAAATATGTAATTTTGGTGATTATAAATCGTAGATTATTTAGTGTGATTGATCAGATAATACAATCAACAAACGAAGAACGTTTTGAAAATGCAATCAAATCAGAAAAACCAATTCGCAGTGTTGTTAAAGCAATAAGTTGGAGAATAGTTGGTACAATAGATACTATTTTAATTTCGTGGATAATAACAGGTGAAATTTCAATGGCATTAACAATAGGTTCAATAGAAGTAATCACTAAAATGATTCTGTATTTTTTTCACGAACGATTATGGAACATTATAAAATGGGGTAAATAATGAAAGAATTAGATATTGATAAATTAAATGAAGAATTAAAGGGGAAGTCACCTTTTGAAATTATTTTAAAGGTTTTAGAATTTGCTAAAAACCCTGTGGTAACTACCAATTTTAGGCCTTACGAAGTTGCAATTTTGCATGCATGTGTTCTAATTAAAAAGGACCTTAAAGTTATTTGGTGCGACACAGGCTACAACACCCCACAAACCTATAAACATGCATTTGAGCTTATTGAAAAGTTAAAATTAAATGTTCATTTGTATGTACCAAATGAATCATCAGCGTATAGAGATGCTTTTATGGGAATACCAGGTATTGAAGATCCTATGCATAAAATATTTACGTATCAAGTTAAATTAGAGCCTTTTAATAGAGCAATGAAAGAACATAAACCCGATGTTTGGTTTACAAATTTAAGAATCGGACAAACCGAATTTAGAAATAGTATTGATGTAGTTTCATTAAGTAGAGAGGGCGTTTTAAAAGTAAGTCCGTTTTATAATTGGACAGATGAACAACTTGATATCTATTTAGATCAACACAAACTACCAAACGAATTTAAATATTTCGACCCAACAAAAGTATTAGGAAATAGAGAATGTGGGTTACACAATTAAACAAAAATGACAGAGAAACTACATATTAACGCCCTCGAAAACGAGGCAATTTACATTTTTAGAGAAGTTGCCGCACAATTTGAAAAACCAGTATTATTATTTTCTGGCGGAAAAGATTCCATAACATTGGTTAGACTTGCTCAAAAAGCATTTTATCCGGCTAAAATTCCGTTTCCTTTGATGCACATTGATACAGGGCATAATTTTCCTGAAACTATTGAATTTAGAGACAGATTGGTGGAAGAATTAGGCCTTGAATTGATTGTTAGAAATGTACAAGATAGCATTGATCAAGGAAAAGTAAAAGAAGAATCGGGAAGATATTCTAGCCGAAACACTTTGCAAACTACTACACTTTTAGATGCAATTGAAGAATTTAAATTTGATGCGTGTATTGGTGGAGCCAGAAGAGATGAAGAAAAAGCGAGAGCTAAAGAACGAATTTTTTCAGTTCGTGACGATTTTGGACAATGGGATGAAAAAAACCAACGACCTGAATTATTTGATATGTTAAATGGTCAAATTCATTTAGGGCAAAATGTACGTGTTTTCCCTATTTCGAATTGGACTGAATTAGATGTTTGGACGTATATTCAAAATGAAGATCTTGAAATTCCTTCCATTTATTTTTCTCATAAACGCGAAATCTTTGTAAGAGATGGTCTTATTTGGTCGGCTTCGGAACATGTGTATAAAGATGAAGATGAAGAAATTGAAGAACGGATGGTTCGTTTTAGAACAGTTGGAGATATGAGTTGTACAGCAGCAGTAGATTCTTATGCAGCAACAATAAGTGAAGTTGTTTCAGAAATTAGAGATTCGAGTATTTCAGAACGTGGCGCACGAATTGATGATAAAAGATCTGAAGCTGCTATGGAAAAACGTAAACAACAAGGGTACTTTTAAGCCCCCTTACCCCCGAAGGGGGGATTTGTTAGTGGGTAGTAAAAAAAATAAAAATAATAATAAAATATTCCTCCCCTTTGGGGAGGTTAGGTTGGGTTTATGGAAGTTTTAAAAATAGCAACAGCAGGAAGTGTTGATGATGGAAAGAGTACTTTAATTGGACGATTATTGTACGATACAAAATCGTTAACCGATGATAAATTAGAAGCTATAGCACATAGTAGTAAGAAAAAAGGATATGATTATTTAGATTTTTCTTTGGCTACAGATGGTTTAGTAGCTGAACGTGAGCAAGGAATTACAATAGATGTGGCTCATATTTATTTTTCTACCAAAACAAGAAGTTACATTATTGCAGATACGCCTGGTCATGTTGAATATACCAGAAATATGGTTACGGGAGCATCAACTTCTCAAGCAGCTATTATTTTAATTGATGCAAGACATGGTGTTATTGAACAAACCTATCGTCACTTTTTTATCAATAATTTATTGCGAATTAAAGATGTAATTGTTGCCATAAATAAAATGGATTTGGTCGATTTTTCAGAAGAAAGATATAACCAAATTAAAGCAGATTTTGAAGTTTTAGTGGGTAAAAGTGATTATGAAGATCAGCACATTACCTACATTCCTGTGAGTGCATTAAAAGGAGATAATGTAGTTGAAAAATCAATTAATATGGATTGGTTTAAAGGGCAAACATTATTGGAACATTTAGAAAAATTGGATGCTATAAATATTTATAATAGAGGAAAAATGCGATTTCCGGTTCAGTTTGTCATTCGACCTAAAAAAGAAGAATTTCACGATTTTAGAAGTTATGCTGGTAAGGTTTATGGTGGAGAAATAAATGTTGGCGATGAGGTTATAGTGCTGCCCTCAGAAACAAAAACAAAAATTAAAGAAATTTACTTCTACGATCAAAAATTTGATACAGCGGCTCGAAGATCTTCCATATCTGTAACACTTGAAGATAATGTAAATGTAAGCAGGGGAGATATGATTGTAAAAGTAAATGAATTACCAAAAATTCAAAAACAGTTTACAGCAACGGTTTCTTGGATGGATGCAAAGGATTTGGTAACCGGTTCAAAATATGTATTACAACATGGAGTAAATAAAGTGTTGGCTAAAGTAAGTGCGATAAACAATAAAATTGAAACCGATTTTTCGGGTATAGAAACCAATGTTTCAAGTTTAAAAATGAATGATATTGCTTCAGTATCATTTCATTTAAATAAACCAATTTTTTTCGATTCCTTTAAAGAACATCGCACAAATGGAGCCTTTATTTTAATAGATCCACAAACAAATAATACAGCAGGGGCTGGATTTATTGAATAAGGAAATATCTTATTTTTTTAATTAACAATATCTATTTTATGATATCACCATTGCTAAGCCATTTACTAATTCCTTTTATAATTGCTATGTTTTTAGCAATTACCATGGGAGGAAGTGGAACAGGGCCAGCTTTTTCTGTAGCATATGGTTCAAATGTTATAAAAAGAAGTTTAATACCTGGGCTTTTTGGTGTCATGGTGTTTTTGGGAGCATTAATAGCAGGTAAAAATACGGCTTCAACTGTTGGAGGTGAGATTCTTCCTTCAGAATTTATGACTTTTACAATTGTTTCAATAATTCTTTTTTCTGTTGCGATTTCGTTATTAATTGCAAACTTAGCGGGTATTCCTCAATCCACAAGTCAATCAACAGTGTTCGCAGTAGTTGCTCCCGCTATCTATTTTAATGAGTTGAATACTGAAAAATTATTTACCGAAATTATACCCACATGGTTTATTTTGCCAATAATTGCCTTTGCTATTTGTTATTTATTTGGGAAATATTTGTACGAACCCATAAAAAACAATGGATTTATAAAATCTCGTTCCGAAAAAATAAATTTAAATCCAGTTTGGAATACCATAATTGTAGTGATGTCTTTATATGTTGCTTTTTCAATTGGCGCTAATAATGTAGCTAATGCTTCAGGACCAATAGCATCAATGACAGCAAATGAATTAAATGTTGATTCAGAAAGTAATTTCACGTTAATTTTAATATTATCAACACTAGTTATTGCTCCAAGTTTTGCAATTGGAAGTTCCATATTTGGAGATAAAATTGTTAAAAATACAGGTAAAGAAATATATTTATTTGGAAAATCAGAAGCTGTTTTAATAGCTTTTGTTTCAGCAAGTTTATTGATACTTGCATCGGTAGTAAAGGGAATCCCAACATCGTTAGTTCAATTAAATGTTGCAGCTATTTTAGGAATTGGAGTTTCAAAATTAGGAGCTAAAAATATTTTTAATAAAACAAAGGTTAAAAAGTTTTTTGTGATGTGGATAATTGCTCCAGTTATTGCATTTTCATTGTCTTTTTTACTGATATTTTTAACAGATAAATTTAAAATTTTATAAATAAAATAGGAAGATGCAAAATATATTTTGCGGATATATATACAATCAAAAACATACAACTAATTAAAAATCATGTTTCTATATGAAGTGGGAATTCTTTTTTACTAACTAAAAAAAATCAAAATCAATGCAAAGTTTTAGAACCGAGATCGAAAATCCGATCGTCGAAAAGGATATTATTGACTTAGAAAATAAAATAAGTCTTTATTACGAAGGTAAAATTGACGAACAACGTTTCAGAAGTTTACGTTTAGCGCGTGGTGTTTATGGCCAACGTCAGTTTGGTGTACAAATGATTCGTATTAAATTACCTTACGGAAAATTAACAAGCGAACAGTTGCACAGAATTGCAAATGTTTCTGATGAATATTCTAGAGGAAGATTGCACATTACTACCCGACAAGATATTCAAATTCATCATGTAAGTTTAGATAGAACCCCTGAACTTTGGGCCGAATTAGAAAAGGATAATATTACCTTACGTGAAGCTTGTGGAAATGCCGTAAGAAACGTGACAGCTAGTGAAACTGCAGGAATTGATCGAAATGAGCCATTTGATGTTTCACCGTATGCACATGCCGTTTTCGAATTCTTTTTACGTAATCCAATTTGCCAGGAATTAGGACGAAAATTTAAAATTTCGTTTTCTGGAACCGATGAAGATACAGCATTGAGTTTTATGCACGATTTGGGTTTTATTGCTAAAATTGAAAATGATGTAGTTGGTTTTAAAATAATGATTGGTGGAGGTTTAGGCTCACAAGCTCGTTTGGCAGATACTTTATTCGAATTTGTTGATGCTGCTAAAATTATTCCTGTTACCGAAGCTGTTTTACGCGTTTTCGATAGATTTGGAGAAAGAACTAAAAGAGCCAGAGCTCGTTTAAAATTTTTAGTAAAAGAAATTGGATTTGATGCATTTGTGCATTTGGTAGAAGAGGAACAAAAAGCGATTTCAAATTCAACCTATAAAATTGATGTTTCTAAATTTGAAAATGAAATTAATCTTCCAGTATTTGAAACTCCTGAAGTACTACTTAAAGATGAAAATCAATTCAACCTTTGGAAAAATTCAAATGTAATTCCACAAAAACAACAAGGATTTGTTGCAATTGGTATTAAAGTTCATTTAGGTGATTTTTATACTGATAAAGCTCGATTGTTGGCAGATTTAGTCAAAAAATATACAGGAAATGACATTCGATTAACATTAAGACAAAATATTTTAATTCGTCATGTGAAAGAGGAATTATTACCTTTTTTTTATGTTGAACTGAATAAATTAGGATTTGCGGAAATAGGGTATAATAGTACGTTGGATATTACTTCTTGTCCAGGAACCGATACGTGTAATTTAGGAATTGCAAGTAGTACCGGAATTACTACTGAATTAGAAAGAGTTTTAAAAACTGAATTTTCACAGTACGCAAATAATAAAGATATTACCATAAAAATTAGTGGATGTATGAACAGTTGTGGACAGCATTCAATGGCTCATATTGGTTTTCAAGGAATGACTATAAAATCAGGCAAATTGGTTGCACCTGCATTGCAGGTGTTATTAGGAGGAGGAATTTTAGGAAATGGTGAAGGAAGAATTTCAGATAAGGTAATTAAGATTCCAAGTAAAAGAGGGCCCGAAGCATTAAGAACGATATTAAATGATTACCAATCAAAAGCACTAGTTGAAGAATCATTTTTGAATTATTACGACCGCCAAGGTGAAATGTATTTTTATAATTTACTAAAATCGTTAAGCAACTCAACAAACTTAGTGCAAAGCGATTTTATAGATTGGGGTGCTGAGGAACAATTTGAAATGGCAGTTGGCGTTGGAGAATGTGCAGGTGTTGTAATCGATTTAATTGCAACCTTATTATTGGATAGTGAAGAAAAATTGGAAAACGCATCAGAATCATTGAAGTTAAATCAATATTCAGATAGTATTTATTATTCCTATACAAGTATCGTAAATACAGCAAAAGCATTATTAATTTCAGAAGGGAAAAATACCAATTCACAGGCTGTTATTATATCAGATTTTGAGGAATATTTTGGGTCTAGAATTGAGTTGGAAAGTTCATTTTCAGATTTTATATACCAGATTCAAAAGAATGAACCAACTAAAGAATTTGCTCAAAAGTATTTAGCCGATGCCCATCGATTTTATAAAAAAGCAACTGAATATAGATTAAATGCACTTACTAATGAATCCTAAATTAAATCATAAAGTTACGTTGATTGGTGCGGGTCCAGGCGATCCCGATTTAATCACAGTAAAAGGAGTAAAAGCCCTCGAAAATGCAAATGTTGTTTTATTTGACGCTTTGATAAATAGAGAGTTGTTGAAATATGCGCCAAATGCAAAACGAATTTTTGTTGGAAAACGAAAAGGAATGCACAGTTATTCACAAGATGAAATTAATGAACTAATAGTAAAAAGTGCTTTTGAATATGGAAATGCGGTTCGTTTAAAAGGCGGAGATTCATTTGTTTTTGGAAGGGGAGCTGAAGAAATAGAATATATTGAATCTTTTGGAATTGAAACGGAAGTTATTTCAGGTATTTCTTCTGCAATAGCGGTTCCCACAAGTATAGGAATTCCTTTAACAAAAAGAGGTGTTTCAGAAAGTTTTTGGGTATTAACAGGCACAACATCTGAGAGGAAACTTTCTAATGATGTTTATTTAGCGGCACAATCTACCGCAACTGTTGTAATTTTAATGGGGATGAGTAAGTTAAGTGAGATTGTTTCAATCTTTAAAAAATTTAACAAAAATGATGTTCCAACTGCCATTATTCAAAATGGAACAACGGCAAATGAAAAAATAGGAGTTGGAACCATCGATTCAATTTTGGAAGTTGTTGCGCAAAATAAATTATCTTCTCCAGCAATTATTGTTATTGGTGAGGTGGTAAAAGAGAGTAATAAATTACGTTTTTTCTATGAGAATATCATTCTAGAAAGCAAACAATTTCAACCAGTTTAAGTTTATTGTCATTTCTGCAAAGGTAGGAATAACTACAAAATTAAATTAGAACAAAAATAAAAACGTGTATTGAATTCTGGGTAGAAAAAACAACAAAGTAAAATGAATCAAAACGAGTTATATCCAATTTTTTTAAAAGTTTCTCAATTAAATGTGCTAATTGTTGGAGGAGGAACCGTGGCTTTGGAGAAATTATCATTTTTGTTAAAATCGAGTCCAAACGCAAATGTTATGGTTGTTTCCATTGATTTTGACGAAGCGTTGTTGGAACTTATAGCTAAATTTAATATTTCAATTGTTAAATCAAGTTACAATAAATCGCTGCTAAAAGATATGCAATTAATAATAGCCGCGACCAACAATCCCCACATAAATAAACAGATTTATGTCGATTCTAAGGCTGAGAATATTTTAATAAATGTTGCCGATACACCGAAATTGTGCGATTTTTATTTAGGCGGAATTGTTACTAAAGGAAATATTAAAATCGCGATTTCAACAAACGGAAAATCGCCAACGTTAGCAAAACGATTGCGTCAGTTTTTTGAAGAAGTTATTCCTGATAATATTGAAGAATTAGCCGAAAACCTGAATTTATATAGAAATACCATAAAAGGAGAATTTTCGAATAAAGTTTCAAAATTGAATGAATTAACCAAGAGTTTACTTTCAAAATAGATATAATTTGGAATTCACTTGTAATTAAACATCTTATTCCGTTTATTTGCAGTTAAGTTCATAAACACATTGATATTAGTTATTAAGAAAGGCAGAGGGAATAGACCTGTTGAAGCCTTAGCAACCCTTTAGAAATAAAGAAGGTGCTACGTTCTACCGCAAAATTTATTGTGGGAAGATAACATAAGAAAAACTTCATAAAGTAGATTCTTCTTTTTTAATAATTATTTGAGCGTTACCACAAGTGGTCGGGCTTTTTGCTATATCTTTTTTTCAAAAAGGATGTCGCTACAATCCCTAACGCAAAATACATAAGCTTAAAAAAATAAGAATGAGTAGTATACAAGAAGAAATAAAAAAGAGAATTTTAGTGTTAGATGGTGCAATGGGTACTATGATTCAGCAATATAAATTTTCGGAAGAAGACTATAGAGGAACACAATTTAAAGATTTTCATATTTCGGTAAAAGGAAATAATGATATGCTTTCCATAACTCAACCCGATTCTATCAAAGAAATTCATAGAAAATATTTAGAAGCTGGAGCTGATATTATTGAAACAAATACTTTTTCAAGCACAACCATTGCAATGGCCGATTATGAAATGGAGCAATATGTATATGAAATTAATTATCAATCAGCGAAAATAGCAAAAGAAGTGGTAGAAGAATTTACAAAATTAAATCCTTCAAAACCACGTTTTATTGCAGGTTCTATCGGTCCAACAAACCGAACAGCAAGTATGTCGCCTGATGTAAATGATCCTGGTTTTAGAGCGGTAACTTTTAACGATTTACGGATAGCTTATAAACAACAAGTTGAAGCATTAATTGATGGCGGAGTAGATGTGTTATTGGTTGAAACGGTTTTTGATACTTTGAATGCAAAAGCAGCACTTTTTGCGATTGAAGAAGTTAAGGATGAAAGAAATATAGCGATTCCAATTATGCTAAGTGGAACAATTACTGATGCTAGTGGAAGAACATTATCTGGTCAAACTGCTGAAGCATTTTTAATTTCAGTTTCTCATATTCCATTGTTAACTATAGGTTTTAATTGTGCATTAGGAGCAAGTCAGTTAACGCCTCATTTAGAAGTATTGGCTCAAAAATCTGATTTAAGAATTTCGGCGCATCCAAATGCGGGTTTACCAAATGCTTTTGGAGAATATGACGAAACGCCACAACAAATGGCAAGTCAAATTAAAGAATATTTAGACAAGAATTTGATAAATATAATTGGTGGTTGTTGCGGTACAACACCTGCACATATTAAAGCAATTGCAGATTTAGTGAAAAATTATAAACCAAGAAGCCCCCTAGCTCCCGAAGGGGAATTTAACGGTGTTTAAAAAGTTTTATTTGTTTAAAAAAGACACAATTAATGCAAGACGATATAAAAAATAATAAAAACAATTTTGTTCCCCCTTTGGGGGCTAGGGGGCTAAAACTTTCTGGATTAGAACCTTTGGTAATTACTCCTGAAAGTAATTTTATAAATGTTGGTGAGCGCACGAATGTTGCAGGCTCTCGTAAATTTTTACGTCTAATAAAGGATGAAAAATTTGATGAAGCCTTGGCAATTGCACGTCATCAAGTTGATGGTGGGGCTCAAATTATCGACATTAATATGGACGATGGTTTGTTAGATGGAAAAGAATCGATGGTTCGTTTTATGAACTTAATTGCTGCAGAACCTGATATTGCTCGTGTTCCTATAATGATTGACAGCTCAAAATGGGAAATAATTGAAGCCGGTTTACAAGTTGCTCAAGGAAAATGTGTGGTAAATTCTATTAGTTTAAAAGAAGGAGAAGAACAATTCATTTATCATGCAACATTGATAAAAAGGTACGGAGCAGCAGTAATTGTGATGGCTTTTGATGAAGTAGGGCAAGCCGATAATTATGAAAGAAGAATTGAAATTGCAAAACGTTCGTATAAAATATTGGTGGACATTGTCCACTTTCCTTCCGAAGATATTATTTTCGATTTAAATATATTTCCTGTAGCAACCGGAATGGATGAGCATAAACGAAATGCCATCGATTTTATTGAAGCCACACGTTGGGTTAGAGAAAATTTACCAAATGTTAGTGTGAGTGGGGGCGTTAGTAACGTTTCGTTTTCATTTAGAGGAAACGATGCAGTTAGAGAAGCAATGCATTCGGTTTTTTTATATCATGCTATAAAAGCAGGTATGAATATAGGAATTGTAAATCCTGCACTATTAGAGGTTTACGATGAAATTCCGAAAGATTTATTAGAACGTGTTGAAGATGTTATTTTAAATAGAAGAGACGATGCAACAGAACGTTTATTAGATTTTGCAGAAAGTGTAATAAGTACTTCGAAAGAACGCAAAATTGATTTGTCATGGCGTGAAAAACCATTACAAGATAAAATTACACATTCTTTGGTAAAAGGATTGGATGAGTTTATTGTTGAAGATGTTGAAGAAGCCAGAAAACAAGCTAAAAAGCCAATTGAAGTTATTGAACAAAACTTGATGATTGGAATGAATGTAGTTGGAGATTTGTTTGGTTCAGGTAAAATGTTTTTGCCACAAGTTGTGAAATCTGCTCGCGTTATGAAAAGAGCTGTGGCTTATTTGTTACCGTTTATTGATGCAGCAAAAAGCCCCCTAACCCCCAAAGGGGGAATTAAAACTACGCAACATTGGGAAACTGCCGATCCTTTGAATTACGGATTGTTAAAAGAGTTTGCCTTTAAGATGCGTAATGAACCGACTGATGCGGAAAGGATTTTATGGGGTGTTTTAAGTGGAAAAAAACTAGATGGTTATAAAATAAGAAGGCAACATATAATTGGGAATTACATTGCAGATTTTATTTGTTTAAAAACGAATTTAATTATTGAAATTGACGGATTAATTCATCAATTGCCAGAAAACAAAGATAAGGATGAGGTTAGGCAAAAATGGTTAGAAGATGAAGGATTTAAAGTTATACGTTTTACAAATAAAGAAGTTTTACTTAATCTTGATTTTGTATTATCAGAAATAACAAAAGCTTTAAAAGCTTCCCCTTCGGGGACAGGAGGGGCTGGTAAAATTTTATTAGCTACGGTTAAGGGTGATGTGCACGATATTGGTAAAAATATTGTTGGTGTGGTTTTAGCTTGCAATAATTATGAGATTATTGATTTGGGTGTGATGGTCTCTCCACAAAAAATAATTGAAACAGCAAAAGCTGAAAATGTAGACATAATTGGGTTGAGTGGTTTAATTACTCCGTCATTAGATGAAATGGTTTATTTAGCGAAAGAAATGGCACGGCAAAATTTTGAAGTTCCGTTATTGATTGGTGGTGCAACTACTTCAAAGGCACATACTGCTGTAAAAATTGACCCTCAATATAAAAACGCCGTTGTTCATGTTCACGATGCTTCAAGAGCTGTAACTGTAGTTGGTGATTTATTGAATAACAAAATAAATAAAAAATATATTGGTGATATTAAAGCGGATTATGTAAAAGTTCGTGATGGATATTTAAATCGGTCTAAACAGAAAGAATATTTATCGTTAGCTGATGCAAGAAAAAATAAGTTTAAAATTGATTGGAAAAACACAAATATTCCAACACCAAAGTATATTGGAACACAGGTTTTTGAAGATTTTGATTTAACTAAGTTAGTTGATTATATAGATTGGAGTCCGTTTTTTAGAACGTGGGAACTGGCAGGAAAATATCCTGCTATTTTAACTGATGAAGTTGTAGGTGAAGAGGCTACTAATTTATTTTCAGATGCAAAGTTGTTATTGGCAAAAATTTTAGACGAGAATTTACTAACTGCAAAAGCTGTTTTTGGAATTTTTCCTGCAAATACTGTTGAAGATGATATTGAAGTGTATGTAGATTCAACAAGAAGCGAGGTAAATGTTAAGTTTGTAACGTTGCGTCAACAACTAAAAAAGAAAGAAGGAATTCCGAGTATTGCATTGTCCGATTTTATAGCCCCAAAGGAAACGGGAATCAAAGATTATGTAGGCGCTTTCTGCGTATCAACAGGTTTTGGAACGGCAGAATTAGCTTCAGAATATGAAAAAGATCACGACGATTATAACTCGATTATGATAAAAGCGTTGGCCGACAGGTTAGCAGAAGCTTTCGCAGAATATTTGCATAAAAAAGTAAGAACCGAATATTGGGGCTATACTTCAAAAGAAAAATTATCTAACGAAGAATTAATTAAAGAAAGTTATAAAGGAATTCGTCCTGCCCCTGGTTATCCTGCTTGTCCAGATCATACAGAAAAGTTGACAATTTGGAAATTATTGAGTGTAAAAGAAACCATTGGAGTTGAGCTAACAGATAGTTTAGCAATGTGGCCTGCAGCATCAGTCTCAGGCTATTATTTTGCAAATGAACACGCTAAATATTTTGGTTTAGGAAAAATAACAGAAGAACAGGTTAAAGATTTCTCAATTAGAAAAAAGATGGTTTTAGCAGAGGCGAAAAAATGGTTAATGCCTAATTTGGCTGAATAAGCCCCCTAACCCCCGAAGGGGGGACAGAGCGTAAAAGAAATGTTCAGTGAACATTTTTAGCGATAGGGCAGCTGGCGAGATGGGTTTTAAAAGGCAAAAGAATGAATTCCCCTCTTGAGAGGGGTTAGGGGTGTGTTTTTATTGAAAGTTTTTAAGATTAAATGCAAGTATAAAAAAATAGGTTGCGTTAGCGATTGAAGTGGCATCCTTTTTAAATTTGACAAACGTCATTACGAGGAGTGTGTGACGAAGTAATCTTTTGATTTAAGCAGATTGCCACAAACTTAAAAAAGTTTTCGCGATGACAATTTTAAAAATAGTATTGGAAATCGAAGCCGTTGCAAATCATAATTCGTAATTATAAAATTTAAGATTAGTTTGCATTAGCGATTGAAGTGGCGTCCTTTTTTGGAGTGCAACAGAAAAAAAGATATAACGGAAAGCGCGACCTGAAAGGGAATGCCCAAAATAAATTATCAAATGATAATTAAAAATTTAAAACGTATTAATTTCCTTCCTCATTGGAAGGATTAAGGATGGGATAAAAATGAAAGTAACAGAACATATAAAACAAGCAAACGGAAAAACATTGTTTTCTTTTGAAATTGTACCTCCTCAAAAGGGGCAGAACATACAAGAATTGTATAATAACATCGATCCGTTAATGGAATTTAAACCTCCATTTATAGATGTAACTACATCGAGAGAAGAACATATTTATATTGAAAAAAGCGGATTGTTGGATCGGAAAATAACAAGAATGAGACCTGGAACTGTAGGAATTTGCGCATCATTAAAATATAAATATAATGTAGATGCAATTCCTCATGTATTGTGTGGAGGTTTTACCATGGAAGAGACTGAATATTTGTTAGTCGATTGTCATTATTTAGGATTAGATAATGTAATGGCTTTACGTGGTGATGCCATGAAACACGAAACGTATTTTACAGCAACAAAAAATGGTCATCAATATGCTTCTGAGTTGGTTGGTCAAATTAAAGATTTAAACCGAGGAAAATATTTGCATGAAATTATTGAAACACCTTATAATTCTGATTTTTGTGTTGGAGTTGCAGGGTATCCAGAGAAACATATTGAATCTCCTAGCTTAGATTCAGATTTGAGAAGATTGAAAGAAAAAGTTGATGCAGGAGCCGATTATGTGGTAACTCAAATGTTTTTTGATAATAAAAAATATTTTGATTTTGTTGAAAAAGCTCGTGCTATTGGTATAACAGTACCAATAATTCCTGGAATTAAACCTATTGCAATTCATAGACATTTACAAGTGCTTCCTCAGGTTTTTAAATTAGATTTACCTGAAATATTGGTAAATGAGGTTGAGAAATGTGAAACAAACAAACAAGTGAAAGAAGTTGGCGTTAGATGGGCAATAGAGCAATGCAAAGAATTGATAGCTAATAATGTGCCCGTGGTTCATTTTTATTCAATGGGCAAGTCAGATAATATTAAGGAGATAGCTTCAGCAATTTTTTAAGATTACTTTTGTTAATAGAATTATAAATAAAAGTAATGTTTAGTCGATGAAATTGGTTAATTATTTGTTTACTTTTGTATCAATTAAAATCGAAATAATAATTAAAAACATATAGTATGGCTTTAGAAGTTACAGATGCAACATTTGAAAAAGAAGTATTACAAGCAACTACACCAGTAATGGTCGATTTTTGGGCAGCTTGGTGTGGACCTTGTAGAATGGTTGCTCCAATCATGGATCAATTAACAGCTGAATATGAAGGTAGAGCTTCAATTGTTAAGGTTGATGTTGATGCTAATCAAGAATTTGCTGCAAAGTACGGTGTAAGAAATATTCCAACTGTTTTAGTGTTTAAAAATGGTGAAGTTGTTGAAAAACAAGTTGGAGTTGCTCCAAAAGCTACATACGCACAAAAAATAGATGCACATTTGTAAAATGTAAAATTTTACTAAATTTTTTAAGGCTTGGCAATTTGTCAAGCCTTTTCTTTTAAAATAGTATATTTACAATTAGTTGTCCGTTTAAATGAAAAGCATAGAAACTAAACATATATCTGATTTTAATAACTTAGAATTGCTTGCAAAACAGGTAGTTGAAGGGTTTATTACCGGAATGCACAAAAGCCCTTTTCACGGTTTTTCTGTTGAATTTGCTGAGCACAGATTGTATAATAACGGAGAAAGCACCCAACATATTGATTGGAAATTATATGCTAAAACCCAAAAGAAGTTTGTAAAACGATTTGAAGAAGAAACCAATTTACGCTGTCATTTAGTTATTGATAATTCGGCATCAATGAATTTTCCTATTATTAAAAATCAATCGATTAAAAACCTGTCTAAAATTAGTTTTTCAGTGCTAGCATCTGCGGCTTTAATGGAAATATTAAAAAGACAAAGAGATGCCGTTGGATTGAGTATTTATACCAATAAAAATGATTATTTCGCTGCAGCAAAAGGAAGCGACAGGCATCGGAGAATGTTATTGGCTCAATTGGAAGTGATATTAAATGAAACTTCAAAATTAACTACCGATACTTATAAAGCGTTGCATGAAATTTCTGAAAAAATACACAGAAGGTCATTAATTTTTTTATTTACCGATATGTTTCAATCAGATAAAAAAGAGGAAGAATTATTTGAAGCATTAAGGCATCTTAAATACAACAAACATGAGGTTGTTTTGTTTCATACATACGACGGAAAATTAGAATTGGAATTTGATTTTGAGAATTCACCGAAAAAATTCATCGATGTTGAGACTGGTGATGAAATAAATTTATACGCACATTCGGTTCAAAAGGAATATAAAATAGCTGTAGAAAACTATTTTAAACATTTAAAACTGAAATGCTTGCAATATAAAATTGATTATGTGCCAGTGGACATTCATAAAGGGTTTCATCAAATTTTAAGTGCCTATTTAATTAGTAGAAAAAGATTTTTATAATTAATTTTGAAATCTCTTTGCAAATACAAAAAACACAGTTATATTTGCATCCGCTAACAGCAACGGTTTGGTAGTTCAGCTGGTTAGAATACCTGCCTGTCACGCAGGGGGTCGCGGGTTCGAGTCCCGTCCAGACCGCTTTTAAGAGTAAATTAAAACCTTAACAATCTTGTAATGAGAACGTTAAGGTTTTTTTTATTTTAAATGAATATGTTATTGTATATGCCTTTATTGTGTAATTAATTGATAACTAAAAATTCCACCTATCAGGAATAGAATTAAAATTTAATGTGGAATTGTTTTAGTTATTACCCAATAATGCGCTGTTGACTTTTGTAAAAAGCATCTGCTTGCAATTGTAAAATTTCACGTGCTTTTTGTTTTTTATAGTTGTATAATTCTTTCTCTTCGGCTAAATCATTATAAATTGCCTGATTAACAGCGGTGTCTGTTGCTAGAACTTTTTCGCGCTGATTTTCATTTTGTGTCATCCAGGTTTTTACTGCATTTTCTATATCTTGTAATTTATAATCATACTCACCTTTAGGAGCAATTAATTTTGAAAAAATAGGTGATGTTTCAATTGCTAAGAACAATAAGAAAATAAAAAATGAAGGCAGCCAAGGCAATTTATTCAAGGCATTTATTCTTGCCATTAATCCATCAAAACTATCAATTATAGGTTGTGTGGAAACCTCTTGTTTTGATTGTTGCGTTGTTAATACAAGTATTTGACTTTCTTTTGCTGCAATTTTGACTTTGTTTTCAGTTTTTATTTGTTGTAAAGCGGCTAATGCAGCATCATGCTTTTCACGTTTTTCTTTGTAAACGGGTCCTTTTCCTAACAATTTAGTTCCTTTTCTTCCTTCTGCTTCAGCAATATAAGTTTCATATAATACATTTGTTTCTGCTTCTTTAGTGTCAATTTCCTTTTTTAGGCTTATTATTTCATTTTGCAGTGATGTAATTCCAGGGGTGAATTGGTTTGCTATTTGTTCGTTATTTGCCAGCGTTAATTTGTTTTTTTGGGTTAACAAAACGTGATTGATTTCTTTTTCAAATAGTTTCATTTCTAAAGGTTTTGATATAACCACCGCAATAATAATAGCCAACAAAATTCTAGGCGTTGCTTGCCAAATTTCTTTCCATTTAGAATCACTTTTTTTGATGGTAGACACAATAAATCGGTCTAAATTAAAGATTAACAATCCCCAAACCAAACCAAATGCTATGGCTACAAAGTAATTGTCAAATACAGTAAATAGGGCATAACTTGAAGCTATAAATGCCATAACTGCAGTAAAAAAAACAGTTCCGCCAATGCCAGCGAATTTAGTTTGTTCAGCTTTTGAGCTGTTTTGTAATATATCGGTATCCGCGCCTGAGCACATCCAAAAGAATTTTTTAAGCATAACATAGTAGTTTGTAATGCAAATAACGTAAAATATTAAATCTTATTTTATTAGAGTAGTGTTAAAATTTATAGAGTAAATAATTAATAACTTGTTTTATGATGGTTTATTGCGTTAGGGTTGGAAGTGAAAAGTTCACAGCAATGTACGAGAACATGCAACGAACAGCTCGCCTGAAGGGAACGCCCATATTTGAAGAAAGGCATTAAATTTTTAAAATGTAATTTTGTGCCTTAAAATAAATTCAATGAGTTTATCTAAAGAATTAGAAACAAGAAGCGGGGCTAAATGCGAATTATGTAGTTGTGCAGAAAGTTTAAATGTTTATATGGTTGAAGCTCCAAATGGAAGTGAAGGCATTGTTGCTTGTACTATTTGTGTGGCTCAAATTGATAATGAAAATAAGATTGATGTAAACCATTGGCGTTGTTTAAATGATAGTATTTGGAGCACTGTTCCTGCGGTTCAGGTAATTGCTTGGCGAATGTTAATCCTTTTAAAAGCTGAAGGTTGGCCGCAAGATTTATTGGATATATTGTACTTAGATGAAGAAACATTGGCTTGGGCAAAGGCAACGGGTATTGGTGAAGATAAAAGTGATAATGTGATTCATAGAGATTGTAATGGCGTTATTTTGGAGGCAGGAGATTCTGTTGTTTTAATAAAAGATTTACCAGTTAAAGGATCGAGTATGGTAGCAAAACGAGGTACTGCTGTTAGACGGATTTCCTTAGATTACGAAAACGCTGAATATATTGAAGGTAAAGTTGATGGCATGCAAATAGTGATAATTACAAAGTATGTGAAAAAACTGATTTAATTATTCTTCTTTTTACAATAGAAAATAAAAAAAAACTCCTCAATTTTGAGGAGTTTTTAACAAATAAAGTGTTTTAATAAAAGTTAAAAAATGGAACTAATTATAAATCCAAAAAAGGAATGTTAGCACGCCAAGCGCAACTGGAAATAGCGGTACGTTGTTTGCTAGTTATTTGTCTGTCTAATTTCCAATAATAGGTTAGTTGGGCAACACGAGTTACAAATTCACTATGAAGTTCTCTGTAATTATCACCATTGTATTGTGCATTAATTTCAGCAATTAAGGCATTTATTTCATCTGCCATAGTAGCCCCACAATTACGCGTTAATTTATTTTTTACACCTAAATTACAACCACCAAATTCAAGGTATTGTGAAAAATCAGAATATTGGTATGGATCTTTTGAATCTGGGCAACCGTCACAATCTGAGTCTAAATTAACTATTTTGATATCATCAAATTCTATTTGAGCAGGTCCTGAAAAATTTTGTGGAATTGATTCTAAAAAATAAATTCTAACAGTTGAATTAACATAACTTGAAAGATTAACAGTATGTTGCTGCCAACCGGTATCTCCAGTTGGGTTTTCATTTTCATCACCAGTAGAAAAACTATAAAGGGTTTCTAAAAGATTATTGTTTTCAGGATCTCTAATTTGCACTTCTAGTGTTCTAGAGATGCTAAATTGCTCTTCTAGATTTATATAATCCCATTGAATTCTATCCATCCAACTTAAACTAGGCTCACAACCATCTATATAAACATCTTGATACATAGTAAAAGTCATAGGTCCGCTACCATCAAAACCATTCATTGCCACATAATTACCATCTTGAGGCTGAGTTTCCTCAAATCCAAAACCTACTCCATTTTCATATCCAGTTACAACCCATGGGTAAAATGGTTCAGAATCTACATCCACATTCCAACCTGAAAAATCTCCAGATTCAAAACTTCCATTATAAATTTGATTGGAAATTTCAAAGATATTTAACAAATTGTTTGAAGTCATTTTTTTTCCAAGAATTTCTTTGGAATTTGTAGGTGGGTAATTAAAATTCTGCTCATTGAGTTTTGAATTTTCAGGCAAGGTAGTTGTTTCTTTTTCACAACTTACCATAATAGCTGCTATAAAAAGCAGGTAATACATTGTTTTAAAATGTTTCATAGTGTTTAATTTTTGTTAATATTAATTTTAATAATAATTGATACAAATTAGAATAAATTAAAAACAGTACTATTGTTATTTAACAATAGCAATTGAAAAAAATATATGGGGTTTAATTTGGGGTTAAAAAAATCAGGTAAAATAAAATTTTCACAAAGAAAATAAAAGCAATTATTTATATAAATAACTTAAATATACAATTATTTTATGAATTACAAAAAAAAACTCCTCAATTTTGAGGAGTTTTTAACAAATAAAGTGTTCTAATAAAAGTTAGAAATGGAACTAAATTTCCTCCCAAAAAGGAATGTTAGCACGCCAAGCGCAACTGGAAATAGCGGTACGTTGTTTGCTGGTTATTTGACGGTCTCTTTTCCAATAATAGGTTAGACCAGCTACTTTTTTAACAAATTCTTCGTGTAGCTCTTTGTAATTATCGCCATTATATTGTAAATTAATTTGTGCAATTAAATCTTCAATTTGATCCATCATTGTTGAACCGTTTTTAACCAGTACATTTTTAACATTAGGGTAGCAACCTCCAATATTTATAAATTCGCTCATATCAGAGTTTGGATGCGCATCATTTTCATTCAATACGCCATCACCGTCAAAATCAGTATTATTTACAAACATTAAATCTTTAATGCTTGAATAAGAGCCTGTTGGGTGTAATAATAAATTAGTTTCCTCAGTTGCTAAATCTATAGTATAAATAATATTACTTCCAAACGTTCCAGATGCTATTAACTTATCGTTCCCAACATATTCTATTGCTTGCCCATTGTAACCACTAAAAACAGGTGTGTCATATGAAAACATTTCGGTTACCAAACCTGTAGGGATGTCAATTGAAAACAATCTAACTGGACTGTTACCCAATGCATAAATTAATTGGTTGTTGTCATAGTCATAAGTTAAACCTACAGAACCACCTGATAGAACCGTGCTAAATGCGCTCATTGATTGAGATGTTATATTATAAGCATTAACTTCTCCATTTTTAAATACAAAATAGAGTGTGCCATCATTACCAAAAGTTAAATCTTGCGGTAAGCCATTAACGCCCACCGAAACAATTTGCCTAATTAATGTTGAAGCATCCGTGTTTTTATTATATGTATAAAGATACCTGCCTTCACCTGGTCTATCAGCTAATAAATAAATTAACCCATCTCTATAATTGAAGTCAAAACCATAGTTATTCGCAATACCGGTACTCCCTGTAAAATCTGAATTTAAAATAATCTCGTCAGTGGTTGGATTATAATTATATAAAGCAATATTGTTACTTGAATCCCAGGGGGCCAATGCATATAAATCACCTGCAGGAATATCTAATGACCTTGCACTTAAATTTCCTTTTAAGGAAGATTGAATAGAAGATTCCGAATTTTCAAGTAACGTAATTGTTTCTTTTTCACAACTTACCAAAATTACTGCTATAAAAAGCAGGTAATACATTGTTTTAAAATGTTTCATAGTGTTTAATGTTTGTTAATATTAATTTTAATAATAATTGATACAAATTAGAATAATTTAAGAAATGTACTATTTTTATTCAACATATAAATTGTTCTAATATAAGTTTAAAAATGGAACTATTTATCCTCCCAAAAAGGAATATTAGCGTTCCAAGCTGCGTTCGAAATTGTAGTTCGTTGTTTACTGGTTATCTTTCTTTTTAGTCTCCAATAATAGGTAATTTGAGCAACACCAGATACAAATTTTTTGTGCAAAGAATCATAATTATTACCTGTATATTCAGCATTAATGCTACGTATTAATACATCAATTTCATCTGACATAGTACTGCAAGATTCAAGTTTGTTTAAAACACCAGTATTAATACCTCCAATAATTATTGTTTCGGTCATTATCGAATGTGGAGAAGGATCTTCTTCGTTTAAGCAACCATCTCTATCAAAATCGGTGTTATTACATGTACCAAAAGATAAATTATCAAGAACTTCTGCATCTCCAGTTTGCGAGTTTAATGTTATTTTAGTAATTGGCTCAATAGATTGAACCCCAAAAAAAGCTTCTTCTCCAAAATGCGTATAAGGAGCTGAAATTGTAAATGAACCTATAAGTCCTGAATTTCCAAAAATTTGAATATCAATATTTCCAGAACCTGACCATAAGGATAAATTCATACTTACTGTATAAATGTATGGCAAACTAATGTCAATATTTAAATAATCGACATAGTAGTTTGCTACAATTTTAAAAGTAGAATTTATTGAAGGTATATATAAGGAATTTTCACGATTAACATCAGTATAAATTGAAATGCCAGATTGAATCTCACCAGGAGAGTACAAATCATTATCAGTATTTTCATTTAAGGGATTGCTAATTGTATTAATACCAAAAGGGTTTGTAGGTTCAAAATTTTCTAAAGTTAAATTGTCACAGCCATCGTTTAAAAATTCTTCACGATCTGTATAAAAAATAAGACCAGATTCTTCGTCAATGATTTTTGAATTCAGTTGATCGTTGCTGCTTTTTTGAGTTGGCAGAATCGCTCTGTGAGCATTAAAATCAAATCCAGCGTCAACCATTTCGCTCACAGATTTAAATTCTAAAATGTCTTTTTCCTGCTCATTGAGTTTTGAATTTTCAGGCAAGGTAGTTGTTTCTTTTTCACAACTTACCATAATTACTGCTATAAAAAGCATGTAATACATTGTTTTAAAATGTTTCATAGTGTTTAATGTTTGTTAATATTAATTTTAAAAATAATTGATACAAATTAGAATAAATTAAAAAAAGTACTATTGTTATTTAACAAATAAATTGTTCTAATACAAGTTAAAAAGGGCACTATTTATCATCCCAAAAAGGAATATTAGCGTTCCAAGCTGCGTTCGAAATTGTAGTTCGTTGTTTACTGGTTATCTTTCTTTTTAGTCTCCAATAATATGTAATTTGAGCAACACCAGTTACAAATTTTTTGTGCAAAGAATCATAATTAGCACCTGTATATTCAGCATTAATACTACGTATTAATACATCAATTTCATCTGCCATAGTACTGCAAGATTCAAATTTGTTTAAAACGCCGGTATTAATACCTCCAATAATTATTGTTTCGGTCATTATCGAATGTGGATAAGGATCTTCTTCGTTTAAGCAGCCATCGTTATCAAAATCGGTGTTATTACATGTACCAAAAGAAATATTATCTATTCCAATTGAACTATAAGGTATTTCAGAATGTAATATAATTTTTGAGATAGATTGGTTGGAAGAAACAGCCCAATAAAAACCATAATTAGTGGTAGGAAATACAGAAAATTCACCAATTAAGTTATTAGTTATCCCATAAATTTCAATAAACACGTTGCATTCATATCCATTAAAAACATACATGCTCGCTTCAGTAACATTATTTTCAGTAAAATTAATTACAAAATTTGTATCTAAATAGCCATCACCATTAGATCTTAGTATATAAGATGGACCGTATTGCGTAAAATAAGAATTTACATACAATCCCCAATTTGGTACCCAATTTATGTTTGGAGCTATTTCAAAAGTAACTCCAGAAATAATTCCTCCAGGTGAAAAGCCAGAATTAGAATATTGATTTAAGAAGTTGCTAAATCCGCTTTCTAAAATTAAAGCATCTTCAAAATCTTCAGTTGGTAAGTCATTACAACCAAACTCTTCTTGAGTAAAATAAAATTGCAATCCATCATTTGTTACCCTCTGAAAAAGTGGTTGTGAATTGTTGTTTATTTCTGAATTTTCTGGTAATAAAGTTGTTTCTTTCTCACAGCTTGTATGAAAAGTTACCATTAATAAAATGGCACAAAAAAAGGATAATCGTTTCATAGTACTTAAATTTAAAGTTTATATAGATAATTCTAGAACTTCGTAAGAAATAGAGGCTACAAAAAGAATTTTTGTGATAGAAAGTGATAATGGAAGTAAAATCTTTTTCAAAACAAACATAATCTTATTTTTTTTAATAATAATAATTTTAATAAAAACAGGGGTACATTACTAATTTCGATTTATTTCAATAACTAGTTAAATGAAAATTCAAAGGAGTTGTATTACAAATGTAATGTTGGAATTATTCATCGTAACATAGCTTAAATTTAGTTAATTATTTTCAGATTATTGTAACTTAAGGCACATATTTTTTTGGCTTTAAATTAGATTTTTTTATACTTGGTTATTAAAGTATATTCAAAATTGTTGATATTTTAACAGTCAAGCATTAATGCAACATCAAGCAATTGCCATTACATAATAATTAGTTATTTTCGCATATAATTATACAACAACATATTTTAGCAAATGAAAGGAATAATATTAGCTGGAGGTTCTGGTACTCGTTTATATCCAATAACAAAAGGCACTTCTAAACAGTTATTGGCAATTTACGACAAGCCAATGATTTACTATCCACTTTCTGTTCTTATGTTAGCTGGCATACGCGAAGTGCTTATTATTTCAACACCACAAGATTTGCCTAATTTTAAAAAATTATTTGGTGATGGAATAGCTATTGGAATGCAATTTAGTTATGAAGAACAACCTTCACCAGACGGACTGGCACAAGCTTTTATTATTGGAGAAAAATTTATAGGGGATGATGATGTTTGCTTAATTTTAGGTGATAATATTTTTTACGGTGCAGGAATGGATAAATTGTTAGAAAGTGCAGTTAAATCTGTAAAGGAGGAACGAAAAGCATCCATTTTTGGCTATTATGTGCAAGACCCGGAACGTTATGGTGTTGCGGGGTTTGATGCCAATGGAAATGTGAATAGTATTATTGAAAAGCCAACAAAACCAAAAAGTAATTATGCCGTGGTAGGATTGTATTTTTACCCTAATAATGTTGTTGAAGTCGCCAAAAGTATAAAACCTAGTAAAAGAGGCGAATTAGAAATAACATCTGTTAATCAGCATTATTTAAATGAAGGAAATTTAAAAATGGAAATGATGGGCCGAGGATATGCGTGGTTAGATACGGGTACACAAGATTCCTTATTAGAAGCCTCAAACTTCATTCAAACCATAGAGAAACGTCAAGGGTTAAAAATAGCTTGTATAGAAGAGGTTGCATATCAAAATAAATTTATTTCTAAAAAACAATTACTAACCTTAGCGGAAGCGTATAAAAGTAATGAGTATGGTGTTTATTTAAGTCGAATCGCAAAATCTAAATAAGTGAAATTTAAAAAAACAAACATACCCGACGTAATTTTGTGTGAACCAAAAGTAATTTTAGATGAAAGAGGTTACTTTTTCGAATCATTTAAAATGGATATTTTTGAAGCATTTATTGGTTATAAAGTAAATTTTTTGCAGGATAACGAGGCTAAATCTTCAAAAGGAGTTTTAAGAGGTTTACATTACCAAGACGAACTATTTTCTCAGGCAAAATTGGTAAGAGTAGTTCAAGGCAAGGTTTTAGATATCGCTGTAGATATTCGAAAATTTTCGCCAACATTTGGTAAGTACATTGCACTAGAATTAAGTGGAGAAAATAAATTACAATTATTTATTCCAAGAGGATTTGCTCACGGTTATTTAGTTTTAGAAGATGATACAATTTTTAGTTATAAAGTTGATAATATGTATAATAATTCCTCTGAAAAAGGAATAATATACAATGATAAATCATTAAATATTGATTGGAATTTCCCTGAAAGCGAAATGATAATTTCAGAAAAAGATAAAATTTTACCTTCATTTTTGGAGGCCACTTATTCTAAATAGTTTGAAAGAAAGAATAAACTTACTTGTAACGGGTTCAAATGGTCAATTAGGACAAGAAATTAGAGAATTGGCTTCAAATTTTCGAGGTTATAATTTCTTTTTTACTTCAAAAGCCGATTTAGATATTACTGATTTTCATGCTGTTGAAAATTTCATTTCTCAAAATAAAATAAAAGTTATTATAAACTGCGCTGCCTATACTCATGTGGATAAGGCGGAAGATGAAGCGCATTTAGCTCAAAATATAAACCACTTTGCAGTTAAAAATTTAGCTCAATTAGCTCAAAAAAATCAAATCAAGCTCATTCACATTTCTACAGATTATGTATTTGATGGAAATTCTGAAATTCCATATACGGAAAGTGCAGCAACAAACCCACAAAATGAATATGGTAGATCTAAATTGAACGGTGAAAATGCCATTTTAGAAATAAACCCAGCAAATTCTGTAATTATAAGAACTTCATGGCTGTATTCTAGTTATGGAACTAATTTTGTGAAAAACATCATTAAATTGGCAAAGGAGAAGGATGAATTATCGGTTGTTTCAGACCAAATTGGTTCTCCTACTTACGCAAAAGATGTAGCAAGTTTTATTTTAAAAATTCTTCCAACGATTTCTAATAATAACGTTGAAATTTATCATTACACCAATTATGGGAGTTGTAGCTGGTTCGAATTTGCATCAGAAATTGTAAAAAATACAGCTTTGAAATGTGTAATTGTGCCAATTTCAACAGTAGAATTTAATGCAAAAGCCTATCGCCCAAAATTCAGTTTATTAGCAACAACTAAAATTAAAAAAATAGGCAAAGTCTCTATTCCAAATTGGGAAACTTCTTTAAAAAATTGCATAAAAAAATTGAATTTAAGGTAGTGTCTTTTGGAGATTAGGATACTAATTACCTAACTGGTTTTTTGTATATTTGGAACTTTAAAATTAATAATCTGTAAATTAATACTCAAAACACTATGAAATCAATTTTAATTACAGGAGGTGCGGGATTTATTGGTTCAAATCTTGTTGAATATTTGGTTGAAAAATATCCAGATTATCAATTTACAGTGATTGATTCTTTAACATATGCAGGAAATTTAAAAAATTTGAAAGCTGTTAAAAAAGCACCAAATTTTACTTTTGTAAATGGCGATATTTGTGACAGAAGTTTGGTAGAGCGTGTATTTCAACATTATTACATTAATGGTGTAATGCATTTAGCGGCTGAATCTCACGTAGATAACTCAATATCTAATCCAGGAATTTTTATTGAAACAAACGTAAATGGAACGTTTAATTTGGTTGATGTTGCTTATAAATATTGGATGGAACAGCCATTTATGTTTAAAAGAGGATTCGAAAACAGCATGTTTTTGCATGTTTCAACAGATGAGGTGTATGGAACTTTAGGTGAAACAGGCTTATTTACTGAAAACACACCTTACGCTCCAAATTCACCATATAGTGCTTCAAAAGCAAGTAGTGATTTTATTGTAAGAAGCTATCACCACACGTATGGAATGAATACTGTTATTACAAATTGTTCAAATAATTACGGACCAAAACAACATAATGAAAAATTAATTCCAACGGTAATTAGAAAAGCATTGGCTGGTGAAGAAATTCCTATTTATGGAGATGGAAAAAATGTGAGAGATTGGTTATATGTTTTAGACCATTGTGTAGGTTTGGACTTAGCATATCACAAAGGAATAAGTGGAGAAGTTTATAATATTGGCGGAAATAATGAGCAAAATAACAATTACATTGCCAATAAAATTTGTGAGTTGTTAGATGAATTGGCTCCATTATCTAAAACGAGTTATAAAAATCAGATTAGTTATGTGAAGGATAGAGCTGGTCACGATTTTAGATATGCGATTGATGCTTCTAAAATTGAAAGTGATTTGGGATGGAAAGCAAATGAAAACTTCGATTCAGGTATTAAAAAAACAGTAGAATGGTATTTGAAAAAATATAAAAAATAGTTCTAGAAATCTATTAAGTTGAATATACTCTTGCTGATAAAAGGAGGTAAATTAATTTGTTTGTTAAAAGTAATTATTAAAAATGAAGTTTGAAATATAAAATGTCAAAAGAAATTAAAATAGCAATTATAGGTTTAGGATACGTTGGCTTACCTTTAGCACGTTTGTTTGCAACTAAATTCCCAGTTATTGGGTATGATATAAATGATGGACGTGTTGTTGAATTAAATAAGGGAATTGATAAAACTTTAGAGGTTGAAAAAGAGATGCTCTTGGATGTTTTGGTGCATAAACTCTCAAATGAAAATGGACTTTTTTGCACAACTGATATAAATGATATAAATGAATGTAATTACTTTATAATTACAGTTCCGACCCCAGTTGATAAAAATAGTAAGCCAGATTTAACACCTTTAATTAAATCTAGTGAGGCTGTTGGAACCGTTTTAAAGAAAAATGATATTGTAATTTATGAATCTACGGTTTACCCTGGGGCAACCGAAGAAGTGTGTATTCCAATATTAGAAAAAATTTCAGGTTTAATTTTTAATAAAGATTTTTTTGCAGGATACTCACCGGAACGTATTAATCCTGGTGATAAATTGCACACTGTTGAAAAAATTAAAAAAGTGACTTCAGGCTCAACAGTTGAAATTGGTAAAAAAGTAGATGCATTATATGCATCAGTAATTATTGCAGGAACTCATTTAGCGCCTTCCATTAAAGTAGCTGAAGCCGCCAAAGTAATAGAAAATTCACAGCGAGACATAAATATTGCTTTTGTAAATGAATTAGCTAAAATATTTAATATTTTAAAAATTGATACACAAGCGGTATTAGAAGCGGCAGCCACTAAATGGAATTTTATGCCATTTAAACCTGGTTTGGTGGGCGGTCACTGTATTGGGGTTGATCCATATTATTTGGCGCAAAAAGCTCAAGAAGTTGGCTATCATCCAGAAATTATTTTGGCTGGTCGTAGAATGAACGATAGTATGGGGCAATATGTGGCAAGTGAAGTAATTAAATTATTTGTAAAACACGATGTGAAAATTAAAAATGCAAACGTGTTGGTTATGGGTATTACTTTTAAAGAGAATTGTCCAGATGTTAGAAATACAAGGGTAGTTGATGTTATAAATTGTTTAAGAGGTTTTGAAACTAATGTGACCATTTTTGATCCATGGGCAAATCCTGAGGAGGTTAAACAAGAATACAATGAAATTACTGTACAACAAATGCCTTCAAAAAAGTTTGATGCCATTGTTATAACAGTTGCACATCAAGAATTTTTAAATATGGACTTAAATAAATTCTTACATAAAAACGGAATAATTTACGATGTTAAAGGAGTGTATGAAGGAGAGATTCACGGAAAATTGTAGTTAATTAAATAAAAAATCAACTAGAATTTTAAGAAAAGCACCAAAAATATTTTAAAATTAAGATTAAATAATATTAAAAGAAATGAACATTACAGTTGTAGGATCAGGATATGTTGGATTAGTATCAGGAACATGTTTTTCTGAAATGGGCAATAAAGTAACTTGTGTAGATATTGACGAAACAAAGATATTGAAGCTAAAGGAAGGTATAATTCCAATTTATGAGCCTGGTTTGGAACCAATGATATTGAAAAATGTAGCAAGTAGCAATTTATTTTTTACAACAAATATTAATGATGCTATAAAAAATGCCGAAATTGTTTTTATAGCGGTAGGCACACCAATGGGAGATGATGGCTCTGCAGATTTGCAATATGTGATTTCCGTTGCAATTTCTATTGGTAAAGTGTTGGAACATAGTATTGTGGTTGTAGACAAGTCAACGGTGCCAGTAGGCACAGCAGATAAAGTAAAAGCTGCCATTCAAAATGAATTGGATAAAAGAGGTAAAAACATTTCTTTTGATGTAGTTTCAAATCCAGAATTTCTAAAAGAAGGTGCTGCGATTATTGATTTTATGAAACCAGACCGTGTTGTTATTGGTGCCGATAGCGACCATGCAATTCAAAAAATGAAACAATTGTATGCGCCATTTTGCATGTCACATGATAGATTTATAACAATGGATGTTCGTTCAGCGGAAATGACTAAATATGCCGCAAATGCAATGTTAGCTACAAAAATTTCATTTATGAATGAGATCGCAAATATTTGCGAAAAAGTAGGTGCAGATGCAAATCAAGTTCGTATTGGAATTGGATCAGACAGTAGAATAGGGTACAGTTTTATTTATCCAGGCTGTGGTTATGGAGGATCTTGTTTTCCAAAAGATGTAAAAGCGTTGAAAAAAATAGCATCTGAACATAATTATAATGCTAAAATAATTACGGCTGTTGAAGATGTTAATGATACACAAAAACTTGTAATTGCAGAAAAAATTATAAAGCGGTTTGGAGAAAACTTGAACGGATTCACATTTGGTATGTGGGGATTAGCTTTTAAACCAGGAACCGATGATATGCGTGAAGCACCAGCCATTTATGTGATTAATGAACTTGTAAAGCGTGGCGCTAAAATTATTACTTTTGACCCAAAAGCTATGGATGAAGCAAAAAGTTTTTATTTAAAAGGATTAGAAAAAGTTGAATATGCAACTTCAAAATACGAAGTCTTACCAAACTCTGATGCCTTAATTTTACTTACAGAATGGAAAGAATTTCGGTCACCAGATTTTGATGAAATTAAAAAATTATTAAAAAATCCAATTATTTTCGATGGTAGAAACCAGTACAATGCGTTCAATTTAGAGGAAAAAGGATTTGAATATTATCAAATAGGTAAGAATTAAAAATTTGATTTAGTTTGTAATTAAAACTTAAACTAAGTCAATTTCAAAAAAAAACATAAAAATGAAAAATTTTGCATTAATAGGAGCAAGTGGGTACATAGCGCCGCGCCATATGAAAGCCATTAAAGAAACCAATAACAATTTGGTGGCGGCTTTAGACAAGTTTGACAGTGTTGGAATAATTGACAGTTATTTTCCCAATGCTGATTTTTTCACCGAATTTGAACGTTTTGATCGTCATATTTCTAAATTGAAGTACGATAAAAATCAGCACTTAGATTATGTGAGTATTTGTACCCCAAATTATTTGCACGATGCACATATACGTTTTGCTCTTAGACAGGGAGCAGATGCCATTTGTGAAAAACCATTGGTTTTAAATCCTTGGAATATTGATGCCTTGTCTAAAATTGAGCAAGAAACTGGGAATAGAATCTATAATATTTTGCAGTTAAGGGTTCATCCAAGTATTATTGCATTAAAAGCAAAAGTTGAGAATGGTCCAAAAGATAAAATGTACGATGTTGATTTAACTTATTTAACATCACGCGGTAATTGGTATTATACCTCTTGGAAAGGAGATGTTTCAAAATCGGGAGGGATTGCAACTAATATTGGAGTTCACTTTTTTGATATGCTGTCTTGGATTTTTGGAGATTTAAAACAAAATGTGGTTCATGTGAATACACATGATAGATGTGCAGGATATTTAGAATTTGAAAAAGCTCGAGTACGTTGGTTTTTATCTATAAATCCAGATACGTTACCAGATGATGTGAAAGCGAAGGGTCAATCTACTTATAGATCTATAACCATTGAGGGTGAAGAGTTAGAATTTAGTGGTGGTTTTACCGATTTACATACAGTTTCATATCAAGAAATTATTGCAGGAAATGGTTATGGTTTAGAAGCTCCAAGGCAAGCTATTGAAATTGTTCATTCGGTACGACATTCAGTTCCAATTGGGGCAAAAGGTGAATATCATCCTTTTGTAAAAAAACCGTTAGCCAAGCACCCTTTCGAGAAATAATTGGCATCTATTTGACTTTTGAAATTGATTAAAAAGAGTCTAAATTTGTGTTCTTTCTTTTAGGCTTCATAATATCAATCTTTAAATTTAGATTAGTCGCATGTAGTTATTAAATTGACAATTATAAGATTGGTTAAAACGTTAAAATTATTTTTATTTTAATTGTGTTATTAATTTTTACAACCTATTTGTCAAAAATAGTAGATACCTAGCTTTTAATTATTTATAAATTGAGAATAAAACGAAGTATTTATTATTGATTTATAAATAATTAAACCATTTTTATGAAAATTACTTAAACTTTCTCTTTTTTTTCTTTTTTTTCTTTTTTTATTAAAATTAATGTATAGATTTGTGCTTTTATAAACAGAAAACAATGTCGAACAACATTTGGAATAGCTTCTATTTTTACTTTTATTTTAGCAATAAAGGATGAGGCTTTGCATGTGTAATTTAAAAATTTATAATCACTGAGTCTCGAAAAATTTCGAGATTTTTTTTTGGATAAAAATGAAAATAATATAATAAAAAATATGAAAGTTGCAATTCAAGGAATCAAAGGTTCTTTTCATCATATAGTTGCCGAAAAATATTTTGGGAAAAACATAGATCTAGTAGAATGTTTGTCGTTTAGCGAAATGCCAAATTTGTTAGAAACTAACAAAGCAGATGTTATTGTGATGGCAATTGAAAATTCTATTGCTGGTAGTATACTACCAAATTACGCTCTAATTGATGCTCATAATTTAGCTATATCTGGGGAATATTATTTACCAGTGCATCATAATTTAATGGCGTTAAAAGGACAAGGTATTTCTGATATTCAAGAAGTGTATTCGCATCCTATGGCGTTATTGCAATGTCATAATTTCTTTAAAAATCATCCTCACATAAAGCTTATTGAGGATAAAGATACCGCTTCAGTTGCGCAAAGAATTCAGGTAAATAAGTTAAAAGGAGTTGGGGCTATTGCTAGTGACTTGGCTGCAAAAACTTACCAATTAGATATCTTGGCACCTAAAATTCAAACGATAAAAGATAACATGACACGTTTTTTTATTTTAACAAATTCGAAATCTAAAAATAGTGTTTCAGCTAATAAAGCATCGATTAAATTCACAGCAAGTCATAAAACAGGTAGTTTGGCAGAAATTTTAACCATTTTGGCAAGGCACGAATTAAATTTATCGAAAATTCAATCAATGCCTGTGATAGAAACCCCTTGGAAATATGCTTTTTTCTCTGATTTTGTTTTTAGTAGTTATGCCAATTATTATAATGCAATTAATGAAATTAAAGATAAAGTTGAAACGCTTCAAATACTTGGAGAATATAGCAATGGAAAGTAATATGATTAAAAAAGCAGACAGATTAAACAGTGTTTCAGAATACTATTTCTCAAAAAAATTGAGGGAGGTTGATCAATTGATTCAACAAGGCAAACCTGTAATTAATATTGCCATAGGTAGCCCCGATTTAAATCCTTCTAAAGAGGTAATTGACGCTCTACATGAGGCAATGGTTTTGCCAAAAGTAAACCAATATCAGAGTTATAAAGGGATTCCAGCATTAAGAGAATCTATGGCCAATTTTTACCAAAACTTTTATGAAGTCGCATTAAATTCCAATGAAGAAATTTTACCATTAATGGGTTCTAAAGAAGGAATAATGCAAATTTCATTGGCATTTTTGAATAAAGGTAATCAAGTTTTAATTCCAAATCCTGGCTATCCAACCTATACTTCTGTAACCAATTTGGTAGAAGCAAAACCACTTTTTTATAATTTAAATGAAGAAGAAAATTGGTTGCCTAATTTTAATGAAATTGAAAAAAATGATTTGTCGAATGTTAAATTAATGTGGATTAATTATCCTCATATGCCTACAGGAGCAACTGCAACGCTAAAAAATTTCGAAAAAATTATTTCCTTTGCAAAAAAGCATCAAATATTAGTTGTAAATGACAATCCGTATAGCTTTATATTAAATGAAAATCCCTTGAGTATATTACAAGTTGATGGAGCTAAGGAAATTGCTATTGAACTTAATTCGTTAAGTAAATCGTTTAACATGGCTGGTTGGCGTGTTGGAATGGTTGTTGGGAATTCTGAATTTATGAATACAATTTTACAAGTAAAAAGTAATATGGATTCTGGAATGTTTTTAGGAATTCAAAAAGGAGCAATTGCTGCTCTAAATTTGTCTAATAACTGGTTTAATGAATTAAATGCTACCTATTTAAGAAGGAGAGAAATTCTTTGGAAAATTTTTGATTTGTTGGATTGTGTTTATCAAAAAGAAGCAGTTGGATTATTTGTTTGGGGAAAATTACCATCTGAAATTAAATGTGAAAATTTTACAGATCAATTATTATATGAAAATAATATTTTTATAACCCCAGGTACGGTTTTTGGAAGCAATGGTGAAGGATATATTAGAGCCTCATTATGTGTTTCAGAAGCTATTTTAGAAGAGGTATTACAACGCTTAATTGAAGCAAAAAAGTAGTTATGGAAAAATTAGTAATTATCGGTTTGGGATTAGTAGGTGGTTCTTTAGCTCTTGATTTAAAAAAGAGATTGGGCTATCAAGTTTTTGGAATTGATCATAATCCGGAACATATTAAAAAAGCGTTGGAATTAGGAGTTATTGATGCTGAAATAAATCTTTCAGATCTTAAAGATGCATCAGTTGTTGTAATAGCAGTTCCAGTTGATAAAATTGCGAAAATTACTGCTACTGTATTAGATGAAATATCTGAAAATACATTGGTTTTTGATGTTGGGTCGGTTAAAAATGAAATTTGTAAAGCACTTAAAAACCATCCGAAAAGGAAAAATTATGTAGCTGCTCATCCGCTTGCTGGAACAGAATTTTCGGGCCCGGAAGCTGCAATTTATGATTTGTTTGATGAAAAAGTAAATATTATTTGTGAAGTTGAAAAAACGGATTGGAAAATTTTAGATAAAGCCCTAGGAATTTTTAAAAAATTGAATATGCGAATTAAAATGATGAACCCTGAGGAGCACGATAGACACATTGCCTATGTTTCTCACTTATCACATGTTAGTTCCTTTATGTTAGGAAAAACGGTGTTGGGAATTGAAAAAAACGAACAATATATTTTTGATATGGCAAGTACTGGTTTTGCTTCAACGGTTCGTTTGGCAAAAAGTTCTCCAGCAACATGGGCACCAATTTTTTTAGAGAATAAAGAAAATATAATCAGTTCTTTAGAGGAGTATATTAAAAATTTAGTGGAATTTAAAGAGTTAATTGCAGCCAATAATGGTGATGCAATTAAGGAGATAATGAGTGATACTAATTATATAAAATCAGTTTTAAAAGGAATTAAATAATAGTGAAATATTAAATAAAATGGAAATAAATAAGGAAAACAGAAAGTGGTTAGACAGCATGAATTTAACACATCCGATTGTTATTGCTGGTCCATGTAGTGCAGAAACAGAAGAGCAAGTGTTAAAAACAGCTCATCTTTTGAAAAACACAGATACAAATGTGTTTAGAGCTGGTATATGGAAACCAAGAACGAGACCAGGCGGATTTGAAGGTGTTGGTGAAATTGGATTGCCATGGCTTCAAAAAGTGAAGGAAGAAACAGGTTTGTTAGTTACAACAGAAGTAGGTAATGCAGATCACGTAGAAAAAGCACTTAAACATAATATTGATATTTTATGGGTTGGCGCAAGAACTACGGTTAACCCATTTGTAGTGCAAGAAATTGCTGATGCTTTAAAAGGTGTTGATATTCCTGTGTTGATAAAAAACCCTGTTAATCCAGATTTAGCACTTTGGTTAGGAGCCGTAGAGCGTTTTAAATCAGTTGGAATTTCGCAATTAGGTGTAATTCATAGAGGATTTTCAGAATATAACCCACTTCATTATAGGAATAAACCGAAATGGCATATAGCCATTGAGCTTAAAAAGGAATTTCCGGATTTACCATTAATTTTGGATCCTTCACACATTTGTGGAAGACGTGATACTATTTTTGATGTTTCTCAAACTGGTTTGGATTTAAATTATGATGGATTTATGATTGAAACGCATTTTGATCCAGATAATGCGTGGAGTGATGCTAGTCAGCAAATTACACCTGCACAATTAGATCAAATTACCAAGGATTTAAAAATTCGTCAGAAGTATAGTTATAGAGAAGATTTTCAAAGTAATTTAAATCGTTATAGAAAAGAATTGGATTTAATCGATCATCATATAATTGAAATATTGACAAATAGAATGCAAGTTTCAGAAAAAATAGGTCGCTTAAAACATCAGGAAAATGTTGCTATTTTGCAAAGTGCTCGCTGGTCTGAAATATTAGATGAAATGACTAAAGTGGCAGAAAAAAATGGATTAAACAAAGAATTTGTTGAAAAAATATTTAAAACAATTCATGTGGAATCAATAAATATTCAACATAACGTTAAGTAATTAAAAGGAGGGAATTTATTCCCTCCTTTTTTTTGTTAATTTGCAGTGATAACTGTTTAAAAACAATATGTTTAAATTTCTAATCAAAACTTAAAAAAACTACTACTTTTGTATTATCTATGAAAACAGTAGAATACATAAAGCAACCCATCCTTCAAGAAATGGAACTCTTTGAAAGTAAATTCAAAGAGGCAATGGCAACACAAGTTCCACTTGTTAATAGAATTACCCAATATATTGTAAGAAGAAAAGGAAAACAAATGAGACCAATGTTTGTTTTTTTGGTTGCAAAAATGGTTTCAAATGGAAATTTTAGTGAAAAAACGTATAGAGGTGCTGCGCTTATTGAATTAATTCATACCGCTAGTTTGGTGCACGATGATATTGTAGATGATAGCAACCAGCGAAGAGGGTTTTTCTCAATAAATGCACTTTGGAAAAATAAAATTGCAGTGCTCTTTGGAGATTATTTGTTATCAAAAAGTTTATTGCTTTCTGTGGATAATGAAGATTTTGATTTATTAAAACTCATTTCGGTTGCCTTAAAAGAAATGAGCGAAGGTGAATTATTACAAATTGAAAAAGCAAGAAAACTTGATATCACCGAAGATATTTATTTCGATATTATTCGTCAGAAAACTGCCACTTTAATTGCTGCTTGTTGTGGAATTGGTGCAGCTTCAGTTGGTGCTTCAAATGAAGAAATTGAAAAAATGAGGTTGTTTGGACAATTAATTGGAATTGCTTTTCAAATTAAAGATGACTTGTTTGATTATTCTGAAGAAAAAATTGGAAAACCTACAGGAATAGATATTAAGGAGCAAAAAATGACGTTACCACTTATTTATACGTTGAATAATTGCGATAAATCAGATAAAAAGTGGCTCATAAACTCAGTTAAAAACCATAATAAGGATAAGACAAGGGTAAAAGAGGTTATTAATTTTGTGAAAAAAAAAGGTGGTATTGAGTACACTTCAATTAAAATGAATGAATATCATAAAAGGGCTTTAGAAATTTTAGAAACCTACCCAAATTCTCCCTACAAGGAATCTTTATTAACCATGGTTAATTACGTAATTGATCGAAAAATTTAATTTTTGGACAATAAGCAATAGTTGAAAAGTCTAAAGTTTTGAGTTTGTTGAACATAGTTGAAGTATTTATTATTGGAATTAATAATCAACAACTTAAATTACGGCATTAACTCCAATTCTAACAATTCTTCAAAATATTTTCTTGAATTTGAAAGTCGAGGTATTTTGTGTTGTCCACCTAATTTACCTTTTTGTTTCAACCAATTATAAAACAATCCGTTCGAAGCTATATTGATTATAGGTAATGCTAAGGTCATATCATTATATCTTTTAGCTTCATAATCACTATTAATATCTTTTAAGGCATTGTCCAAAACTTCGGTAAAATAGACTAAATCTTCAGGTTGTTTTTTAAATTCAATCAACCATTCGTGCCCACCATTTTTAGAGGCATGCATAAAAATGGGAGCAACCGTATAATCGGCAACTTCAGCATTGGTTTTCAAACAGGCCTGTCTCAACCCTTCTTCTGCATTTTCAATAATTAATTCTTCACCAAAAACATTGATAAAATGTTTGGTTCGACCGGTAATCTTAATTCTAAAGGGGTTTAAGGAAGTAAATTTAATGGTATCTCCAATTAAATAACGCCATAAACCTCCATTGGTTGTAATTACTAGGGCATAATTTTGATTTAGTTGTACTTCAGAAAGTGGAATTGCTTTTGATTTTTCTCCTTCAAATAAATTCATTGGGATAAATTCATAAAAAATACCATAATCTAACATCAATAACATTTCTTGAGAATTATTCTGATCCTGAATTGCAAAAAAACCTTCAGAGGCATTGTAGGTTTCATAGTATTTAAAATCTTCTTTTGGAATAATTTTTTTAAATTGTTCTCTGTAAGGATTAAAATTAACGCCCCCGTGAAAATATACTTCAAGGTTTGGCCATACTTCTAAAATATTTTTTTTTCCTGTTTTTTCTAGCACTTTATGTAATAAAACTAGCATCCAAGATGGAACACCTACTAAACTGGTAATATCTTCGTTAACAGTTTCATCAATAATTTTGGTCATTTTACTTTCCCATTCACTCATTAATGCCGTTTCTAGTTTCGGGGCACTACTAAAATCGGCCCAAAAAGGAAGGTTTTCAATAATAATGGCAGAAAGATCTCCAAAAAAACTATTGTTATCTTCATATACAGCGCTGCTACCACCCAATCGCAGCCCTTTTCCTATAAATAATTGAGTTTCTGGGTTGTTATTTATATATAAACAGAGCATATCTTTCCCGGCTTTTAAATGACAATGTTCTATTGCTTCGTCGCTTACCGGAATAAATTTGCTTTTTGCATTAGTGGTTCCACTAGATTTTGCAAACCATTTAATACTCGTAGGCCAAAATACATTTGGTTCTCCTTTTCTTGTTCGTTCAATTAAAGGTTCTATGGATTCATATTGCTGAATTGGAACTTTTTCAGAAAATTGTTGATAGTTTTTAATCTTGTCAAATTCATATTTAGTGCCTAATTCAGTCCATTTTGCTTTAGAGAGTAATTTAGAAAGTAATTCCTGCTGAACTTCAATAGGATATTTTAAAAATAATTCGATTTGGTGTTTTCTTTTTTTAAGAAACCAAGAAATTATTGAGTTTACAAATGTAAAAGGCATCTTTATTTAGCTATATTTAGAGTGTTAAATTTAATAAACTTTTCTATGCAATACCAAACTATCTTAAAAAAAATGATAACTGAACTTAATGATGAAGTTGATTATTATTTGAATGTTGAAGATGATTTTTTAAATATGAATCAACTTTTAGGCAGAGAACTGGAAATAAGTTTTGAAGGATACCATTGTTTGTGTTGTGAAAAAGAAAAGAAAATATTTAGACAAGGGTTTTGTTACGATTGTTTTTATACCAGTGCTCAAGTAGGGGATTGGATAATGAGGCCTGAATTAAGCACTGCTCATTTAGATATTGAAGACAGAAATTTGGAATATGAAAAGAAAGTGCAATTGCAACCACATATTGTTTATTTGGCCGTATCGAGTAATGTAAAAGTTGGAGTCACAAGAAAAACACAGGTGCCATATAGATGGATTGATCAAGGTGCAACAGAAGCAATTGAAATTGTTGAAGTTCCAAACAGATTTTTAGCAGGAATTACCGAGGTTGCCTTAAAAGAGTATGTGGCCGACAAAACAAGTTGGCAAAAAATGTTAAAAAATGAGGTTTTGGATGTTGACTTATTTGAAGAAAGAGAAAAATTAAAAATATACATTCCAGAAGAAACTAAACCTTATTTTTTAGAGAATAACGGAAAAATTACTAAAATTAATTACCCAGTTAAGAGCTATCCTATAAAAATAAAATCGTTAAGTCTGGAAAAAACTCATGTGTATAAAGGGGAATTAAGTGGAATTAAAGGGCAATATTTAATGTTTAAAGATGGCACTGTTTTTAATGTAAGAAATAGTGAAGGTTATAAGGTAATTATTACTATTTCATAGGGAAAAGTCTAAAGTTAGAAGTAAAAAAAAGGCGAATTAAAAAAATAATACGATTGATTTCAATTTTTAATTAGTCATTTTCAATTAATTCAATTTCTTCACCAATTTTTAAATTGAATCTTCTTCGGAATAAATGAACTACAAAATATAGAACAGGGGTGTCAAAAAGAGCAATAATTATTTTAAATAGGAATCCGCTAATTAATAATGTTGAAAACAATTCCCAAGGTAAAACGCGAAAGGTACATAATAAAAATAACACGGTTAAAGTATCAATGAACTGTGATGAAAATGTCGAAAAATTATTTCTAAGCCATAAATGTTTTCCGTTGGTTCGCTTTTTCCAATAATGATAAATTCTAATATCGATGAACTGTGCAAATAAATAAGCAAACATAGATGCTAGAACAGCCAGAGGAGATAATCCAAAAACTTTGGTAAACAATTCATTATTTATTGGAGAATCTGAAATTGCGGGTACATAATTAGCTAATAAAATAATTCCCATTGAAAAAGCAGAGGCGAATATGCCAGCAATTACTATTTGATTGGCCTTTTTTTTGCCATATATTTCTGAAACAATATCGGTAATTAAAAAAGTAATTGGATAAGGTAAAATTCCTACAGATAATTCAAAGCGAAATAATCCAAAAGGATTCCAATAAAAAAATTTCTGAAAAATTAAATTAGAAACTACCAGTGCGGCAATAAACATGGAGCCTAAAATTAAATAAATTATAAAAGCTTCTGATTTTAATTTGGAATTCATAGTTAGTGGATTAATACGAATATAGTAATTTATTCTTATTTTTGCATTTTAAAACAAATTAAAGAAACTACATGAAGGCATACATATTTCCAGGTCAAGGCGCACAATTTTCAGGAATGGGATTTGATTTATATGAAAAATCAGAACAAGCGAAAGAACTTTTTGAAAAAGCAAATGAAATACTTGGGTTTTCAATAACCGATGTAATGTTTAAAGGTACAGCGGAAGAATTACAACAAACTAAAGTAACACAGCCAGCAATATTTTTGCATTCAGTTATTTTGGCAATAGCATTGGGAACAAATTTTAAACCAGAAATGGTTGCTGGTCACTCTTTAGGAGAATTATCTGCGTTAGTTGCAAATGGTGTTTTAACTTTTGAAGATGGACTAAAGTTAGTTTCAAAAAGAGCACTAGCAATGCAAAAAGCATGTGAAGCTCAAGAATCAACAATGGCTGCTGTGTTGGGGTTAGATGATGTGGTTGTTGAAGAAGTTTGTGAAGAAATTGATGGTGTTGTTGTTGCAGCAAATTACAATTGCCCTGGTCAATTGGTAATTTCTGGTGAAATTTCTGCAATTGATAAGGCTTGTGAAGTTTTAATAGCAAGAGGAGCGAAAAGAGCATTGAAATTACCTGTTGGCGGCGCTTTTCATTCACCGTTGATGGAGCCGGCACGAGAGGAATTAGAGAAGGCAATAAAGAATACAACATTTAGCGAACCTACATGTCCAGTTTATCAAAATGTTGTTGCAAAAGCTGTTACAAATCCAGAAGAAATTAAAGAAAATTTAATAGCACAATTAACGGCTCCTGTTCGTTGGACACAATCGGTTGAACAAATGATTGCTGATGGCGCCACAGAATTTATTGAAGTCGGTCCTGGAAAGGTGTTACAAGGTTTGGTTAAAAAAATCGATAAAAGTGCGGTTGTAATTTCAGCTGTGGTTTAGTTTAATAGAGATTGAACGTTATTTGAGCATTGGAATTTTATAAAAATTCAATTTATGGAAGGAAAATGGTTTTGATGCATTTATCAAATAAGTATAAAAGTTTGATTTAAATCTTGATTTAAAAAGCTAATTAGATAAACGATTTGTAAATTGAATTTTTTGACTTTTACAGATGTGACAGAACATTTAAACCTTAGTTTAAAAATGTACATCCAATGAATTTTAGTAAAAATATTTCCTCTTTTTATACTTGAAATTTGTTAGTATTTATACCATTGCCATAACGAAGCAGAAACAAGACCCAAGGTATGTCGTTCAACTTTTTCAGATAGTTCTAACTTTCGAATAGCATGTAATAACCTTTTGATAATTTCGCTTGATATTTTTTCCGCATGTTTTGATTGTTTCCAAATACTTAGTAAGTGACTATCCATAAAAGCATCACGTTTCTTTGTAAAAATAAGAGGATCCTCTGAAGCAGCAAGATGAAGGAATAAATTCCATTGTTCGGCCTCAAGGTCAATCCATACATCCTTGGCATCATCAATTAACCAATAACAATACCCCACGGCTTTTCCGATAGCCCGAGCATTTTTTAAAAGTGACTGATCATTTGAGTGTCCCATACGAGCCGTATATTCAGCCATCATTCGGAATGGTTCAGCCGACTTAAGATAAAGTGCTTTTTTAATTTTATTCAGGTCTGCGTGATCAGACAGTCTTTCTTTTGAAAGAAAATTTTGTGCTTCAAATAGTTGCTTCATCACTTTAAAAAGCACATCTGTTTTCTGAGATCCTTCTTTTTTTATCGCAGTTTTTTCCAAATCGAGTAATACACTCCCGGCTAGATTACTTAGGAGTTTTTGGGCTGGATTAAGGATGCTAGTTTTAGAATAACTTTTATTAATAAAGGGCTGAAATACTTTTAGAGAAGTTACTTCGTCTAAATCATCCATCTCGTCACAAATATAATCGAACAGACTAATTCCTAAGTTAAATCGACCGCACCAATCTGCTGCAGCTTCAGTGGAGGATTTATTTAAGCTAAACCATACGGCAAAAATTTTACCCATTGTAGCTCCAAAACCATATACAGAGTGAAGCTGTGAACCATTAATAACTGAAGAGATGGCAGCGGAATTTTTAATCCAATCTGATTTGGAATTCCCATGTTCCCGAGTTTCAATATATTCAATTAAAAACTCCTGATGATGGGGTAAACCGGCCTTTTGCCAGGTTTCGAAAAAAAATGTCCCAAAGTGGTCATTCCAATCCATTAAACATTTGTGGTTTTAGGCTTTGAGCTCTTATATTCAAGTGATTCGGATTTTCTCCAGCAATCTAAGGCATAACAGGCCATGGCGGTAGCAAAAATTCCGTCTTGATCGGAAACAAATGAATTTCCTCCTCCATGGGCGTTGTTCCATGAAGCAATCTGGCTGGGGTCTATCACATCAGGAGCAGGGATTCGCAAAATAAAACTTCCAGCCCAACTTCCATCTTGCAGTTGAGATTTTAGCAAGGCGTTCCCACACCTTGCTCTTTCTTGATTATAGCCCAAGTACGATAAATGAACAAAAGATTCAAGTGCCAGTGCAGAAGTAAAAGGATCTAAAGTTTCTGATGAATCTTGTCCGAAACCACCATTTAGAAGTTGTTGGCGAATCAGCCCCTCGGCAATCTTTCTAGAATTTTCTTCGGGTAAAAACTCTTGTTGCAATGACAACGCTCTTAGCAAAAGCGTTGATGTATAATATGGACCTCGCCACCAATACGAATTGATAAAGCCTTCACTTGTTTGACTATTTATAAGCCAGTTTAGAATTCCTGGCACTTTTTCATTATTGATATCTGCAAGTACCGCTGCTATGGAAACATCAGGGTGGGCAGATGTCCAGCCGGCAATAAAATCATCGCTAGGTGCAGAAATAAATTGACGAATACCAGATTCTATTCGGTAGGTTGAAACACCTTTGTTTATAAAATGACTCCACAAAAAAACTTTAGCCTTCTCTAAGGCTAAGCCTGTCAATTCAGGGCTAGATTTTAGGGCCAATAAAGACCATGCACTTGAATCTGCATCTGGAGGAACCATGACACTATATGACCAGCCTCCGGAAGAGTGGCGGGATTTTAAAAGAAAATTTTGTGATTTTTTTATGGCCTCGGCGTCTTCACAAAGGGTATAAATATGTGCTAATACAAAACCAGTGACCCATATATCAGATTCCCCTGCCATAGTTGGGAAACCTCTCCAATTCCCGTTAACAGCTTTAGACAGAAGATATTTTATTCCTTTTTCAATGGCGTTGTCTACAGCCTCAAAGTCAAATTCATGTTTTAAATTCATTCACTATTAGTTAAAAATAGGTTTTGAAATATACGGAAATTTTCTCGTTCCTTAAAAATTTTGATTATCTTTAAATTATGATTGAAACTCAATCATAGTATTATTAACTACTTAAAACTAAAAAATGGATAGAAAAATCACAATCGAAAAAGGAAATCCAGATGGGACACTAACCCTATCTGATAAGGATGATACTAATGGTATCTCCGGCGACCAAATTACTTGGGTTATTGCCCCTAATTCTGGTGTCGCAAGCATTACTAAAATTCATGAAAAAGATGACTCAAATAATGTTTTCATTGGTGAGCCATCACTGCAACCAGATGGTTCTTGGATGGGAACCTTAATTAATGTTGAAGTTGTAACTATTGAGAAATACTATATAAATTGGACAACAGCTGGTGGTGGTTGGCTTGGTCAAGATGGTAAAGGCCTACCTATGACCTACGATCCAAAAATTACGGTTAACCCGAAATAATAATTATGCTGTTTGAAAGAAAAGCTTGTTACTTGCTAATAGGCTTTTTTTACCTACTAACTAATATTTGTTCTGCCCAAGATCAAAGAGTGGCAGATAGTCTGGCAGTTATCTATAAAGCGGATTCTTTAAAGGGCGAAGCTAAATTAGAATTGCTAAGAAACCTGTGTTTTAATGAGGTTAATGACCTTAAAAAGGCCTTACAATTTGCAGAGGAGTTAATCAACTTGTCCGAACAAATAGACAATAATTATTATAAGGCTCACGGTTATTTTCAAAAGGGAACTAAAAATGCACGGTTAGGAGATTTGGAAGAAGCTGTAAAGGCTTTTTTTAGGGGTGCAGAAATTGCAAAGAAAGATAAAAATATTAATCTTGAAGGCAGTTCCTATGGAGCTTTAGCTGATATTTATTCCATTTCTGACAATCACAAAAATGCGATGCTTTACTATAATAAGGCTATTGCTACCCTACGAAAATCAGATGACACGATTGCCTTGGCGTCCTACATTTTAAATGCGGGTGACGCCTTGCTCGCTAACAAAGAATATGATTCGGCCCTAGTGTACTTTAAAGAATCAGGAGCAATTTTTGAACGAGTCAATTACGCAATTGGGAAAGCCTATAACTTAGGTAATATAGGGATGGTCTATGCCAATATTGGGAAAAATGAACTTGCTGAAAAAAACATCAATGAAGCAATCCGAATATTGGAAGAATCTGGCGATTACCATCCTATTTGTGTCTATCTTATCTACATGTCCGATATCTATTTAGAAAAGGGAGATCATGGCGCTGCATTAAAGTATGCTCAAAGAAGTTTAGAATTAGGAGAAAAATATGGATTAAAAGAACAGATCGGTGATGCCAATCTCAAATTATCTGAACTGTACGAAAATGCAGGGAACACAAAAAAATCCTTAAAGCATTATAAGGATTACATTGTCTATCGGGATAGTTTGAACAATATCAAATCGGTACAATACATGGCCGATCTACGCACTAATTACGAAGTATCTCAAAAGCAAACTGAAGTAAACTTGCTCAGCCAACAAAAAAAGAACCAACGAATAGTTGTAATTGCTACAGTAATTGCAATGTTTTTGATAGGTTTAATTGCCATTGGACTATTCAGACGAAATAAATTTATTCAAAAGACCAAACAAATCATTGAGAAAGAAAAAGAGCGTTCCGATAATTTATTGCTGAATATACTACCTGAAGAAACAGCTCTTGAGTTAAAAGAAAATGGGAAAGTACTGGCTAAAAAGTTTGAATCTGTTACCGTTTTATTTTCTGACTTTAAAGGTTTTACAAAGTATTCAGAAAACTTATCTCCAGAATCTTTGGTAGAAACTATTGGTTTTTATTTTTCAAAATTTGATGAAATCACAGAAAAGTATGGCCTAGAAAAAATTAAAACCATTGGAGATGCTTATATGTGTGCCGGAGGTTTGCCTTTCCCAACAGAAGATCATGCCTACAAAATGGTAATGGCAGCCTTTGAAATTGCTGAATTTGTAGAAAAGACCAAAAAAGATGTAGAAGCCAGTGAAATGACTTTTGATATTCGTATTGGTATTAATACTGGTACTGTTGTAGCTGGTGTAGTGGGAAGTAAGAAATTTGCCTATGATATTTGGGGAGATACTGTAAATGTTGCCTCTCGAATGGAATCTATGTCTGAACCGGGAAAAATAAATGTATCAGAAAATACTTATGAGTTGATAAGGAACGAATTTGACTGTGAGTATAGAGGTGAAATTGAGGTTAAAAATAGAGGGATGATGAAGATGTATTTTGTAAATAACATTAAAATTGGGAAACTTCGAGTTTTTTAAGATGAAAAAAAGTTAGAATAATAAACACTTTTTTAGATAAAATATGTTCATTGATTGCAAATTAAGTTTTGGCTATTTAATTAAATTCAAACTGTAAGACAACCCTTATTTTACTATTTCCATTATTTATATCATTAACAGCTTTGTAGTTTATTGGACTTTGTTTGATTTTGTTGTTGTGGCAGATCGATTTCTTGGCACAGGGTTTATGTGTGAGCTTGTAATAAGGAAGTTAAATTTAATAACAAAATAAAATCTAAGGTCTTTTATAAATTCAGAACAACTTTTTCATCAAATTAACATTAAACTATTTCAATGTTTGTTGCCATTTCCACGCAGAAAGTAATGCATCATCTAAAGATAATTTTGCAGTCCAACCTAATTCGGTTTTGGCAATAGTTGTATCGGCATAAGCAGCAGTAATATCACCTAATCTTCGCTCAACAAATTTGTAATTTAGTTTTTTACCTGTTACTTTTTCAAAAGAATGAATAATTTCTAATACGGAGTTTCCAGTTCCAGAACCAATATTAAAAACTTCAAAATTAGAGTTGTTTTTAGCATCAATTAATCTTTTTAAAGCCACAATATGAGCTTGTGCCAAATCAACCACATGAATATAATCTCTTATGGCTGTTCCATCTGGAGTTGGATAATCATTTCCAAAAACAGACAGTTCTTTACGAATACCAGCAGCAGTTTGTGTTACAAAAGGGATTAAATTTTGTGGAGTACCAATGGGTAATTCTCCAATTTTTGCAGATTCGTGTGAGCCAATTGGATTAAAATAGCGCAAGGCAATTGCTCTTATATTTGAAACTTTAGTGGTATCTTTTATAATTTCTTCCCCCATTTTTTTTGTGTTTCCATAAGGTGATTCCGCTGGTTTTACAGTTGCATTTTCTGTTATTGGCAACTCATCGGCTTGTCCGTATACGGTGCAGGATGAACTGAAAATAAAATTCAACACATTAGTTGCTTTCATTTCTTGCAATAGATAAATCAAAGTGCTAATATTATTTTCATAATATTCTAAAGGTTTTTCAACGCTTTCACCAACTGCTTTTGAAGCTGCAAAGTGAATTACACCATCTATTTTATTGGTTGAAAAGAAATTTTGAACAGCCTTTTTATCTTTTAAATCAAAATTAAAATAACTTGGTTTTATAGCAGTTATTGAAGTTATTTTATCTAAAACGTCTAGTGTTGAATTAGATAAATTGTCAATTATTAGAACTTCAAAACCTTCGTTTTGAAGTTCTACAACTGTATGAGATCCAATAAAGCCTAATCCACCAGTTACTAAAATTTTCTTCATCAATTAGTTACAAAATTTAAGATAGTATTTATAATAAAATCTTGTTGTTCTTTATCCAATTCGGTATGCATTGGTAACGAAATTACAGTATCTATCAACTCATTTGTAACTTTAAAATCTGCTTCGTTATAACGATCATCTACATACGCTTTTTGGCTGTGTAATGGCACAGGGTAATAAATAGCATTTGGAATTCCGTTATCTAATAAATGCTGATGCAATTCGTTGCGTTTTCCATTGGTGATTTGCAAGGTATATTGATGAAAAACATGTGTTGTAAATAAACTTGTGGCAGGTGTTATAATGTTTTTGTTTGTTGAAAAAGCAGTTGAATAATAAGCTGCTGCTTTTTGTCGAGTATTGCAATAGTTATCTAATTCGCGTAATTTAATTCTTAAAATGGCAGCTTGAATACTATCTAGACGAGAATTTACTCCAACTACATCATGGTAATAACGTTTGTACATTCCGTGATTTACAATGCCTCTTAATGTATGAGCAAGTTCATCATCATTGGTAAAAATAGCACCTCCATCTCCATAACAGCCTAAATTTTTAGATGGGAAAAATGAAGTTGTGCCAACAATACCGATAGTGCCAGCTTTCTTTTTTGTGCCATCACTAAATATATAATCTGCACCAATTGCTTGCGCGTTGTCTTCTATAACATATAAGTTGTGTTTTTTAGCAACTTTTAAAACAGCTTCCATATTTGCGCATTGCCCAAATAAATGAACAGGTACAATTGCTTTTGTTTTTGTGGTTATCGCCTTTTTTAGGGCTTCAATATCCATGTTAAACGTATCTTTTTTCACATCAACCAAAACAGGAGTTAATTGTAATAAAGCAATAACTTCAACAGTAGCAGCAAAGGTAAAATCTGCAGTAATAACTTCATCACCAGGTTTTAAATTTAAACCCATCATGGCAATTTGAAGCGCATCTGTACCGTTTGCACAAGGAATTACATGTTTTACTCCTAAATAATTTTCTAGCTCTTTTTGAAATTGTTGAACTTCAGGACCATTTATATAAGCCGAAGATTCTAAAACAGCAATAATATTTTTATCAACTTGGTCTTTAATTTTGATATATTGACTTTGTAAGTCAACCATTTGTATTTTTTTCATTGAAAGTGATTAAGTAATATACTGAACAAAAATACAATAAAAGGGATTGCAATACAATCTAATAATTAGATAACCGCAACAACGTTTTATTCAAATAAATTGGAAGATAAATAACGATCACCTCTGTCTGGAATAACAGTGACAATAACTCCTTTGGTTAAAGTAGAGGCAATTTTGAGTGAAGCAACAACAGCACCTCCGCCACTCATTCCTGCAAAAACACCTTCTTTTTTAGCAAGTATCTTTGTCATTTCACTAGCTTCTTCCTCACTAATTTCCACAATAGAATCTACTTTTGAAGCATCAAATATTTTAGGTAGAAATTCTTTCGACCATTTTCTAATTCCAGGAATTCTTGAATTATCAGTTGGTTGAGCGCCAATAATTTGAATGTTCTTGTTTTTTTCTTTCAAAAAAGTTGAAGTTCCCATAATAGTTCCGGTTGTTCCCATTGCAGAAACAAAATGCGTTATTTCTCCGTTGGTATCTTTCCAAATTTCTGGCCCAGTAGTTTTATAATGTGCTTTCCAATTATCGTTATTGGCAAATTGATTTAACATATAATAGCCTTTTTCAATTACTTGTTTTTCGGCATAAGTTCTTGATCCTTCAATTCCAATTTCAGCATCTGTTAACGTAACTTTTGCTCCATAAGCCCTCATCGTTTGAATACGTTCTTTTGTGGAGTTTTCGGGCATTACTAATTCAATGTTTAGTCCAAATTGTTGAGCAATCATAGCTAAAGCAATTCCAGTATTTCCGCTTGTTGCTTCAATTAAGTAATCGCCTTTTTTAATTTCATTTCTATTAATAGCTTCGTTAATCATATTAAAAGCGGACCTATCTTTTACGCTACCAGCAGGATTATTACCTTCTATTTTCAAAAATATTGACACGTCTTTTTTGTCGAAAATATTTTTAATTTTTACTAAAGGTGTATTACCTATGAAATCACATATAGAATGCCGTATCATTTTTTTTTATTTAGTTTTAACTTAATTTCATTTGTATGGTAAACGATTGAGTTTTTTGGAACCGATGAGGTAATCCAAACATTTCCACCAATTGTACTGTTTTTACCTATAATAGTTTCACCTCCAAGTATTGTAGCATTTGCGTAAATGGTTACATTATCCTCAACAGTTGGATGACGTTTCGTGTTTTTTAATTCCTTTGAAACTTGCAAAGCACCTAAAGTAACACCTTGATAAATTTTCACGTGGTCTTTAATTATACAGGTTTCACCTATAACCGTTCCAGTTGCGTGATCAATAAAAAATGATTTACCAATAGTTGCCCCTGGATGGATGTCGGTTCCAGTTTTACTATGGGCATATTCGCTCATTAACCTTGGAATTAAGGGTGTATTTAATAGTAATAATTCATGACTAAATCTGTAAATAGCTATGGCATAAAACCCTGGGTATGCCAAATAAACTTCTTCTATACTAGTGGAAGCAGGATCGTTATTTACCAATTCTTGAGCGTCTAAATTCAAATTTTCTAAAATAGTTGGTAATTTTAATAAGAAACTTGTCCAAATTTTTTCACAAGAACCATCTTTAATTAAGCAAGCAAGTTTATAAATTTCTTTAAAATCAGTTTCTAATTGTTCAATGTTACTTTTTACACAAGCTTCCGCATCAAATAAAGTATAGAATAAGTTGTTCGTAAATTTTTCAGTTTTATGTTTTAAACTGAAATTTAAATGAGGTCTATTTTTATTTGCAATAATTTTATGAATTATTTCTTCTTTTGTTGTCATGTTTTTTGTTGACGATTTTAATTTTTGGTCGTAAAAATGTTTAATAGATTACCAATGTTTGTACACCTCATTAAAGGGAATTCTAAAACGATCGCCATAAACGCCCTCCGGTTTTCTAATTCCACAAGAAATAATCATATTTATTTCTGAACTAGTGGGAAGTTTCAGTATTTTTTTAACTCTTAATGAATCAATTCCTTCCATAGGGCACGTGTCGTAACCTTCTGCAGCCATGCTTAACATAAAAGTTTGTGCCGCTAAACCTGCACTTTTATGGGCAACTACTCGCATATCTGATTTTCGGAGTTGGCGATAAGTTGGTCTAAATAAACCAGTTATCCACGAGCCAAAATATTTTAAATAACCAAAAATTCCTAAAAACTCGCTATAAGCAAATGGCATAATTTTTTTATAATAATTTAATGCAAATTTTTCGCGCTTTGAATATTCTTGTGCTTGTTTTTTACCAAATAAATGAGTTAAATAAGTTTTATGAGATTTAACTCTATTTTTCCATAAATCTTTTCTAACCACCACAACTACCATTTCTTGGGCTGTTGATGCTGCACTCTGGCCTAAACATGCAACAGCTAATTGATCTAAAACATTTTTAGAGGAAATATGGTGAAACTCCCATAATTGCATATTGCTGCTGTTAGGTGCAAGGGTGGCTTGTTCAATACATTTTTTAACTAATTGGGTATCAATTTGTTTATCATTATCGTACACTCTCACAGATCGACGATAATTTAATGCCTCTAAAAAGGCTGTTTTATTTTCCATAAGTGTAAAACTAAACAAAAACTTTTGACTTTAAACTTTTCAAAAATGAAGATTTAACTCTGCTCGCTCACCTGTAATAGTTTACTGTTTTTTCTTCTTGCTTAAAGATTTCTAATTTTTAAAATTAATTTTTGCCTGTATTACTATTTTCTCTAAATTACTTTTAAACTATAAACTTCATTTAAATAATAGTTGATTGTCCCAAGTCAATATTGTGTTTATTGTAAAAAGTATTGTCATTATCTAAAACAAAATCTCTTATAAAGTTTCCAACACTTGAAGTAGAAAAATGATTAATTTCGTTTAAATCTGGAGTGCAAATATTTAATTCAATAGATTTTTCAACTGCATTTTTTATTGTTTCTGCTTCATAAAATAGTCCAAAGTGGTCCAAAAGCATTGCGGCTGATAGTACTGCTGCCAATGGATTTGCAATATTTTTTCCTTTTGCTTGCCGATACGAGCCATGTATAGGTTCAAAAAGTGCCGATTTATTTCCTATTGAAGCAGAAGCCAATAAGCCTATAGATCCTGAAATTACACTGGCCTCATCTGATAAAATATCACCAAACATATTTTCAGTTAAAATAACATCAAACTGTTTTGGATTCAAAATTAATTGCATTGCAGCATTGTCTACATATAAAAAATCCAATTTTACGGTTGGATACAATTTTTTAATTTCTTGTACTCGTTTTCTCCATAATCTAGATGTTTCCAAAACATTTGCTTTGTCTACAAGGGTTAATTTTTTTCTTCTATTTTTTGCTGCAGCAAAAGCCATATGTGTAATTCTATCTATTTCTGCACTGGTATATGTACAAGTATCTGTTGCCGAATTTCCGTCTTCACTTAGTGTTTTTTCTCCAAAATAAATGCCTCCGGTAAGCTCTCTATAAATTATAAAATCGACTCCTTTAATCACTTTTTCCTTTAAATTTGATTTATGAATTAAAGGGGTATACGTAGTAATAGGTCTAATATTAGCAAATAAATCTAATTCTTTTCTCAGTTTTAATAGACCCTGCTCAGGTCTAATTTTGGAATTTGGATTGTTATCAAATTTTGGATCTCCTATTGCTCCAAACAACACGGCATCTGCTTTTTTACATATTTCAAGTGTTTTTTCGGGTAGTGGGTCTCCATAAGTGTCTATTGCAATACCCCCTACTAATTCGGTTTGATATAAAAATGTATGGTCGTATTTTTCAGCTATAGCATTTAACACTTTCAATGCTTGTTGAATAACCTCTGGACCAATTCCGTCTCCAGCCAAAACAGCTATGTTTAGTTTCATAGAAAATAGATTTAAAAAAAAGTAACCAAAATTATGGTTACTCTAAATTATGAAATATTTTTTGTTTTTAAATAAACTTAAACAGCAATTTTAGATTTGTTAATATGGTTAAGTTCCATTAAATGATTTAAATCCACATCATTTACCTCTTTATGTCTATCAGCAAATTTTAAAAATTGAGGATACAAATCGTCTAATTCTATTTTTGTAAGGTTATAACCAATGTTTTTAGCTCTATAAGCCAAGGCAGCTCTACCACTTCGGGCAGTTAATACAATAGAGGATTCGGTTACGCCAACATCTGCGGGGTTAATAATTTCGTAGGTTTCTCTATTTTTAATTACACCGTCTTGATGAATACCAGAGCTATGCGCAAAAGCATTTTCTCCAACAATAGCTTTATTTGGTTGTACTACCATACCCATACTTTGTTGCACTAATTGACTAGTGCTATACAATAATTTAGTGTTAATTCGGGTGTCTAAATTTAAGTAAGGATGCTGTTTTAAAATCATAACAACTTCTTCTAACGAAGTATTTCCGGCCCTTTCTCCAATACCATTAATCGTACATTCAATTTGACGAGCTCCATTTTGTACACCAGCAATTGCGTTGGCCGTAGCCAAACCTAAATCGTTATGGCAATGGCATGAAAGAATCACGTTTTCTATTCCCTTTACATTTTCTTTTAGGTATTTTATTTTAGCACCATATTCATTGGGTAAGCAATAGCCGGTTGTATCAGGAATATTTAACACTGTAGCTCCTGATTTTATAACTTGCTCACAAACTTTAGCTAAAAATTCATTAGAAGTTCTTCCTGCATCTTCGGCATAAAACTCAACATCTTCTACATATTTTTTAGCATAGGCAACGGCTTCTTTTGCACGTTCAATAATTTTAGCTTGAGTGGAATTAAATTTATATTTTATATGAGAATCAGATGTACCTATTCCTGTGTGGATGCGTGGACTTTTAGCATATTTTAAAGATTCTACAGCAACATCAATATCTTTTTTGTTTGCTCTTGTTAACCCACAAACTATGGCGTTTTTAACTACTTTGGATATTTCAACTACAGAAATAAAATCACCTGGACTCGATATCGGAAACCCAGCTTCAATTACGTCAACTCCTAATTTATCTAGTTGCTTAGCTATAATTATTTTTTGATTAGTATTTAATTTGCAGCCAGGGACTTGCTCCCCATCTCTCAAGGTTGTGTCAAAAATTAATACTCTATTTTTACTCATTTTTAATTTTTTTTATCACTTTTGAATGTTCAAAAATAGAAGTATAGTATTTTTACATACATTAGTAGTTAGATTAGATTACAGTACTCAAGTAATTCAACAACTATTTAAAATGCACAAAATCAATACAATAAAAATAATATTGTTACAATGGCTATAGATCAAAAAGATTCACTTTTCACCTTAGTTAAGGCACTTACGAAATCTGAAAAAAGACAATTTAAGCTATATGTAGGAAGATTGGGTGGGAATACCGATGCTAATTTTATGGCTTTATTTAATTTATTGGACAAAGTAGAGGAATATGACGATGACTTAATTGTTAAAAAAACCAATATAAAAAAACAACAAATTTCAAATACAAAGGCTCATTTATATAAACAAATATTGGTGAGTTTACGGTTTAACCCTGTGCATCACAATGTAAGAGCCCAAATTAGGGAGCAATTTGATTTTGCTGCTATTTTATATAATAAAGGTTTGTACAACCAAAGTTTGAAGATTTTAGATAGAGCAAAAGAATTGGCATTAAACAATGGCGAAAATAACTTGGCATATGAAATTGTTGAATTTGAAAAGGTGATTGAGTCGCAATACATTACAAGAAGTATGAGCAACCGAGCCGATGAACTTGCTGTTCAAGCAAAAAAATTAAGCTTAAAAAATGTTCAAATAAGTAAATTATCCAATTTATCATTGCAATTATATAGTTTACTGTTAAAAGAGGGGTATGCTAAAAATGATACTGATGCTCAAAGGGTTAGGCTGTATTTTGAAAAAAAATTGCCAAAAATAAAATTGGATGAAATGGGTTTTCGAGAAAAATTGTTTTTGTACAAAGCCTATTTGTGGTATAGTTTTATAACACAAGATTTTGTTTCGAGCTATAAATATTCTCAAAAATGGGTAGATTTATTTGAAAATAATCCAGATATGAAAATTCAGAATCCTGTTTTTTATTTAAAAGGAGTTAATTATTTACTGGAATCACTTTATTTAATAAAATACAAAACAAGGTTCAATCAAACTTTAGAAAAGCTGCGGTATGATATTTTAAATGAAAACGTTGCCATAAATGAAAACACAAGTACATTAGCTTTTTTATACGTAAATCAAAATAAACTTAACTTATATTTTTTAGAAGGAAATTTTACGCTTGGGTTAACCTATGTTGAAACATTAGTAAAAGACATAAAATTACATGAAACGAGTATAGATGCACATCATATTATGGTTTTTTATTATAAAATAGCTTGTATGTATTTTGGTGCTGGTAAAAATGAAGAATGTATTTTTTATTTAGATAAAATAATTAATAATAAAGATTTAAAAATGAGAGAGGATTTATTGTGTTTTTCTCGCGTTTTAAATTTGGTAGCACATTATGATGCTGGTTTAGATTATAATATAGAAGTTATTATTATTTCAACATATAAGTTTTTATTGAAAATGAACGATTTGCATCAAGTGCAGCGTAAAATGATTTCATTCTTAAAAAATTTAAGTGAGGTTTATCCACAAGATATTAAAAAGGCTTTTATAAAATTACATCAAGAATTGAGTGAATTTGAAAACCACCCATACGAAAGAAGATCTTTTTTATATCTAGATATTTTGTCATGGTTAGAAAGTAAAATTCAAAATAAAACTGTCGAAAAAATTGTACAAGACAAAGCGAAATTGTTAGTGAAACATTAATTTTAAGTTTAATTGGTGATTTATTAAATTTTATTTTTAATATTTGCTTTTCAATATGAAACTAAAAAACAACATCATTTCTATTTTAAACGTCGTAATTATTTTACGGTATAGATAGGAACGTTTGTATATTTAAAAAATAAAAAAAACCTTCCTAATACTATTTTAGGAAGGTTTTTTTATGGTGTTATCATTGTAAAAAATAAAACTGTAACTATCTTGTTTGTAGATAAATAAGTTCGATATAGAGGTATTGACTGTTGTAAAAGAAATGAACATAAACCATTTAATAGAAATGACTCAATTAAATTTGTGCCCTATTGTAAAAAAGTAACAAAAAACAGATTGTTTTAAAAATAATTTAAAATAATTTAAAAAGTACTAAATTAAATGCAACTAAATAAATATAGCAAAAGAGTAACCCAAGATCCAACCCAACCTGCTGCACAAGCTATGTTATATGGTGTTGGTTTATCTGAAGAAGATTTAAAAAATCCTCAAATTGGTATTGCAAGTACAGGTTACGATGGTAATCCGTGCAATATGCATTTGAATAAATTAGCCTCTCAAATTAAAGAGGAAGTTAATAAACTTAACCAAGTTGGTCTAATATTTAATACTATAGGTGTTAGCGATGGAATTTCTATGGGAACATCTGGAATGAACTATTCTTTACCTTCTCGGGATATTATAGCCGATTCTATGGAGGTTGTAATGAATGCTCAAAGTTATGATGGCATGATTGCAATTGTTGGTTGCGATAAAAATATGCCAGGTTCTATAATAGCAATGCTTCGCTTAAACCGTCCATCTTTAATGGTTTATGGGGGAACCATAGCTTCTGGAAGGTATAAGGGCCAAAAATTAAATATTGTTTCGGCTTTTGAAGCATTAGGACAAAAATTATCTGGAGCAATTTCCGAAGAGGATTATAAAGAAATTATAAAAAATGCGATACCAGGAGCTGGTGCTTGTGGAGGAATGTATACTGCAAATACGATGGCTTCATCTATTGAAGCAATGGGATTTGCCTTGCCGTATAATTCTTCAATTCCGGCAGAAAATCCTTTTAAAGAATTAGAAAGTGAGCGCATCGCCGCAGCAATTAAAAACTTATTAGAACTCGATTTAAAACCATTAGACATTATCACAAAAAAATCGTTAGAAAACGCAGTGACTTTGGTAAACGCTTTAGGTGGTTCTACCAATGCAGTATTGCATTATTTAGCCATTGCGTATGCAGCAGGTATCGAATTCACGTTGGAAGATTTTCAACGTGTTAGTGATAGAACACCGTTAATTGCTGATCTAAAACCAAGTGGTGAATATTTAATGGAAGATGTTCATGGTGTTGGAGGAACACCAGCAGTTATGAAATACTTATTAGAAAAAGGATACCTGTATGGCGATTGTATGACTGTCACTGGTAAAACCCTTGCTGAAAATTTGGCCAATGTAAAACCTTTAAGTTTTGAAGAAGATCAACAAGTAATTCATCCAACTGAAAAAGCGTTGAAGGCTTCAGGAAATATTCAAATTTTGTATGGGAATCTGGCAACTGAAGGTGCTGTTGCCAAAATTAGCGGTAATGAAGGGAATTTATTTAAAGGGAAAGCAGTTGTTTTTGATGGAGAAGACCAAGCGAATGCAGGAATTGGAGCTGGTAAAGTTTCTAAAGGAGATATAGTTGTAATTAGATATGTAGGCCCAAAAGGTGGACCAGGAATGCCTGAAATGCTAAAACCTACTTCAATGATTATGGGAGCTGGGTTGGGGAAATCTGTTGCATTAATCACCGATGGACGTTTTTCTGGAGGAACTCACGGATTCGTAGTTGGTCATATAACTCCCGAAGCTCAAAATGGGGGCGCAATAGCATTGATCTATAATGATGATATTATTGAAATTGATGCGCTTAAAAGAACAATTAATGTCCTTATTTCTGATGAAGAACTTGAAAGGAGAAAAGCGCTATGGACAGCACCAGAATTGAAACATAAGAAAGGAATATTATATAAATATGCAAAAACTGTTGCATCGGCTTCTGAAGGTTGTGTAACTGATAAATATTAAATTTATGGAAACATTAAAAAGAGAAGTTGAAAAAGAAATAGCTGAAAAATCGATAAGAATTACGGGTGCCGAAGCCGTTATAAAATGTTTATTAGCAGAAGGTGTTAATTTGGCCTATGGGTATCCAGGAGGTGCAATTATGCCAGTGTACGATGAAATATACAAATATCAAGATCAATTTCACCACGTATTAACACGTCACGAACAAGGAGCAATACACGCTGCACAAGGATTTGCAAGGGTATCTGGAAAAGTTGGGATGGTTTTTGCAACATCGGGTCCAGGTGCAACCAACTTGGTTACAGGTATTGCTGATGCTCAAATAGATTCTACACCGTTGGTTTGTATTACTGGCCAAGTTGGATCGCATTTATTGGGCTCTGACGCTTTTCAAGAAACAGATATTATAGGTATTTCAACTCCAGTTACTAAATGGAACTATCAAATAACTAAGGCTAGTGAAATACCTGAAATAATTGCGAAAGCATTTTATATTGCAAAATCTGGTCGTCCAGGCCCGGTTTTAATTGATATTACCAAAGATGCACAGTTTGGTGAATTGGATTTTTTATATAAAAAATGTGAAAAAGTAAGAAGTTATAGAGCGGTTCCAATATTAAATATAGATAAGGTTAAAGAAGCGGCTGCATTAATTAATAGTGCTAAAAAACCATTTATTGTTTGGGGACAAGGTGTTATTCTTGGCAAGGCAGAGCAAGAGTTTAAAAAATTTATTGAAAAAACGAATATTCCTTCTGCTTGTACGGGTTTAGGCCTTTCCGCTTTAGAAACAGCACATCCATTACACGTTGGTATGGTTGGTATGCACGGAAATTATGCGCCAAACGTTTTAACCAATTCTTGTGATGTTTTAATTGCTATTGGAATGCGTTTTGATGATCGAGTTACTGGGAATTTAGCAACCTATGCAAAACAAGCCAAAGTGATACACTTTGATATTGATCCTGCAGAAGTTGATAAAAATGTAAAGACTGATATTGCTGTTATAGCTGATGTTAAAGAATCTTTAGCTGAAATTATGCAGTTTGTAAATAAAGCTGATCATAAAGAATGGATGCAAGAATTTAATAAATTATATGATGTTGAACTTAAAGCTGTAATTAATGATCAGTTAAATCCTACAAAAGAAGGATTAACAATGGGTGAAGTTATTAGTGGAATAAACAAAGAAACCAATGGCGATGCTATTATGGTTTCAGATGTTGGTCAGCATCAAATGTTTGCTTGGCGCTATGCTAATTTTAAAAAAACAAGAAGTAATGTAACTTCAGGAGGTTTAGGAACTATGGGATTTGCATTACCAGCAGCTATTGGTGCGAAAATGGGAGCGCCAGAACGTGAGGTTGTTGCAATTATTGGGGATGGAGGTTATCAAATGACTTGTAACGAGTTGGGTACTATTCTTCAAACAAAGGCAGCAGTTAAAATTGTAGTGTTAAATAATAGTTATTTAGGAATGGTTCGCCAATGGCAAGAATTATTTTTTGACAAGCGATATGCCTCCACAGAAATGGTAAGTCCAAATTTTGTGAAGCTTGCAGAAGCGTATGATATTGAAGCGGTTAGAGTTTCAAAACGTGAAGATTTAGCAGGAGCCATAAAAACAATGATTGCATCTAAAGAAGCATTTTTTTTAGAAGTGGTTATAGAACAAGAAGATAATGTATTTCCAATGATACCAACAGGAGCAAGTGTTTCAGATATAAGATTAAGTTAATTATGGAAGAAAATAAAAATTTTACAATTTCGGTATATACCGAAAATAATATAGGAATATTAAATCGGCTTTCAGCAATATTTTTAAAACGTCATATCAATATTGAAAGTATGACAGTTTCTAAATCTGAAATAGATCGCGTTCACAGGTTTACATTTGTAGTAATTGTGCCAGAAACGCTTATTAGAAAAGTTGTTCTTCAATTAGAAAAACAAATTGAAGTGATTGGTGCTTTTTATCATACTGAAGATGAAATTATTTATCATGAAACGGCCTTATTTAAAATTTCTTCGGAACACTTGTATGATGAACAAATTCAAGATAAAATGAAATTTAGAAGAGCACATATTATTTCAATAAATGAACGTTGGTTTGTTATTGAAGCAAGTGGTTTAAAAGAAGATATTGATAGGATGTATGATAAATTAAAGCCTTATGGGTTGTTGCAATTTGTGCGTTCAGGACGTATTGCAATTACAAAACCTAAAATGGCAATATCAGAATTATTAGCAGAAATTAATTAAGCCCCCTTTACCCCCGAAGTGGGAATAGGAGTTTATTAAAAACATATAAAAATTAGCTTAAAAAATAAAGACTTAAAACTTAAAACTAAAGACATAAAAATGGCAAATTATTTTAACTCACTTCCACTACGTTTACAATTAGAGCAATTAGGACAATGTGAATTTATGGACAGCTCTGAATTTGGTGAAGGTGTATCAGCTTTAAAAGGAAAAAAAATTGTAATTATCGGTTGTGGAGCTCAAGGGTTAAACCAAGGTTTAAATATGAGAGATTCAGGATTGGATATTTCTTATACTTTAAGACCAAATGCAATTTCTGAAAAAAGACAATCGTTTTTAAATGCTTCTGATAACAAATTTAAAGTTGGTACGTATGAAGAAATGATTCCAACGGCTGATTTATTAATCAACTTAACGCCAGACAAGCAGCATACAAGTGTGGTAACTGAAGTAATGCCTTTAATGAAAAAAGGATCAACACTTTCGTATTCTCATGGTTTTAATATTGTTGAAGAAGGAATGCAGGTTAGAAAAGATATCACTGTAATTATGGTGGCGCCAAAGTCACCTGGTTCAGAAGTAAGAGAAGAATATAAAAGAGGATTTGGTGTGCCAACATTAATTGCAGTTCATCCTGAAAATGATCCTGAAGGAAAAGGTTGGGACTATGCAAAAGCATATGCAGTTGCAACAGGTGGACATACTGCAGGAGTGTTAAAATCATCATTTGTTGCTGAAGTAAAATCTGATTTAATGGGTGAACAAACAATTCTTTGTGGATTGTTGCAAACAGGTTCTATCTTATGTTTCGATAAAATGGTTGCTGAAGGTGTGGATGCTGGCTATGCTTCAAAATTAATTCAGTACGGTTGGGAAACCATTACTGAAGCGTTGAAATATGGAGGAATTACCAATATGATGGACAGATTGTCTAATCCTGCTAAAATTGCTGCTTTCAATACATCTGAAGAATTAAAAGAAATTATGCGTCCGCTTTTTCAAAAGCATATGGATGATATTATGTCTGGACATTTTTCTAAAACAATGATGGAAGACTGGGCAAATGATGATATTAACTTATTAACATGGAGAGCTGCAACTGGCGAAACTGCGTTTGAAAAAACGCCTGCCGCTGATGTTAAAATTTCAGAACAAGAATATTTTGATAACGGAGTTTTAATGGTAGCAATGGTAAAAGCGGGTGTTGAATTGGCTTTTGAAACAATGACCGAAGCGGGTATTATTGAAGAATCTGCTTATTATGAATCTTTACATGAAACTCCATTAATTGCAAATACAATTGCTCGAAAAAAATTATTCGAAATGAACCGTGTAATTTCTGATACTGCAGAATATGGATGTTACTTATTTGACCATGCTTGTAAACCATTAATTGCTGATTACGTTAAAAAAGCGCCGAGCAATTTAGTTGGAAGACCATTTAATGATGGATCAAACGGAGTTGATAATAAAGAGTTAATTGAAGTGAATTCAGTAATTAGAAATCATCCAATTGAAGATATTGGTGCGTATTTACGTGAGTCTATGACTGCAATGACTAAAATAGTATAGATTTTTGTGAATACAAAAACCCAAAATAGCATTTCTTTAGAGAAAATATATAAAGCTCAACATAATATTAAAGGAGTTGTTGAACAAACTCCTTTGATTTTTATGAAGAATTTTTCTGAACGGTATCATGCTAAAATTTACTTCAAAAGGGAAGATTTACAAGTGGTTCGTTCTTATAAAATTAGGGGAGCTTATAATAAAATTCAAGGGTTAACAAATGACAAATTAAAAAATGGGATTGTTTGTGCAAGTGCTGGTAATCACGCACAAGGAGTTGCATACGCTTGTCAGAAATTAAAAGTACAAGGAACTATTTTTATGCCTGTAACTACACCACATCAAAAAATTGATCAGGTTAGAATGTTTGGTGGCTCATTTGTAGATATAAAACTTTTTGGTGATAGTTTTGATGATAGTCAGAAGGCTGCTGTTGAATTTTGTGAAAAAACTAAGACCACATTCGTGCACCCTTTTGATGATTTGGAGGTAATTGCTGGACAAGGAACTGTTGGATTAGAAATTTTAAATGATAGTGAAAATCCGATTGATTATTTATTTCTTCCTGTTGGAGGTGGAGGTTTAGCAGCAGGAGTTTCAAGCGTGTTTAAAACCTTAAGCCCAAAAACAAAAATTATTGGGGTAGAGCCAATAGGAGCACCTTCGTTAACAACTTCATTAGAAAAGGGTGTAAATACAACCTTAGATGAAATTGATAATTTTGTTGACGGAGCTGCCGTAAAGCGTATTGGAGAATTAAATTTTGAGATTTGTAAAGAATTATTAGATGGAACTGATACCATTTGTGAAGGACTAATTTGCTCTACTATTTTAAAATTGTATAATGAAAATGCATTGGTAGTTGAACCAGCTGGGGCTTTGTCTATCGCTGCGCTTGAAAATTTCAAAAACGAAATTAAAGGAAAAACCATTGTGTGTGTTGTGAGTGGAGGTAATAACGACATTACCCGAATGGAAGAAATGAAAGAACGAGCGTTATTTTACGAAGGTTTAAAACATTATTTTATCATTAAATTTCCACAAAGAGCAGGTGCTTTAAAAGAATTTGTGGTAGATGTTTTAGGTCCAAATGACGATATTGCTTATTTTGAATATACCAAAAAACACAACAGAGATAAAGGGCCAGCAGTAGTTGGTATAGAATTAGAATCGAAAGAAGACTTTGAACCATTATTAACTAGAATGAAGCAAAAAGGATTTTTAAGTGAATATTTAAATGAAAAACCAGAACTTTTTCAGTTTTTAGTGTAAAATAACAAAAAACAAAAAATGTGTTAATTATTTAACATACAAAATGTTAATGAATTAATTTTTGTACTATTGTACCGTGAAAATAAATAAATTAAATAATACTGTTAAAACTCCCAGTCACACTTTCGACTTGCGCCGCTGTATGCGCTAATTATTAGTTTTAGATAACACAGTTTTAATCATTTTATATTTCAATTTTGCAACAATCAATTTTTAAATCACTTCATTATAAATTACCAATACAATTGTTAGTTTTTATAGTTGTACGCAGTTTTTCACCTCGTCGTCCCTTAGGGGCGTAAATTTCTTTTGAAAACGATGCGTTCGTTTTCCCCTTAAAACATCATAAATTAATTTTTCAACATTTAAAAAGTAAACAATGGAAATTGTTATAGCCAATACAACGCATTTAAAATATGCAGAAATCATATGCGAAACTATTAAGGAGTCCGCAAAAGTTAGAGGAACCGGAATTGCAGAAAGAACTCCCGAATATATTTCAAAAAAAATTACCTATGGAGATGCTATTATAGCCGTTCAAAGCAATGAATTTGCTGGTTTTTGCTATATTGAAATTTGGGATAATAAAGAATTTGTGGTCAATTCGGGTTTAATTGTACATCCAAATTTTAGAAATCAAGGACTTGCCAGAAAAATTAAAGAAAAGATTTTAGAACACTCTAAAAATAAATATCCAGAAGCTAAAATATTTGGTATTACAACAGGACTTGCGGTTATGAAAATTAATTACGAATTAGGATACCAACCAGTAACTTTTTCAGAATTAACATCCGATGAAGCCTTTTGGAATGGTTGCAAAACTTGTAAAAATTATGATGTATTAATTAGAACCGATAAAAAAATGTGTTTATGTACAGGAATGTTGTACGATCCTAAACACGAGAAAAATATAAAACAACACGGCTATAATTTAAAAGTATTAAGCAGATTAAAAAAAATAAAACAATCATTATTTCTGAAAAAAAATAATAATGAGTAAAAAGTAAAGAGGATAGTATGAGGTTATGGTTGCTTTAAATTTTTTAATACCAGATTTCAAACACTTTATACCAAATTCTTGACACTAAATACAAAATATAACAAAATGGAAAAAGTAGTATTAGCATATAGCGGAGGTTTAGATACTTCCTACTGCGTAAAATATTTAATAAATGAGTTAAATTTAGAAGTACATAGTGTACTTGTAAATACAGGAGGTTTTTCAACTAGCGAATTGGAAGTTGTTGAGAAAAAGGCTTATGAAATGGGAGTTACTTCTCATACAAATAAAAATATATTAGAAGAATATTATAACAAGGCTATAAAGTATATGGTTTTTGGTAATGTGCTTAAGAACAATACATACCCACTTTCAGTAAGTGCTGAACGAGTTTTTCAGGCGATAGAAGTGGTGAAATACGCAAAACAAATCGGTGCAAAACACATCGCTCACGGAAGTACAGGCGCTGGAAATGATCAGGTACGTTTTGATATGATTTTTCAAACGCTGGCTCCAGGTATTAATATTATAACACCAATTAGAGACTTAAAATTATCTAGACAAGAAGAGATTGCTTATTTAAAAGAAAATGGCGTAGATTATTCTTGGGATAAAGCAAAATATTCTATTAATAAAGGAATCTGGGGAACAAGTGTTGGAGGTGTAGAAACGTTAACATCACATCAATCATTGCCTGAAGAAGCATACCCAAGTCAGTTAGAAAAAATAGAGCCTTCTAATGTGAGACTTCATTTTAAAAATGGAGAATTTATTGGTTTTAATAATGAATTTGATTCACCAGTAAATAATATTCTAAAGTTAGAAGCTATAGCTTCAAAATATGCTATTGGAAGAGATATTCACGTGGGAGATACAATTGTAGGGATTAAAGGAAGAGTCGGTTTTGAAGCAGCAGCAGCAGTTGTTACCATAAAAGCACATCATTTATTAGAAAAACATGTATTGTCTAAATGGCAACAAAACTTAAAAGATCAATTAGGTAATTGGTATGGAATGTTATTGCACGATGGTCAATATTTTGAACCAGTAATGAGAAATATCGAATCATTTTTACAAGATTCTCAAAAAACAGTTACTGGTGAAGTATTTGTAACTTTAAAACCATATCATTTTAGTTTAAATGGAATTGAATCTGAGCACGATTTAATGAAATCTAAATTTGGTGAATACGGAGAAACTAATAAAGCATGGACAGCAGATGATGCGAAAGGTTTTATTAAAATTTTAGGAACTCCAAATAAAATTTATCACAGTGTAAATTCAGAATTATGATAAAAGTTGGAATAGTTGGTGGTGCAGGTTATACGGCAGGCGAGTTAATTAGATTGGTAATGAACCACTCGAAAGTTGAATTAGATTTTGTGTACAGCACTTCAAATGCAGGAAATTATATTTATGAAGTGCATCAAGATTTATTGGGTTTGCTTGACTTAAAATTTACAGAAACCATAAATTCAAATGTAGATGTACTTTTTTTATGTTTAGGGCATGGAAATTCTAAAAAGTTTTTAGAACAAAACCAGTTTTCGAATACTACTAAAATTATTGATTTAAGTAACGATTTCCGGTTAGAAAAAGATGCTGTTTTTGAAGGAAAAGAGTTTATATATGGATTGCCTGAACTTCAAAAAAATAAGATTGAAAAAGCTAATTACATTGCAAATCCAGGATGTTTTGCAACAGCAATTCAGTTGGCTTTATTGCCATTGGTTCAACATAATTTGATAAAAAGTTCGGTGCATATTAATGCCACAACAGGTTCAACGGGTGCAGGAGTTTCTCCAAGTGAAACCACTCATTTTAGTTGGAGAGATAATAATTTTTCAATTTATAAAGCATTTACGCATCAACATTTAGGAGAAATAAATGAAAGTTTAGCATCGCTTCAAATGGGATTTTCTGAGAAATTATTTTTTATACCAAATAGAGGAAATTTTAGCAGAGGAATTTTTGCTTCCATTTATTTAGAATTCGATAAAAGTATTGAAGTTGCTTTTGAATTGTTTGAAGATTTTTATAAAGATGCGTCATTTACTCATATTTCAAAAATTCCGGTGCATTTAAAGCAAGTTGTAAATACCAACAATTGTTTTATTCATTTGGAAAAAAACAACAATACATTATTAATTACTTCAGTATTAGATAATTTATTGAAAGGGGCATCTGGACAAGCAATTCAAAATATGAATTTGATGTTTGGATTTAATGAAACAGAAGGATTGCAATTAAAAGCAAGTTCATTTTAAAAAACAAACACAAATGAAAATAGCCATTATAGGTACAGGAAATTTAGGATTATCAATCGCCAATGGAATATTGAATAGCGATTTAAATATAACTTCATTATATGTTACAAAACGAAATATTGCTGAATTAAATAGCTTGAATTCAAGCGAAAAGATTAAAATAACAACCAATAATATTGAAGCAGTTCAACATTCAGAAATAATTATTTTAGCAGTACAACCGAAACAACTATCGTTGGTATTAAATGAAATAAAAGGGTATTTAAAGAGCAATAAACACGTTTTAATTTCTACAGTAACTGGAAGAAAAATTGAAGAAATGGAACAACTAATTGGAGCTAATATACCAATTATAAGAAGTATGCCAAATACGGCTATTTCCGTTTCACAATCTATGACTTGTTTGTGTGCAAATAAAGAAGGAGAATCAAAGTTAGAAATTGCAAAAAATATTTTTAATGCAGTTGGTACAACATTGGTAATTGAAGAGAAATTAATGCAAGCAGCAACAGTAATTTGTGCAAGTGGAATTGCTTTTTGGATGCGTTTGATAAGAGCAACTACACAAGGCGCTATTCAATTAGGATTCGATGCAAAAGAAGCTCAAAATTTAGCAATGCAAACGTGTTTAGGAGCGGCCAGTTTATTAAAAGAATCGGGCAACCATCCAGAACAAGAAATTGATAAAGTAACTACGCCAAGTGGCTGTACCATCGAAGGTTTAAATGAAATGGAACATCAAGGTTTAAGTTCGTCGTTAATTAAAGGTTTGGTAACTTCATATGAAAAAATTAATCAGATTTAATACTTTTAAAAATGAAATTATTTGATGTATATCCACTATATAATGTTACACCTGTTAAAGCAGAGGGTGTTTATGTTTGGGATGATAAAGGAACAAAATATTTAGACTTATATGGAGGTCATGGTGTTATTTCCATTGGACATTCACACCCTAAATATGTGGATTCTTTAACAAATCAATTAAAAGAAATTGGATTTTATTCCAATTCAATTCAAAATCCGTTACAAGTTGAATTAGCTCAAAAATTAGGAAAGCTTTCAGACTGTGAAAATTTCAATTTATTTCTTTGTAATTCTGGTGCAGAATCGAATGAAAATGCGTTAAAATTAGCTTCGTTTGTAACTGGAAAAAGTAGAATCGTTTCTTTTACAAATTCGTTTCACGGAAGAACTTCAGCTGCTGTTGCTGTTACCGATAATATGAATATAAATGCACCAATAAATTTGCAGCAAAAAGTAACCTTTTTACCATTGAATGAGATTGATTTAGTGTATCACGAAATTGGAAAAAAAGATGTTGCAGCAGTTATTATTGAAGGAATTCAGGGTGTTGGAGGCTTAGATGAAGGAACATCAGAATTTTTTAAAGAGGTTCAATCAGTTTGTAATAAAAATGGAGTGTTGTTAATTTTGGACGAAATCCAGTCTGGTTATGGCAGAAGCGGACAATTTTTTGCATTTCAACAACACAACATTCAGCCAGATATTATTACAACAGCAAAAGGAATGGCAAACGGATTTCCAATTGGAGGTGTGTTGATTTCAAATAAATATGAAGCAAAATATGGAATGTTGGGAACAACTTTTGGTGGAAATCATTTGGCTTGTGCTGCTGCAATTTCAGTATTAGATAGTATTGAACAAGAGAAATTAATTGCCAATGTAAATGAAGTTTATCACTATTTTTTAGAAGAAATAAAATCGGTTTCAAAGGTTAAAAAGGTAAAAGGAAGAGGTTTAATGTTGGGTTTAGAATTTGATTTTGAAGTTGGAGAATTAAGAAAGAAATTGATTTTTGACAAAAATATTTTCACAGGCGGGTCTAACAATAAATACTTGTTGAGAATTTTACCGCCATTAACTATAAAAAAAGAACAAATAGCTTTTTTTATAAATGCATTGAAAGAATTATTAGCATAATGAATAAGGCATTAACCATACAACAACGAAACGATGTTTTACTTTCAATGGCAAACATAATTGCTGCTGAAAAAGTAGAAATATTGAATGCAAACAAATTGGATGTAAACAATTACAATGGTGAAGATTTAGCCATGTATGACCGCTTAAAAGTAGATGAAGAAAAAATTAGTGGAATGATTTTGTCATTGCAACAATTAATTGCTGATATTGATCCTGTAGGAAAAGAATTATATCATTTCACACATGAAAACGGATTAAAAATCACGAATAAATCAGCATCGTTTGGTACTGTTTTAATCATTTATGAATCAAGACCCGATGTTACTGTTGAAGCTGCCGGAATTGCATTTAAATCTGGAAATAAAATTTTATTAAAAGGTGGTAAAGAATCGATAAATTCAAACTTAAAAATTGTGAATTTATGGCACAAAGCATTAACAGAAAATGATATTTCAACAAATTGGGTGGAATATTTAAATTATAATAGAAATAAAACTCAAGCGTTTTTAGAAAATCCTACGCAAAAAGTAGATTTAATTGTACCACGTGGTGGTGAAAAATTAATTGCTTTTGTAAAACAACATGCAACTTGCCCAGTAATTGTAAGTGGACGTGGGAATAATTTTATTTATGTAGATAATGAAGCTGATTTAGATATTGCTTTAAAAGTAATTATCAACGGAAAAACCACAAAAATATCAGCTTGTAATGCAGTTGATAAGGTGCTTATAAATTGTAATTTACCAACTTTAGAATTATTTGTTAAAAGATTGATATATAAATTATTAGCATCGAATATTGAAATTTTAGTTGATGAGAATTTATCAGTTTATGAAAATGTTTCAGCCTATGAAAATGAGGATATTTGGTATGAAGAATTCCTAGATTATAAAATTGTAATTGGAAGTGTAAATTCTTCGGAAGAAGCTATTGCTAAAATTAATAAATATGGAGGCGGACATTCAGCAGTAATTATTTCAAAAAATGATAAAACTGCAACTGCTTTTATGGAATCGGTTGATTCAGCTGCGGTATATCAAAATGCTTCAACTCGTTTTACTGATGGAGGACAGTTTGGATTGGGAGGAGAATTGGCAATCAGTACAGATAAATTACATCATAGAGGTCCAATGGGATTACAACATTTAGTAACAAACAAGTGGTATATATATGGGAATGGGCAAATTAGATAAAAAAAGAATATTACTTAAAATTGGTACAAATGTGCTCACTAAAGGAACGAACAATATTTCTAGAGGCAAAATTGAAGATATAGCGCAACAAATTGCCTTTTTGAAAGATGATTATGAATTTGTAATTGTAAGTTCTGGAGCTATTGCAGCAGCCAAACAATTTGTAAATTTAGAAACTAATGGAAAAGAAATTAACGTTAAACAGGCATTAGCATCTATTGGTCAACCACATTTAATGCGAATTTTTCAGGAAAATTTCAGAGAATTGGGATTGCTAACATCACAATGTTTATTATCGTATTCAGATTTTGAAAGAGAACAATCGAAAATAAACATTGTAAACACCATTAATGTGTTGGTTGAAAATAACTATATTCCAATTATAAATGAGAATGACACAGTGGCAACAGATGAAATAAAATTTGGTGATAATGATAAATTATCTGCGTTAACTGCAGCATTGTTAAATGTTGATTTGTTAATAATTGCAACAAATACAGATGGCATTTACACCAAAGAATCTATAGATGCAAATAGTGTAAAAACAATTAAAGAAACTTCAAATGTTCTACTATTGCGTGAGCAAATAAAAAACTCAGTTTCTATACATGGAACTGGAGGAATGACTACTAAAATTGAAGCAGCTGAAATAGCTCAAAAAGCGAATATTGAAACATGGATTGTTAATGGTTTAATTGATAATTTTATGATCAATGCGATGAATAATAAAACAGAATTTACAAAAATAACAATACAATAAAATGCAACATTACACAAGCTTGAATGATCTTGATAGTTTGCTAATAACAGTGCAAGAAGCTATTGAGTTAAAGAAAAACCAATTACAGTTTAAAACTCTTGGAGAAGGTAAAACTATTTGTTTATTGTTTTTTAACAATAGTTTAAGAACACGTTTAAGTACCCAAAAAGCAGCTCAAAATTTAGGAATGAATACTATTGTAATGAATTTCGGCAGCGAAGGTTGGGAATTGGAATTTGAAGATGGAGTTGTAATGAATCAAAATAAATCTGAACATGTAAAAGAAGCCGCTAAAGTAATTGCGCAATATTGTGATATTGTGGCTATTAGAGCTTTTGCATCGTTAACGGATAAAGAAAAAGATAAGGATGAAATGGTTATCAATAGTTTTAAAAAATATGCAGGAATACCTGTTGTAAATATGGAAAGTGCTACGGGTCATCCATTACAGGCGTTGGCCGATGCAATTACTATTGAAGAATTTAAAACAGTTAAAAAACCAAAAGTGGTATTGTCTTGGGCACCGCATCCAAAAGCCTTGCCACATGCGGTTGCAAATTCTTTTGTGGAAATGATGCTGTTACAAGATATGGATTTTGTGATTACACATCCAAAAGGTTATGAGTTAAATCCTGAAATAACTAAAAATTCAACAATAGAATACAATCAGGAAAAGGCCTTTGAAAATGCAGATTTTGTGTATGTTAAAAACTGGAGTTCGTTTAATGATTATGGTAAAGTTGTAAATACAGATGTAAATTGGATGATCACTACCGATAAAATGAAAATAACAAACAATGCTAAATTTATGCATTGTTTACCAGTTAGAAGAAACGTAATTGTGGCTGATGAGGTGTTGGATTCAGAAAATTCAATTGTAATTCAACAAGCAAATAATAGAACTTATTCAGCACAAATTGTCTTGAAAAAAATATTGGAAAACCTATAGTATTTAATGATGTCACACTGAGCCTGTCGAAGTGTTTTCACAAATAGTAAAAGGAAGAAAGTAAAAAAAATGAAAAACAAAACATTACAAATCATTAAAATTGGAGGTAATATCATCAACGATGATAACGCGCTGACTTCCTTTTTAAAAGATTTTGCATTATTAGAAGGGCCAAAAATACTAGTTCATGGTGGTGGGAAAAAAGCGACTGAAGTTTCCGAGGCAATGGGGTTAGAACCCAAAATGATAGACGGTAGAAGGGTAACAGATGAAGTTAATTTAGAAGTTGTAACCATGGTATATGCAGGTTTATTAAATAAAAAAATTACGGCGCTTTTGCAACAATATAATTGCAATGCAATTGGATTATCTGGGGCTGACGCTAATTGTATTGTAGCTCATAAACGCATAGTAGAAGATGTTGATTTTGGTTTTGCAGGTGATGTTGATACTGTAAATTCAGAATTTGTTAATGTGTTAGTGCAAAATAAAATAACTCCAGTTTTTTGTGCAATTACCCATGATAAAAAAGGACAATTATTAAATACAAATGCTGATACAATTGCTTCTGAAGTTTCAATTGCGATGAGTGAACTATACAATACAGAATTAAATTATGTGTTCGAATTTAAAGGAGTATTGTTAGCAATTGAGGACAAAAATTCTGTAATAACTGAAATTAATTTGGCTAAATATGAACAATTAATAGAGCAGGGTATTATCTCCGAAGGAATGATTCCTAAACTTCATAATTGTTTTATCGCGTTAAAAAAAGGAGTTCAAAAAGTGAAAATTGGTGATGCTTCATTAATTAAAAAAACTAATAATTTATATACAACATTAAGTTTAAAATAATGACAAATCAATTAACCAAAGAAGCTATTGAATTGCTTAAAAATTTAATTTCAAAGCAATCATTTTCAGGTGAAGAAAATGAAACTGCGATGTTAATAATGCAGTGGTTTTCTAGTCACGAAATAAAATTTGAAAGTGATAAGCATAATGTTTGGGCAAAAAACAAACATTTTGATGCTTCCAAAAAAACAATACTATTAAACTCACATCATGATACGGTAAAACCAAATAAAAACTATACAAAAAACCCGTTTAACCCTGAAGTTAGTGATGGAAAATTATACGGTTTAGGCAGTAATGATGCTGGAGGTTGTTTGGTTTCATTGTTAGCAACATTTACTTATTTTTATGATAGAAGTGGTTTAAAATATAATTTTGTTATAGTAGCTTCTGCAGAAGAGGAAAGTTCTGGTCAAAACGGATTAAATAGTATGTTAGACATTATTCCACCAATAGATTTTGCTATTATTGGTGAGCCAACACTAATGCAATTAGCCATCGCGGAAAAAGGGTTGTTGGTGTTAGATTGTGAAGCAAAAGGAACTTCGTGTCATGCAGCACACGGAATGGGCGATAATTCTATCTATAATGCCATTGAGGATATTAATTGGTTTCAAACATACGAATTTCCAAAACATTCTGAAACCTTAGGGAAAGTTAAAATGACGGTTACTCAAATTGAAGCAGGGAACCAACATAATGTAATACCTGCAAGTTGTAAATATGTTGTGGATGTTAGAGTAACAAATGCATATAACAATGAGGAGGTTTTGGAAATTATACAATCAAATGTAAAATCGGAAGTAGTAGCAAGGTCACTTCGATTAAATTCTTCATCCATACCAAAAAATCATCCAATTGTACAAGCGGGTATTAAATTAGGAAGAGAAACATATGGTTCGCCAACACTTTCTGACCAATCGGTTTTAAGTTGTCCTTCTTTAAAATTAGGGCCTGGACAAAGTTTACGTTCGCATACTGCTGATGAATTTATTTACATTAAAGAAATTGAAGAAGGAGTAGATTTGTATATTAAAATATTAAATGAAATAGTGTAAAATTAATGTCATATTGAGTGTAGTCGAAATATCTCATAGTTAATATTGAGATTCTTCATTTCATTCAGAATGACAAAAAACAATAATTATGAAACTTTGGGATAAAGGATTTTCAACCGACAAAAAAATAGATTTATTCACTGTTGGTAACGACAGAGAACTCGATTTAATTTTAGCAAAATACGATGTTATTGGAAATGTTGCACACGCAAAAATGTTGCACAGCATGGGATTATTAACTGCTGAAGAATTAAAATCACTAGAAATAGTTTTAGAATCAATTTTAAAAACTATTGAAGAAGGAAATTTCATAATTGAAGATTCTTTTGAAGATGTACATTCTAAAGTGGAGTTTTTATTAACAGAAAAGTTAGGTGATATAGGAAAAAAAATTCATACGGCGCGGTCAAGAAACGATCAGGTTTTGGTAGATGTTCATTTATATATTAAAGATGCTTTAACTGAAATAAATGGTGAAGTTGATGCGTTATTTGACTTGTTAATTTTATTGGCTGAACAGTATAAAAATGTATTATTGCCAGGTTATACGCATTTGCAAGTGGCGATGCCATCATCGTTTGGATTGTGGTTTTCTGCCTACGCCGAAACGTTGATTGATGATATTTATTTTTTAAAAGCTGCTTATAAAGTTGCAGATCAAAATCCGTTAGGTTCTGCTGCTGGTTATGGTAGTTCATTTCCAATTGATAGGGATTTTACAACCAAAGAATTAGGTTTTAAAACCTTAAAGTTTAATTCGGTGGCTGCTCAAATGGGTAGAGGGAAATTAGAGAAATCAGTTGCGTTTGCTATAAGTTCTGTTGCGAGTACTTTATCGAAAATGAGTATGGATATTTGTTTATATATGAGCCAGAATTTTAGTTTTATTTCATTTCCAGATGAATTAACAACAGGTTCAAGTATTATGCCTCATAAAAAAAATCCAGATGTTTTTGAATTAATTAGAGGGAAATGTAACAAATTACAAGCACTTCCTTTCGAGTTTACGTTAATTACAAACAACTTACCAAGTGGTTACCACAGAGATTTACAATTGTTGAAAGAAGGTTTAATTCCTTCGTTTTCAACCTTAAAATCATGTTTAGAAATGTTAACATATTCATTAAAAAATATTCGTGTAAGGACTGATATTATTGAGGAAGAAAAATACTTGTATTTGTTTAGTGTTGAGGAGGTTAATAAGTTAGTTCAAACTGGTGTTCCGTTTAGAGATGCTTATAAAATAGTTGGAAAAAGCATTAATGAAGGCACTTTTAATCCTGACAAAAAAGTGGTGCACACGCATAAAGGAAGTTTGGGTAATTTATGTTTGGATGAAATCGTAAACAAGAAAAATAAGGCATAATAACAATTGACAATTGATAATTGACAATTTTGAAATCGGCTATTGCCTATCTGCCTATTGGCCGCTCTGCGAAGTCTTCCGACTTCGAAACGCTGATTTTGATTTTTAGATTCTTAGTATTTTAGATTTTACTGGGAACTGAACACTAAGAACACCACACTGCGAAGCCACGATATAAGCTGCAAAGTCGGGAGACTTTGCAGAGCTGTACTTTTGGAAATTCAGAACAATCAATTATTAATTTTTCATCATTAATTTTTAATTAATTACAAGCATCCCAAATTATATCATCTGGAGTTGGTGCAATTAAGGCTATTTTTTCATTTGTTACTGGGTGAATAAATTCAATTTTACGAGCGTGTAAATGAATACTTGCATCTTTGTTGCTTCGGTCAAAACCATATTTTAAATCGCCTTTAATTGGTGAGCCAATAGCTGCTAACTGACACCTAATTTGATGGTGGCGACCTGTTTCCAAATCAACTTCTAACAAATGATAATTTTCTAAAGACTTGAGAAGTTTATAATGAAGAATTGATTTTTTACTGCCTTCAATTTCTGTACTATATGATGTAGATTTATTGTTTTTAGGATTTTTCTTCAAATATCCAACAAGAGTGTCTTCTTCTTTGTTAGGTTTATTTTTAACAACAGCCCAATAGGTTTTATCAACTTTTTTTTCGCGTAGCATTTTGTTAAAGCGCTCTAAAGATTTTGATGTTCTGGCGAAAACAACAACGCCGGTTGTAGGTCTGTCAAGTCTGTGAACTACACCCAAAAAAACAGCGCCAGGCTTGTTGTATTTTTCTTTGATGTATGTTTTAACAATTTCACTTAATGGTGTATCACCGGTTTTATCACCTTGAATAATATCACCTGATTGTTTATTAATAATAAGGAAGTGATTGTCTTCAAATAAAATGTTTAAATTGTTTTTGGTAGAAGGCATTTTAGTTCTTTTTTCCTACTTCTTGATTGATGTTATCAATAAACTCAAGTATTTCTTCTCTTCCAGTTGCCTGGGTTGATGATGACACAAAGTGTTGAGGCATAGTTTCCCAAAGTGTTTGGGTCATAATTTTACTATAAACCTGAATATTTCTATTTAACTGAGATAATTTTAACTTGTCGGCTTTTGTAAAAATTATGCAAAACGGGATTTCATTTTCACCTAAAAACTGCATAAATTCTAAATCAATTTTCTGAGGTTCTAATCTTGAATCTAATAAAACAAAAGTACAAATCAGTTGCTCTCGCTGCAAAAAATAAAGTTTGATAAAGCTTTGAAATGTTTCTTTAGTAGATTTTGAAACTTTAGCGTAGCCATAGCCAGGTAAATCGACTAAAAACCAATTATTATTGATTTTAAAATGATTAATTAGTTGTGTTTTTCCAGGCTTACCAGATATCTTTGCGAGTTTGCTATGGTTTGTAATCATATTTATCAAAGACGACTTGCCAACATTGGAACGTCCAATAAAAGCATACTCTGGTAATTGTTCTTTTGGACATTTGGTCACATCAGAATTGCTAATAACAAAATCGGCCGAAGTAACCTTCATAATATTATAATTTTCTTTTTTTCAGCCAGTTATGTAAAATATGATTGAAATCATCTGGGAGTTCCATCATTGGGGCATGTCCACATTCATCCATCCAAAATAAGTCTGCATCAGGTAATAATTTTGCAAAATCGATAGCTACTTCTGGAGGAGTAACGGTATCTTGTTTACCCCAAATAACACAAGCAGGAGTATCCATTTTTGGTAAATCTTTCGCCATATTGTGTCTTATAGCACTTTTAGCGATTGCCAAAATTCTGATAGCCCTATGCCTGTCGTTTACCGCGGCATAAATTTCGTCAATAACTTCTTTTGTAGCAACCTCTGGGCGGAAAAATACGTTTTGAGTTTTTGCTTTAATGTACTCATAATCACCTCTTTTTGGGTAGGTATCTCCCATTGATTTTTCATATAGACCAGAACTTCCTGCTAAAACAAGACCAGACACATTTTTTAAATTCATTTTGGTGAAATATAAACCTACATGCCCACCTAAAGAATTTCCCAACAAAATAACATTGTCAATCTTTTTAAACTTCATAAATTCTTTTAAGAATTTCGACAGGTTTTTTACATTAGTTTTAAGAATGGGTAAAGTGTAAATGGGTAACTCAGGAATTAGAACTTTATAACCATTTTGAGAAAAATAGTTAAACACACCTTCAAAATTACTTAAGGTGCCCATAAGGCCATGTAACACTATAATTGGTTGACCTTCTCCTGCTTCTATATAACTAAATTTTCCTTCTGTTATAAGTTGATTGCTCATTAAATCTAAAGTTTTAAGCTATGTCACAAATGTAATCTTTTTTTCTAAAAAATACTTTTTTTATTAAGTAGCCTGCATAATACGGTTTATTAAGTTGTTTTCCAATTTCTTATCCTAAAAATGGATAAATGTGTAAAAGTTATCAACAAAGTGGGGTAAAGTGGTAAATTGTGGGAAAAAATTTATATTTTTGAATACTCACAAATAAATAATGGTAAATCTAATTGGGACATATGAATGTAAAGCTGATGCCAAAGGGCGTTTAGTGCTTTCGGGTGCTTTAAAAAAACAACTTGCCCCAATGTTACAAGATGGTTTTGTTTTGAAACGTGCTGTTTTTCAGCCATGTTTGGAGTTGTATCCAATGGCTGAATGGAATATTTTAATGACTAAAGTAAATAAGTTAAACAGATTTATTAAAAAGAATAACGACTTTATTAGAAGGTTTACGGCAGGTGTAAAAATTGTTGAATTGGATGCCTCAGGGCGACTTTTAATCCCGAAAGATTTACAAAGTTTTGCAAACGTTTCAAAAAATATTGTTTTGAATGCGGCAGTTAATATAATAGAAATTTGGGATAAAGATAATTACGAAAAAGCAATTGATGGTGACCCAAGCGAGTTTGAGGCACTTGCTGAAGATGTTATGGGAAATGTAAAAGAAGATGAGAATGGAATATCATAATCCAGTTTTATTGACAGAAAGCGTTGATGCTTTAAACATAAAACCAGATGGCATATATGTGGATGTTACTTTTGGCGGCGGTGGGCATTCCAAAGAGATTTTAAAAAGATTAGGAGAAAAAGGAAAATTATTTGCATTTGATCAAGATGAAGACGCTCAACAAAATAGCATTAACGATGAAAGGTTTGTTTTAATTCAACAAAATTTCAGATTCATAAAAAGATTTTTAAAGTTTTACGGCGTTACAAAAGTAGATGGTATTTTTGCCGATTTAGGGGTTTCTTCCCATCAATTTGATGAAGCGGATAGAGGTTTTTCTACAAGATTTGATGCTAAGTTAGATATGAGAATGAGTAAAGCAAGTAAAATTTCTGCTTTTGATGTAGTAAATAAATATGAGGAAGATAAAATCAGTTCATTGCTTTTTCAATATGGTGAACTTCGCAATGCAAAAGCCATTGCAAAAAAAATAGTAGCTAGCAGAGCTACCAATCTAATTACTACAAGTTTTGAATTAAAACAGGTTTTGGCCGAATTTGTTCCAAAAAAAGTTGAACATAAAATTTTAGCCCAAATATTTCAAGCAATTAGAATTGAGGTTAATGAAGAAATAACTGCCTTGAAAGAATTTTTACTTCAAACTCCAGACTTGCTTACAAAAAGTGGGAGACTTAGTGTGATTTCCTATCATTCATTAGAAGATAGGTTAGTAAAACGGTTTATTAGAGATGGGTTGTTTGAAGGGGAACCTGTAAAAGATATGTATGGTAATTTTCAAGTTCCACTAAAAAAAGTAGGTTCCTTAATTACTCCAAAACCAGCTGAAATTAAAGAGAATAATAGATCACGAAGTGCTAAGTTACGAATTGCAACACTCAGTTTATAATGGCTTTTAAAAAAAACATATTCGATCTATTAAAAGGTAACTTTTTAATAAATGAAGACTCGTTGCAAAATTGGAGGTTCATTTTTTTTATAGTGGGTTTAATGCTTTTAATGATTGCCAGTTCTCATAGTTCAGATAAAAAGGTTATGGAGATTACCAAATTAAATAAAGAAATTAAAGAATTAAGAGCAGAGTTTGTTGACACCAGATCGATTGCAATGAAGCTAAAATTAGAATCTGCAATTAAAGAAAAAGTGGTTGATTTAGAATTAAAGCCTAGTGAAACACCACCTCAGTTAATAACAGTAACATCAAAAAACAAAAAATAATTGGCTATTACAAAAAAGAGCATATTGAACAAATTGTATGTTGTATTTACAATTATGACATTAATGTTACTGGCGATTATTGTTAGGTTAACTGATATTCAATATGTTGATGGTGATAAGTATAGAAAATTATCTGAAGAAAATACATTAAGAAACGACACTATTTTTGCGAATAGAGGGAATGTATTTTCGGCTGACGGCAGTTTGTTAGCCACTTCTATGTCTCAATATGAAATTAGAATGGATGCCTATACTATTGACTCAGAATATTTTGAAAAAAATATAAATAAGCTATCCATAGAATTATCTAAAATGTTTGGAAATTCTGTAACACATTGGGAAACTAAAATTAGAAAGGCAAGAACAAATAAAAACAGGTACTTATTTATTGTTAGAAAATTAGGACATAATGATTATTTAAAAGTTCGAAAATTTCCAATTTTTAATTTAGGAATGTATAAAGGAGGTTTTATTGCCGAGCAATCAACGGTCAGAGCACATCCTTTAGGGAAAGTTGCTGAACGAACTATTGGGTATGATGATTATAGAGGAGCTCCGGGTATAGAAGGTGCATACAAAGATTATCTAAATGGTAAAAATGGTTGGAGAATGAAACAAAAAATAACTCAAAACCAATGGAAACCAATTAATGATACCAATGAAAAAGAACCAATTGATGGAAAAGATATTGTTACTACAATTGATGTAAATATCCAAGATATTGCCCATCATTCATTATTAAGACAGTTAGAGTTTTATGAAGCAGATCACGGTTGTGTGGTTGTTATGGAAACTAAAACAGGTGAAATTAAAGCAATTTCAAATTTGGGAAAAAATGATGATGGAAAATATTACGAACGGTTAAATTATGCGGTTGGAGAATCTCACGAGCCAGGTTCTGCTTTTAAAGTAATGTCATTTGTTGCCGCTTTAGAATCAAAAGCTATTGATACGAATACCGTTGTAGATACTGAAGGAGGGAAATATAGGTTGTACGGTAGATTTATAAATGATTCACGAAGAGGTGGCTATGGCAAAATTTCAGCTGCCAGAGCACTAGAAGTTTCATCAAATATTGGATTTGCTAGATTAATTGAAGAAAATTTCGGAAAAGACCCAAATAAATTCATCAACATATTAAAAGGAATGAATTTAAACGATCAATTAGGATTGCCTATAAAAGGAGAAGGTGTTCCAGAAATACCTGCACCGGGAGAAAAAAAATGGAGTAAAAATGCGTTACCTTCAATTTCATACGGATACAATTTAAGCTTAACGCCACTTCAAATTTTAACTTTTTATAATGCAATTGCTAATAATGGAGAAATGGTAAGACCTCGTTTTGTTAAAGAAATTAGATCAAGAGATAATTCAGTAATTCATTTTGAAAAAGAAATTATAAATCCAGCAATTGCTTCTAAAGAAACGTTGGCGAAAGTACGCGAGGTATTGAAAAATGTAGTTGTACACGGCACAGGTCAAAAATTGTATAATCCGAATTTCTCAATGGCAGGAAAAACAGGAACTGCCAGAACAGAGTATTGGAAAGAAGATTGGAATGAGAATAAAAAATACATTTCATCATTTACAGGTTATTTCCCAGCAGATAATCCAAAATATTCCTGCATAGTTGTTATTCATAAACCTAAAGTGCAAACGGGATATTATGGTGCCGATGTGTCAGGACCTGTATTTAAAGATATTGCCCAAAAAATTTACACTTCTAATAGTGTACTTAGTAAAGTTGGTAATAAAATGCCAAAATTCAAACAAATTCAGAAAAACTTTAATTCTTACTATACCATTTCTAATAACGAAAATAAGTCAATCCCAAATGTACTAGGAATGGCGGCAATGGACGCCATTCCTTTATTGGAGAATATGGGCTTAAAAGTTACTTACGAAGGAATGGGTAAGGTAAGAGAACAATCGATAAAACCAGGTGATTCTATTGCGAAAGGAGTAACCATTATTTTAAAATTATCATAAGTGAATTTAATTAAAGACATTATTTACAAGGTTAAAATAACCGCTGTTATTGGAAATACCAATAAACGGGTAAATGCTATTGTTTTTGATTCAAGAAAAATCAAAGAAAACAATTTATTTGTTGCTCAAAAAGGGTTGAATTTTGATGGTCATTTTTTTATTGAACAGGCCATAAAATTAGGAGCAACTGCAATTGTTTGTGAATTATTACCAGCACAAATTAACCCTAACATCACCTATATTCAGGTTGAAGACTCTAATTTAGCTTTGGCTGTAATGGCTTCTAATTTTTACGATAACCCTTCGTCTAAGTTAAAATTAATAGGAGTCACTGGAACAAATGGTAAAACTACCATTGCGACGCTTTGCTATAATTTGTTTCAAAAAGCAGGTTACAAAGCAGGATTACTTTCAACGGTTAAAATTATGGTGGCTAATAAACAGTATGATGCCACACATACAACACCAAATTCAGTTGCAATAAATTATTATTTAAATGAGATGGTACTAGCTGGAGTTTCATTTTGTTTTATGGAAGTAAGTTCACACGGCATACATCAAAAAAGGACTGAAGGTTTGCATTTTGAAGGAGGCGTGTTTACCAATTTAACACACGACCATTTAGATTATCATAACACTTTTGCAGAATATAGAGATGTAAAGAAATCTTTTTTTGATTCACTACCAAAATCAGCTTTTTCTTTAACCAATATCGATGATAAAAATGGGTTGGTAATGATTCAAAATACCAACGCCTCAAAAATGACATACGCTCTTAAAACAATGGCTTCATTTAAAGCCAAAATTATAGAGAATGGGTTTTCTGGTTTACTGCTAACTATAAATGATAATGAAGTTTGGGTAAAATTAATTGGAAGTTTTAATGCTTATAATTTGTTAGCAGTTTTTGGTGTGGCAAAATTATTAGGATTGGAAACTAACGAGACGTTAAGGTATTTGAGTGAGTTGGAAAGTGTGGATGGTAGGTTTCAATTTGTTGTTTCAGAAAATAAAATTACCGCAATTGTAGATTATGCACATACTCCCGATGCCTTAAAAAATGTATTGGAAACTATAAATGATATTAAAAAAGGAAATGAACAAATTATAACCGTTGTGGGATGCGGTGGAGATAGAGATAAAGCTAAACGTCCTGTTATGGGACGTATAGCTTCTCAATTGAGTTCTCAAGTAATAGTTACATCAGACAATCCAAGAAGTGAAGATCCTCAAGCAATTCTGAATGAAATAATTACAGGTGTTGAACCAATTCATAATTATAAAACACTTGCAATTTTAGATCGTGAACAAGCAATAAAAACTGCAGTTAAATTGGCTCAAAAAGGAGATATTATTTTAATCGCTGGAAAAGGGCACGAAACATATCAGGAAATAAAAGGGATAAGAAGTCATTTTGATGATTTCGAAATAGTTACAAAATTATTATAAGAAATAACCAAAACCTATGTTATATTATTTATTCGATTTTTTAGAAGCAGAATACGACTTTTTAGGAGCTGGTTTATTTCAGTACATTTCTTTTAGGTCTGCTTCGGCATTTATAGTATCCTTGTTAATTTCAACCATTTATGGAAAACGAATAATAAATTATTTACGTGATCAACAGGTTGGAGAAACGGTGCGTGATTTAGGGTTGGCTGGACAAACTGAAAAATCTGGAACCCCAACAATGGGGGGAATTATTATTATTTTATCAACCTTAATTCCAGTATTATTATTTGCAATCTTAGATAATATTTATATAATTATATTAATTGTAACTACCATATGGATGGGAATTATTGGTTTTATTGATGATTATATTAAAATATTTAGAAATAATAAAGCTGGGTTAAAAGGAAGATTTAAAATTTTAGGGCAAATAACTTTAGGAATATTTGTTGGAAGTATGCTTTACTTTCATCCGAGTGTAACTTTGAAAGAAAAACTTCCAGTAAAATATCAATATATAACCCAAGATGGAACGCCAATTCTATTTGGTGAAGCAAAAAAATCGACAAAAACAACCATTCCTTTTGTTAAAAATAACGAGTTCGAATATGCAGAGGCAATGGAATTATTTGGCAAGGGTCTTAAAGAATATTCTTGGATACTTTTTATAATTGTTGTAACATTTATTATAACTGCTGTTTCAAACGGAGCAAATTTAACCGATGGAATTGATGGATTAGCAGCAGGTACATCTTCAATTATTGTGCTCACCTTAGGAATTTTAGCCTGGGTTTCTGGTAATATTATTTTTGCGAATTATTTAGATGTAATGTATATACCCAATTCTGGTGAAATGACTGTTTTTATTGCTGCATTTGTGGGCGCATTGGTTGGTTTTTTATGGTATAATACTTATCCAGCTCAAGTGTTTATGGGAGATACAGGAAGTTTAACCATTGGCGGCATCATTGCTGTTTTGGCAATTTCGGTACGAAAAGAATTATTAATTCCAATTTTAGCAGGTGTATTTTTTATAGAAACTTTATCGGTTATGATTCAAGTGCTTTGGTTTAAATACACAAGAAAAAGATTTGGTGAAGGGAGAAGAATTTTTAAAATGTCGCCATTGCATCATCATTATCAAAAAGTAGGATATCATGAAAGCAAAATAGTAACTCGATTTTGGATTGTTGGAATAATGCTGGCAGTGTTAACAATAGTAACCTTAAAGTTACGATAATATTAGAATTTTGAATTATGATTAACGAATTACGATTTGTTAAATAAATGAAAGAATTATTAAAAAATAGAACAAAAAGATTTGCAATTGATTGCTGGAAGTTGTCTAAGAATTATACAGTATCTAGGGATTATGATGCTTTTTGCAGACAATTAATAAGGTGTTCAAGTTCTGTTGGCGCAAATTACAGAGCAGCTTGCAGGGCTAAATCAAATGCCGATTTTATAAATAAGTTGAAGATTGTTGAGGAAGAAGCAGATGAAAGCATGTTTTTTTTAGAAATATTTTTAGAAATAAGTGAAGTGAATCATGATGAAATAAAGCGATTACATGTAGAAGCTAATGAATTAGTATCCATTGTTGTGGCTTCAATTAAAACAATTCGAAACAAAAATGATAATTGATAATGGAAAGCGAAAGTAACCGTCAATCGTCAATCGTCAATCGTAATTTAAAGCAACTTGTTGTTTTAGGTGCTGGAGAAAGTGGAGTTGGAACAGCATTATTGGGAAAAGAAAAAGGGTACAACGTTTTTGTTTCAGATAAAGGAACAATTTCACAAAAATATAAAGAAGTTCTTTTAAATAATGAAATTCAATTTGAAGAAGGTGGTCATACCGAATCTAAATTGTTTGAAGCTGAAATTATTATGAAAAGTCCAGGTATTCCTGATACAGTTCCATTAATTATAAAATTAAAAGAACATGGAATACCAGTAATTTCTGAAATTGAATTTGCTTCAAATTATACCGATGGTTGCATTGTTGGAATTACAGGGTCAAACGGAAAAACAACCACAACCATGTTAATAAATCACCTTCTTAAAAAAGGAGATTTAAATGTAGGAATGGGTGGGAATATTGGGATAAGTTTTGCGCAACAGGTTGCTCAAGAAAAATTTGACATTCATGTATTGGAAATAAGCAGTTTTCAATTAGATGGAATTATAAATTTTAGACCTCATATTGCAATAATTACCAATATTACTCCAGATCATTTGGATAGGTATAATTACAATTTTGAGAATTACATTAATTCAAAATTTTTGATTACAAGAAATCAAACTGAAAATGATTTTTTAATTTATGATTTTGATGATGAGGTAATTACAAATTGGTTAAATAAAAATAAAGTAAAAGCAATCTTGCTTCCTTTTTCATTAAAAAATGAATTAACACAAGGAGCATTTTTAAGAAATAATGAAATAGTACTAAAATATAAAACAGAAGAAACCATAATGAGTATTTCAACTTTAGCATTAAAAGGGAATCACAATACAAAAAACGCAATGGCGGCCGCCATGACCGCTTCTTTATTAAGAGTTAGAAAAGACACCATTAGAGAGAGTCTAGAAGATTTTGAAGGGGCAGAACACCGACTGGAATCAGTTCTAAAAATAAATGGAGTTCAATACATAAATGATTCTAAAGCAACCAATGTTAATGCAACTTTTTATGCTTTAGATAGTATGCAAACTCCTACAGTTTGGATCGTAGGTGGTGTTGATAAAGGAAATGACTACTTGGAGTTAATGCCATTGGTTAGAGAAAAAGTAAAAGCGATTGTATGCTTGGGTCTAGATAATCAAAAAATTGTTCAAACATTTTGTAATGTGATTGACTTAATTGTTGAAACTGCAGGTGCAGAAGAAGCTGTAAAAGTTGCATATAAAATTGCCGAAAAGGGCGACACAGTATTGTTGTCTCCTGCCTGTGCAAGTTTTGATTTGTTTGATAATTATGAAGATAGAGGGAATAAATTTAAACAAGCCGTAAGAGAATTATAAAAAAATGAAGGAATTCCTTAAAAATATTGAAGGCGATAGAGCCATTTGGGCTATTGTAACGGTAATGGCATTATTGTCGTTTTTACCAGTTTACAGTGCAAGCACCAATTTGGTTTATGTTTCTAATAATGGGACTCCAATTTTCCATCTATTTAAACATTTTATATTACTTTTTTTAGGGTTTTTAATAATTTATGGAGTTCATAAAATTCCGTTTAGATATTTTAGTGGAGGTTCTATAATCATGTTTCCATTTGTGATTATACTTTTAATTTTCACACTATCGCAAGGAACTACTATTGGTGGTTCTAATGCTAGTAGATGGCTTGAAATACCAATAATTGGAATTGGGTTTCAAACATCAACTCTAGCAGGGCTGGTTTTAATGATATATGTAGCCAGATATTTGGCTAAAAACAAGGAAAACGATATTACATTTTCGCAAAGTTTTTGGCAATTATGGTTGCCAATTGCAATTACACTTTTATTAATTTTACCAGCTAATTTTTCGACAACAGCTATTTTATTTTTAATGATTTTGCTGTTATGTTTTATTGGTGGTTATCCAAAAAGATATATAGGAGTTATTGTTGGGATAGCCGTAGTAATGTTGTTTTTATTTATTTTAATTGCTAAAGCATTTCCTGATGCAATGCCAAATAGGGTTGACACATGGGGCAATAGAATTGAAAGTTTAACTGATAAAAATGCCGTAGAAGGGTATCAAATTGAAAAAGCGAAAATTGCTATTGCAACTGGAGGTTTATATGGAAGAGGCCCTGGGAAAAGTGTTCAAAAAAACTTTTTACCTCAATCTACATCCGATTTTATTTTTGCTATTATAGTTGAGGAATACGGCCTAATAGGAGCGTCAATGGTTATATTATTGTATTTTTTATTATTGCTAAGAATTTTAATTGCTGCAAAAAAAGCAACATCTATATTTGCAACCCTTTTAATTATAGGTGTTGGAATCCCCATTGTTTTTCAGGCAATTATTAATATGCTAGTGGCTGTTGATTTTGGCTTAGTTACAGGTCAAACATTGCCTTTAATAAGCAGTGGAGGAACATCCATTTGGATGACATGCATGGCATTGGGAATAATTTTGAGTGTAACTTCAGAAAAAATAGCTGCACCAACTAAAACAGATGAAGAAAATCCTTTAGATATTTTACATGAAGCAATCGGTTAACATCATATTAAGTGGAGGTGGCACCGGTGGGCATATATATCCTGCAATTGCCATTGCAAATGAGTTGAAGAAAAAAAAATCTTCTGCTAATTTTTTGTTTGTAGGTGCAAAAGATAGAATGGAAATGGAGAAAGTCCCTCAAGCTGGCTATGAAATTAAAGGATTATGGATTTCAGGTATTGAAAGAAAACTATCGCTAAACAATTTAATTTTCCCTTTTAAATTACTAAGCAGTTTATTCAATGCATTTAAAATAATTCGAAAGTTTAAACCAAATGTAGTTATAGGTACAGGTGGTTTTGCAAGTGGCGCAACTTTATTTGTAGCTAGTTTAATGGGCAAAAGAACATTAATTCAAGAGCAAAATTCATATCCAGGGTTAACTAATAAATTATTAGCAAATAGAGTTGATAAAATATGTGTTGCGTATGATGGTTTAGATAAATTTTTTCCATCAGCGAAAATAATTAAATCTGGAAATCCTGTTCGACAAGATTTATTAAATGTGGCTTCAAAAAGAGATGAAGCTGTCGATTTTTTTAAATTAAACGCTTCAAAAAAAACCTTATTAATTCTTGGTGGAAGTTTAGGTGCAAGAGCCATTAATAAATTAATTGAAGAACATATTGATTGGATTGTTGATAGTGAAATTCAGGTGATTTGGCAAACAGGTAAATTGTATTACAACGATTATAAAAAATATGGTGATATGCCAGGAGTTCAGGTTTTCGATTTTTTATCAAAAATGGATTTAACCTATGCTGCCGCAGATTTTATTATAAGCAGAGCAGGAGCAAGTTCAATTTCAGAACTGTGCATCGTGGGTAAACCGGTTTTGTTTATTCCATCGCCAAATGTAGCTGAAGATCATCAAACCAAAAATGCTTTAGCAGTGGTTTCAAAAAATGCCGCATTGTTATTAAAAGAATCAGAATTAAATAGATTCGAAAGTATTACAAAAGAACTTTTTAAAAATTCAGAATTACAAGAAACATTAAGTAAAAACATTGTAAAATTAGCATTGCCCAATGCAACAAAAACGATAGTGTCTGAAATTGAAAAATTAATTAGTAAGTGATATGTTGAAGTTAGAAGACATAAAGAACATATATTTCGTTGGTATTGGCGGGATTGGAATGAGTGCCTTGGCAACTTATTTCAAAACCAGCGGGAAAAATGTTGCTGGCTATGATAAAGTGTCAACAGATATTACTCAAGCGTTAAGTGAAATTGGTATTTTAATTCATTTTGAAGATGCGATTGACAATATTCCTCTTGAATTCAAAAACAAATTAAACACATTAATAATTTATACTCCGGCAATTCCTAAAAATCATATCGAATTAAATTATTTTTTTGAAGCTAATTTTAATGTTTTAAAGCGATCAGAAATTTTAGGAGAGATTACTAAAAACACCTTCTGCATGGCTGTTGCAGGAACCCATGGTAAAACTACAACTTCTACAATATTGGGGCATATTGTTCACGAAGCAGGGTTAAAGGCTACTTCTTTTTTAGGTGGAATTTCAGAAAATTATAATTCGAATTTAATAATTGGAGGCGATGAGATTTCTGTGGTGGAAGCTGATGAGTTTGATCGTTCTTTTTTAAGATTATCACCTAATATCGCATGCATTACTTCAATGGATGCAGACCACTTGGATATTTACGGTGAAGCTAGCGAATTGGAAAAATCTTTTAAAGAATTTGCATCAAAAGTCTCAGATATTTTAATAATTAAAAAAGGATTACCATTAAAGGGAATTACCTATGGAATTAATGAAGATGCTGATTTTGATGCAAGAAATTTAAGAATTGTAAATGGAACTTACATTTTTGATGTAAAAACACCTACAGAATATATAACGGATATTAAAATTCAATTACCAGGAAAACATAATGTGCTAAATACGGTTGCGGCTTTAGCAATGGCAAATAGTTATGGAGTTTCGCTCCCAGTCATTGCTAAAGCTTTACTAACATTTAAAGGAGTTAAACGAAGGTTTTCATATAAAATTAATACAAAAAATTTAGTTTTAATAGATGATTATGCACATCATCCAACAGAAATAAATGCAGTATGCGATGCTGTTAAAGAAATGTATCCCAATAAAAAGAATATTGGAATTTTTCAACCCCATTTATTTAGTAGAACAAGAGATTTTGTTGAAGATTTTGCCGAGGCATTATCACAATTTGACTATTTAATTCTTTTGGATATTTACCCAGCAAGAGAATTACCAATTAAAGGAGTTACTTCAGAATGGTTGTTAAGTAAAGTTAAAAATAGGAATAAACAAATTTCATCAAAAGAAAATTTATATAAGAATTTAAAAATGTTAAATCCAGAAGTGGTTGTGATGATTGGTGCTGGTGATATTGGTGAAATGGTTTCAGAAATTAAAAACAAATTATTGAATGAAAATTAACTGGTTATACATAAAAGGTGTTTTATTATTAGGTTTGGTAGTCTTTCTTGTAGGCTTCTCAAATCAAAGAAATAGTACGCTTAAAGTAACCGATGTTATAATAGAATTTGAGAAGGGAAATAATCTTTTTATGAATTATCAAATAGTTAATAAATTGTTAATACAAAATGGCAAGACCGTTAGAAATAAAGAAAAATCTGTTATAGATTTACAAAAGCTCGAGGCAAATATACTGGCACATCCTATGGTAGAAGATGCCACTGTTTTTTTAACAATAAACGGTGAATTGAGAGCTAAAGTTAGGCAACGAACCCCAGTTGCAAGAGTTGTTTTAAGTAGTGGTAGTTATTATATTGATAGGCAGGGAGAAAGGATGCCGTTATCTGAATTACATACTGAACGTGTGTTGATAATTTCAGGAGAAATTGCACCCAAAGATTTGAAAAAAATTCATCTTTTGGTAACTGAAATAAGGAATGATTATTTTTTAAATGAAATGATTATTGATATTCAAAAAATGGAAGATGGAACCTATAATTTGAGGACAAGAATAGGAGATCAAATTATAATTTTTGGAAAAATAGAAGAAATTAAACATAAATTAAAAAATTTGAATTCGTTTTTTAACAAAGCATTACGAGATGGATCTATTGGAAATTATAGTTTAATAAACTTGAATTATAAAAATCAAGTGATTTGTACAAAAGTAGAAGAATATGGAACAGAATGATATAGCAGTTGGATTAGACATTGGAACAACAAAAATTGTTGCAATGATTGGTCGAAAAAATGAATATGGGAAAATAGAATTGCTTGGAATAGGAAAAGCAAAGAGCCTAGGTGTGCATAGAGGTGTTGTAAATAACATAACACAAACAATACAATCTATACAACTTGCTGTAGATGAAGCAATTGCTGTTTCTGGAATTAAAATTACAGACGCTATTGTTGGTATTGCAGGGCAACATATTAGAAGTTTACAACATAGTGATTACATTACCAGACCTAATTCTGAAGAGGTAATAAATGATGATGATATTGAAAAACTTGAAAAACAGGTTTATAAATTGGTAATGTTACCCGGAGAAGAAATAATTCATGTATTGCCGCAAGAATTTAAAGTTGATGGACAAGCAGAAATAACTGAGCCAGTTGGAATGTACGGTGGCAGACTTGAAGCAAATTTTCATGTGGTAGTAGGTCAAATTTCGTCAATAAGAAATATTGGGAGATGCATAAAAAGTGCTGGATTGGATTTAGCAGGTATTACTTTGGAACCTTTAGCCTCAGCAGAAGCAGTTCTAAGTAATGAAGAAAAAGAAGCTGGTGTTGCGTTGATTGATATCGGTGGAGGAACTACCGATTTAGCTATTTTTAAAAATGGAATCATTCGTCATACTGCAGTTATTCCTTTTGGCGGAAATGTAATTACTGAGGATATTAAAGAAGGTTGTTCTATTATTGAAAAACAAGCGGAGTTATTAAAAACTAAGTTCGGGTCTGCGTGGCCTGGTGAAAATAAGGATAATGAAATTGTTTCTATTCCTGGATTAAGAGGAAGAGATCCTAAAGAAATTACCCTTAAAAACCTTTCAAAAATTATTCATGCACGCGTAGTAGAAATTATTGAACAAGTGTATGTAGAAATAAAAAATTACGGACACGAGGAGTCTAAGAAAAAGTTAATTGCGGGTATTGTTTTGACTGGTGGAGGAGCTCAATTAAAACATATAAAACAATTAGTTGAGTATATAACTGGTATGGATACTAGAATTGGGTATCCAAACGAAAATTTGGCGGGTGATACTGATGAAAGTATGTCAAGTCCACAATATGCTACTGCAGTTGGTTTATTAATGAATGGTTTAAATAAAATTGATAGAGCAAAAGCAAAGTTAAAACCAATTCGGAAAGAAGATAAATTCGAAAGAGTAGAAAATGACACGATAAAAGAAGAGCCTGAAATAATAGAAAAGCAAAAAGAACCTAAAAAATCCATATTTGATAAATGGGGAGATAAATTTAGAGACTTTTTAGACAATGCCGAGTAACCAAAATAAATAAGAAAAGGACCAATAAAAATATATTATGAGCAATTCAGATTTCAACAATATTTCATTCGATTTACCAAAAAATCAGTCAAACGTAATTAAAGTTATAGGAGTTGGTGGAGGTGGTAGTAATGCCGTTAATCATATGTATTCTCAGGGGATTGTTGGTGTTGATTTTGTGATTTGTAATACTGATGCTCAAGCGCTTCAAAATAGCCCTATTCCTTCAAAAATTCAATTAGGAATTTCACTAACAGAAGGCTTAGGTGCTGGTGCAAATCCAGAGGTTGGAGAGCGCGCTGCATTAGAAAACGAGCAAGAAATTAAGGAAATGCTTTCTCATAATTCTAAAATGATTTTTATTACTGTTGGTATGGGTGGGGGAACTGGTACTGGTGCAGCTCCAGTAATTGCCAGAATAGCCAGAGAGATGGATATTTTGACTATTGGAATTGTTACTATCCCTTTTAGTTTTGAGGGTAAAATGAGGAATGAACAAGCTCAAAAAGGTATTGATAAAATGCGCCAATATGTTGATTCATTGGTTGTTATAAATAATAATAAATTAAGAGAAGTTTACGGTAACCTAGGCTTTAAAGCGGGTTTTTCAAAAGCCGATGAGGTTTTATCTACAGCAGCTCGAGGAATTGCAGAAGTTATAACACATCATTATACTCAAAATATTGACTTAAAAGATGCGAAAACAGTGCTATCTAATAGCGGAACAGCCATTATGGGTTCTGCAATTGCCTCGGGTGAAAACAGATCTGAAATAGCTATTTCTAAAGCGTTAGACTCTCCTTTATTAAATGATAATAAAATTACAGGCGCTAAAAACGTGTTATTACTAATTGTTTCTGGTACTGAAGAAATTACCATTGATGAAATAGGCGAAATTAACGACTTTATTCAAACTGAAGCAAAATCAAATGTGAACATCATAATGGGTGTTGGAGAAGATGAGACTTTAGGAGATGCGATTTCTGTAACCATAGTAGCAACTGGTTTTACTAAGGACCAGCAACATGAAATTTCGAATACTGAAGTAAAAAAAATAATTCATAATTTAAATACAGATCAAGAAGCAATTTTTGATTTATCGGATAAAAAAATTATTCAATCAGGTGAGAAAAAAACAATTCATCCTTTAGGTGAAGAAACATTTTCGAGTTCTAAAATAGTTCATAGTTTGGATGAAGAAGAAGTAGAATCGGAATTTAATTTAATTGCAACAAATGAGTTTATAAAAAACATTGATGTTGTGTACGATCGGATTTCTTACGACAAAATTGAAGATTTTGTTATAACATCTGTAAAGCCTGAAATAATTGAAATTGAAGAACAAATTTTTGATATAAAAGAAGAAAAGCAAATATCCTTTACGTTTGATTTGCCTTTTGTTAAAAATACTAAAAAAGAAGGTGAAAATGATTTTAATTCAAATTCAGGAAAAACGGAAGTGGTTGATCCTCAAATTATAAAATCTACTAAAAAAATTGATGATGATGTTTATTTTTCTTTAGAGGATTATGCCGATTTGGAAGATAGTTTGGTTAATGCAACAAAAAAAGAGGTTGTTAAACCAGTTATTGAAGATGAAATGCGTTTTTCATTAAGACAAGAACCAGATTTTGATATTAATAATTATGAGGTTGTTGATCATAAGGAGGTAACACCTTTAGCTTTGACCATTGCAGAACTGCAAGAAAAGACAGTTGAACGAAGAGAAAAAATGAAGATATTCAACTATAAATTCGGAACTAATTTAAAGAAAAACATAGACGAGATTGAAAAGGAACCAGCGTATAAAAGACGTGGTGTTGAGCTAAGTGATAATTTTCACTCGTCAAATATTACTGCTTCAAGAACAACTTTAGAAATAGATGAAAACGATGAAATTCAATTCAGATCTAATAACTCATTTTTACATGACAATGTAGATTAAAAATTTGCCCAAAGACGAAACCAGGAGATTTATTTTCTAAGTTTTAACTCGAAAATCTTCATTGAAAATTGAAGTTTTTCGAGTTCTTTTTTTTTATCTTCGCATTTCTAAACAGAATGAAAATGAGTTTACAAAACAAAATAATGGATAAAATTAAAGATGCAATGAGAGCTAAGGATAAAGTTGCTTTAGAGTCTTTAAGGGCAATCAAGTCTGAAATTTTATTAGCTCAAACAAAAAGTGGTGCAGCTGAAGAATTGAGCGAAGTCGAGGAAATAAATTTATTACAGCGTTTAGTTAAACAGCGTAAAGATAGCGCTTCGATATATTTAGAGCAAGGTAGAAATGACTTAGCAGAACCAGAATTAGCTCAAGTTGAAATTATTACACAGTTTTTGCCTGTTCAGTTAAGTAATGAAGAATTGACAATTATAATTGGTGAAATTATTCAAAAAGTAGGAGCAACCTCAATTAAAGAAATGGGAGCGATTATGGTAGAAGCATCAAAACAATTGGCTGGAAAATCTGATGGTAAATCAATTTCCTTGGTAGTTAAAAAATTATTAGGATAATATTAAAGGCCTCGTGGCGCAATTGAATAGCGCACTGGATTTCGGCTCCAGCGGTTACAGGTTTGAATCCTGTCGGGGTCACAAGAGTTGTACTCAATTAAACCAAAATCCTTGTAAATACTGTGTATTTTAAGGATTTTGGTTTTTTAGACTATTAATTTATTTAATTTGATATTTATAGTCAACAAATAAGTCAACAACCTTATTAGAGATTAACAATATTGACCGAATGACCAAAATGCTTTTGTTGAATTGACTTTCGTCTTTAACAAAGTTCAGCTAAAATAATAAAAACTATGAAATCATCCTCAATTTTTCCAATTCAGATTTATTTTAATGAATCACCTGCTAAAAATAACCGAGTAGCTATTTTTAAATATTGCTAACTTTAATCAATTATCAGCATATAAATGTAGAAATTGAATATGCTAAAGCCTTAAAACAAATTTTGAACCTAGTTGATAAAAATTGTAATATTGTAATAATATCTATTTTAGTTTAAAATTAATGAAGTACATTCAAAATTTTCTTTTAATTATATCTCTTTTCATTTCTTGTAATGTAAAAGCTCAAGAGTTGCCTCCTATAGAGAAATATTCTACTGAAGATTATTTAGGTGGAAATCAGAACTGGATGGTTTCACAAGCACCCGATAAAATTATTTATGTTGCAAATAATGAAGGTCTTTTAGAATTTAACGGAGCTCGTTGGAAAATTTATCCATCTCCTAATAATACTATTATTAGAGCTGTAAATGTGGTTAAAGACAGAATTTATACAGGTTGCTATATGGAATTTGGATATTGGCAAAAGGACGATTTTGGCATGTTAAAATACAATTCTTTAGTTCCTTTTCTAGACGTTAAGATGGTTGAGGACGAGCATATTTGGAATATTATAACGTATAATGAATTGGTTATTTTTCAATCATTTGATAGGATATATTTTTATAATACTATTAAAAATAAATTTAACACTATAAGTTCTGAAAATCAAATCACAAAAATTTTTAATATTAATAATGTAATTTATTATTATGTATTACATGAAGGACTATACACATTTAAAGAAGGGAAATCAAAGTTAATTTCAAATGATTTAGCATTTAATAAAGGGATCATCATAAATATTTTTTCATTAGAAGATGGATTGCTTATTCAAACTCGAAATTTAGGTTTTTATACTTTTAAAAATTATATAGCAAAGGAATGGAATATTGAAGTAAATAAGGCTTTAGTAAAAATGAAAGTCTTTAACAGTATTCAACTTAAGGATAAAAGTTTTGTTTTAGGTACCATTTCAGATGGAATTATTTATTTAACAAAAGAAGGAATAATTGACTATCAAATTAACCAAACCAATGGATTAAGTAATAATACAGCACTATCTCTATTTGAAGACCAAGATGAAAATATTTGGGTGGGTTTAGATAATGGTATTAATTGTATCAACATAAAATCACCAGTTAGAATTTTTAATGATGATAGAGGTTCGCTTGGGACAGTATACGCATCTACTGTATTTAATAAATATATTTATTTAGGAACCAATCAGGGTTTGTTTTATAAAAAAATAGATACTGAACAATCATATAAAATTATTGATGGTACTGCAGGTCAAGTATGGAATTTATTTGTTTTTAATAATGAGTTGTTTTGTGGTCACCATTTAGGTACTTATATAATTGAAAAGAATAAGGCCATAAAAATATCTAACATTCCCGGTACATGGGAGTTTAAGCCTATTCCAAACTTAAAAAATGGTTTGCTCCAAGGAAATTATAATGGTTTTAATGTATTGATTAAAAATGATGGTAAATGGAGCGTCAGAAATAAAATAGATGGATTTGATAATTCTGTTAGATTCTTTGAATTTTTAAATGCTACTGAAATATTTGTAAATCATGAATATAAGGGGGTTTTTAAGCTAAAGGTTGATGAGAACTATACTTTCTTTATAAAGGTTTCTAAGCAATTAGAACCTCCTTTAGGAAAACATTCTAGCCTAATAAAATTTAAAAATAATATCTTATATGGTTTTGATGAAGGTGTTTATAGGTATAATTCAAAAATTAATAAATTTTTAAAAGATTCTATCCTAAGTCAAATAGTTACAAATGAAACCTATTTATCGGGGAAATTAGTTGTTGACGAAGCTCAAAATTTATGGGGTTTTACAAATGAAAACATGAGTTATGTATCAATTAATGATTTAACAAATGAATTTAATATTCATACAGTTTCAATTCCAGCAAATTTAAGAAAAGGAATTTTAGGGTACGAAAATATTTCTCACCTTAAAAATAGTGAATACCTGATAGGTACAACTTGTGGTTATATAATACTAAATCTTGCCGCATTTGACCAAAGTAATGACTATACCGTTATTATGGATAATGTTATAATAAATAACAAAAACTCAACATACATAACTGTTAATTTAAAAGATGAAGGCGAATTTAAGTATAAACAAAACTCAATAACTTTTAACTACAGCGTACCTGAATATAATAAATACCAAATCGTTAAATATCAGTATAAACTTAATGGTAATGTTGATAAATGGAGTGAGTGGACAGAAAAAACTGAATTGATATTTGATAACCTCCCATTTGGTAATTATAATTTTAAAGTGCGCGCAAAAATTGGGAATAAATTATCTGAAAATATTGCTAGTTACAATTTTGAAATTTTGAAACCATGGTATTTATCTAACTTAGCGGTTATAGCTTATCTCCTTTCATTTTTAGGTATTTTATTAATTATTCATAAATCAAATAAAAGATATTATAAAAAACAACTTTGGCATAAGCAATTAGAAAGTGAACAATTAATTATTCGAATGAAAAACGAAAAATTAAATCAAGATATTGAAAATAAAAATAGAGAATTGGCTATATCTACTATGAGTATCATAAATAAAAATGAAGTACTTAACACTATTAAGAATGAATTAAAAGGTAATGATATGGAATCAAATAATTTACAAGTATTAAAATTAATTGATGGGAATTTAAATAACTCAAAAGATTGGGACGTTTTTAAGGAAGCCTTTAATAATGCCGATAAATATTTTTTAGATAAGATTAAAGAATTACACCCAAACTTAACTCCGAACGACTTACGTTTTTGCGCTTATTTACGTTTAAATTTAACTTCAAAAGAAATTTCACCATTACTGAACATGACTGTAAGAAGTGTTGAAACAAAACGATATAGATTGAGAAAACAAATGGGTTTGCCACACGATTCGATTTTAGTAAGCTACATCTTAAATATTTAATATATAAAGTCTAATATGTAATTACAAATTATTTTTTATTATCTTTGTGTTATGAGTAGAGTAGCACTAAAGATAGAAAACTATAGTTCTGAAGAACTGAAGGCGTTATTGCGCAAAGACGAGAAATTTCAACAAGGGGTTCGTTTGTATGCTTGTTATCAGGTATCCAAAGGAAAAAAGCCAAAGGAATTGGAAGATCTTTATGAAACATCGTTTAAATCCATATGCAATTGGGTAAACAAATTAAACGAAGGAGGGGTTGAGGCATTAATTGATAAAGAGAAACCTGGAAGACCACCAAAGCTTACCAAGGAGCAAAAGGAAAAAATCAAATTTGTTGTTTTGGAACAGAGCCCTGAGGATTACCAATATAATAGTTCAACTTGGACAGGATTATTGCTGATAGATTGGATTGACAAGCAATATAATATTGTTTACAAGAAAGCCCAAATCTATAATATATTGAAAAATATGGGATTAACATTTCAAAAAAGCAAAGGCTTTTATCCAGAGGCAAAAGAAAGGGCCGAAAAAGTGGACGCGTTAAAAAAAACTTCAAGAAGAAAGGAATAATGGCAGTGTGATTGTTTTTCAAGACGAAGCAAGCCTGTCAAATACGGCGTCTGTTTCCCATAAATGGAGTCTTAAAGGCAAACAGCCGGCGGTTGCGCAAAAACAAAGAAAACGAGAAAGAAAAACCCTGTTTGGCTGTGTTGAGCCTAAAACAGGAATAGTGATATCTGATGTGGCCGATAGGGGGAATACCGTTACATTTTTTAAATTTTTAGTGAAAGTCGCTAAACTTTATCCAGAACAAAAAGTAGTTGTGGTTATGGATAATGTTAGATATCATCACGCAAAAAGGCTAAAGCCTGTTTTAGAGAAATACAAAAATAGAATAGAGCTTGTTTATTTGCCCGCATACTCACCAGACTTAAATCCAGTTGAAAGGATTTGGTGGTATATGAGAAAAAAAATTTCACATAATAGATATTTAGAAAAAATGGAAGATAGATTAACGAAATTCAATGAATTAATGAATACATTCAAGTCTGAAAACCAATTAGGGAAAAATCTATCCAATTTAATTGTAAATATTTAATAGACTTTATATAACAACAGATGTTAAACCTGCTGGTAAATTTGTTACAATAGCATTTGTTGCACTTCCACCAAATGTATAAACGGTATTTGTAATTGCCGTTCCTGCACATACTGTTTGATTTTGAGTGCCACTAGATAATGCTATGATTGGAACTGCATTTACAGCCAACGTTACATTTTGAGTAAAAACTTGTGAGCAATTTGGTGTAGTGCTCGTGGTAGTTACTCCAGTTATTTGTAAAACTTGCCCATTATTTGCACCTGTTAAAGCCGTGGTAGTAAAACTCGCAGCTCCTGATGCATTGGCAACTACACCTGTAACTGGCGTTTGTGCCACTGCATTTATACTATATGCAATAGTAGATGTGCTATCAGCAAGTAGGCCTGTTAAATTAATTACTGCCGATGAACCTGCACAAACTGTTGCTGCCTGTGTTGCACCAGTTAATGTTGGTACTGCATTTACGGTAACTGAAACGGTTTCTGTTAAAAATGCTTCGCAAGAACCAACAGGAATTTTAAATGCTTTAACTCTTAAGGTTGTATTGGCAGTTAAAACCCCGCTTGTTAATGTAATAGTATTGCCATTTCCTAAAACAGAAGTTCCTGTTGGCGTAGAACCATCAGCAAGATATAATTGATAAATAATTAATTTTTCTGAATTTACAACATCAATATTTGCTACAAAAGAACCTGAACATATGATCTCACTATCTGGGTTTACAACCTTATTTATTAAAGGTGAAATACATTGAACAATTTTACTGGGTGAAGGTGCAGACTGGCAAGAAGCCCCGCTTGAAGCTTTTACGGTGACAACTCCAGTTGTATACAATTCATAAGTAGGAATGCCTGAAATAGTCCAAACACCACCTGAAACGGTAGCAGAAACTCCTGCAACTTGAAAACCATCCACAAATAGCGTGATAACATCAGTACCTGAACCAGTACCAGAAATAGATGTAGATTGTTCTATAATTGGATCTGTAGTAATTGTAAGTCCAGAGTTGCTCGCTGGTGTTGCAACTAAAACGCCACTAGATTCAACACTTACAGTTTTACAACTTGGTGTTACTGATGCTGTTGCCGTTGCGGTTATGGTATTTCCTGCTGCAATACTTACTCCTGTAACAGTCCAAACACCTCCAGCTTGTACTGTTCCCGTTTGAGCTAATAACGTACGAGTTGGTAAAACACCTGAATAAAGCCTAATTATTGTTCCAACTGCTTCAGAAGAAGTTCCCGTTACAGTTGTTATGGCTCCAGTTGAACAATAATTTCCTGTGATTGTTGGAGCTCTTGAAACCCCACCACTTACAATAACACCAGTAGAAACTGGTGAAATACATTTTCCCGTTCTAATGGCTCTTACAGTTACAACATCACAAGAATTTAAGTTTAATGAACCTATAGTCCAAGCTCCACCTGCGATAGAATTTGCAGAGCCAGCTTGAATTCCATTTACAAATAACTGAATAGCAACACCTGATATGTTATCAGGTGATGGTATTGTTCCTGAAATTGAAGTTGTTGAATATAAAATTGGACTCGTTGTAATAGTAGGTGTTGCCGTTGAACTTGTAGTTCCAATACATAAATATATTGGAGTTGATTCACATTTTCCAGGTTCCGTTGCTGTTATTCTATATACGCCAGTAGCTAAACAAGCTGGTCCACTGCCATTTGGATTAGTATCTTCTCCCGAACTTATGCATTTCCATAAAAAATTATCAGTCCCGTTCACTCCAGTTGCAGTTGAACGAACCTCTATTTGACCTGAAGACCATAAGGATCCAGCAGTTGGACTTAAAGGAGTTGCACTATTATTAAAATAAACTTTTATAATGGCTCCTGCTACAGGTGAAAAACCAGATATACTTTTTCCAATATGAGATACTGAGGTTGGAGGAGCAGAACAGACAGCATTAACTACTTTTGTATTACAATTACTATCGGAAACCGATTCTCCCGGCGCTTGTGCTGTTGCGTAAATAATATCATTAGAAGCCAACGCTGGTGAAATTCCTGTTAGTGTCCATGCGTTACCACTTACGATAGCAGATCCAAGCAGAATATTATTATTCTTATACACCCTTATTGTTGTTCCGTTAGCTTCTGTAGAAGTACCTGAAACTGAAGTTGCACCATTATTAATAGACCCTGAAATTGTAGGGCAAACCGATTTTTCTAAACAAAGACCAGCATTAATTTGAGTTATAGTACAAGGCCCTTGGTTGTCAATAATCGTTTCAAAACAAGATGCCAAACTACCACAATCTCCACCAACACCAGCAATATCTGAAGCTGAAGAGGTATTACAAATGGTTGATTTTTGGGCAGCCATATTATCAACAATTGCCATACGAACAGCTGTGCTCGATGTAATTCCAATTGGCCCTAATAATCCTGTTGGTGCTAAATCTCCAAACGGAACAAAGAAATCTAAAAAGTAATTATATGGATTGTAAATTGTAGAATGTGCTATGGACTTTTGATAATTTGTTGTTACAGTGTATGTTAAAACTGGTGAGCAAGTTAGTGCTGGACCATCTATATTATACACAAAAACACCAAATTTTGTGGCCAATACAATTTCTACTTCAAAACCCGGATTGGTTGCAGTAGCATTTGTGTCTGCATTTGGTCCAGAATAACCAAATTTGCCATCGGTATCTATAAGTATACTGTAACTTTTAGCATTATTTAATGCTGAACCCATTCTTAATCGGAACAACCAATTATTATTGCCATCTAAATAAGACATAGCAGGATCTTCGGTACCCGAATCTACAAAGTCTGTAAAACCTCCATTTGGCCCATTATTAATATCGCTTGTAGGTTCCATTCCTGGAAAAATAAAAGGTACATATGGTATTTCACTTTCTCCAAAAACACCAGGTGAAATAAAACCTTTATCATTAGAAATAAAACCAGCTGTTGTTTTTGAAACGTATCCATCTCCATTTGGATCTAATACTGCCGCACCACCACCTGTTGCCGGTTCAAAAATTAACCCTTTTGTTTGTGAGAATACTGACGTATGTACTCCAAAAAATAATATAAAAATAAATATAATTTTATTAATAAAACGGTTGGCTGAATTGTTTTGGAATGGGTATTTTTTATTCATATAATTATATTTATTTCAACCCGTTGTGCATTTATAAAAACAGGAATAAAAGTTGTTCATTGACTATATAAAGTCGTATATTTATTTGTATATCAAGCAATTAAATATATGAACAACTTTAAATCAAATTACGACAAAATTTTAGAAATATTAAAAACAATTACAGAAAAAGAAAGTTTTTTAATTCAAATAAGAGAGCCAAAACTTAAGGATATAGAGTTGATAGCGATGAACTTAACTTCTGAATATATGAGTATTGACAGTGAGTGTCAACTGTTTAGGATTCTCCCAAAAGGTTTAATTTCTAAAATTGAACGCTCTGTTTATAATAGAAGAAAGCGAAAATTATTTTCAGCAATGGAATTTTTAAGAGAGAAACTATCTGATAAATTTAATGCTTTTGAAAATTATTATATTGTAGATAGTATGCCTTTAGAAGTCACAAAATTATCAAGAAGCGGTAGGAGTACCATTTGCAAAGAGCATTATGATACAGCTCCAAATAAAGGGTTTTGTGCAAGTCAAAATATGGTTTATTATGGCTACAAAATACATGCTGTTTGCTCATTAAATGGAGTTTTTAAAAGCTTTGATATTAGCAAAGCATCCGTTCACGATATACATTATTTAAAAGACATCAAAAATCAATTTAAAGATTGTGTGATTTTAGGCGATAAAGGTTATTTAAGTGCTGATTATCAATTAGATTTATTTGAAAGTAAACAGATTAAATTAGAAGTCCCAATGCGGAAAAATCAACAAGATTATAAACAACAGTCGCATGTTTTTAGAAAATCAAGGAAGAGAATTGAAACTCTATTTTCCCAACTTTGTGACCATTTTATGATAAGAAGAAATTATGCCAAAACATTTGATGGATTTAAAACAAGA
>NZ_JAUYUD010000126.1 GCF_030692605.1 Lutibacter sp.
CTGCTTTGAAACTAATAAACATGAATAATGTTTCTCTAATACTAATTTTACACATTCAAGTTTAAATGTGTAATCATATTTCACTTTTCTTTCCATAAAAATACCCCCAAATAGTGTCTAACTTTTTGGGGGCAGTCTATTAGCTCGCTTTTTTTATGACTATAAATATAGATTTATCCATTCATTGAAACTAAAAATTCTTCATTAGAATTTGTAAGTTTAATTTTTCCATTAATAAATTCCATGGCTTCAACAGGATTCATATCTGCTAAGTATTTTCTTAATACCCACATACGTTGAACAGTTTTAGCATCAAGTAGTAAATCATCTCTACGGGTGCTTGATTTAACTAAATCAACTGCAGGATAGATTCTTCTATTAGAAATATTTCTTTCTAATTGCAATTCCATATTACCAGTTCCTTTAAATTCTTCAAAAATAACTTCATCCATTTTTGAACCGGTTTCAGTAAGGGCAGTTGCAATAATAGTTAAGGAGCCTCCGTTTTCAATATTTCTGGCTGCTCCAAAAAATCGTTTTGGTTTATGTAAAGCGTTTGCATCAATACCTCCAGATAAAATTTTACCAGAAGCAGGAGCTACAGTATTATATGCTCGTGCCAAACGTGTAATAGAATCTAACAATATAACAACGTCATGACCACATTCCACCAATCTTTTGGCTTTTGCTAAGACAATATTAGCAACTCTTACATGTTTTTCAGCAGGTTCGTCAAAGGTAGAAGCAACAACTTCACTTCTTACACTTCGTTGCATATCTGTTACCTCTTCAGGTCTTTCATCAATTAATAAAATTATTTGATAAACTTCAGGATGATTTGCAGCAATGGAATTTGCTATATCTTTTAATAACATCGTTTTCCCAGTTTTTGGTTGGGAAACAATCATACCTCTTTGTCCTTTGCCTATAGGAGAAAATAAATCAATAATACGTGTTGATAAAGTACTGGATTTTCCAGCTAAATTAAATTTTTCTTGCGGAAATAATGGTGTTAGATGCTCGAACGATACCCTATCTCTTACTACATTTGGACTTAATCCATTAATTTTAGAAACTCTAATTAAAGGAAAATATTTTTCTCCTTCTTTAGGAGGTCTAACCACCCCTTTTACAGTATCACCGGTTTTTAAACCAAATAGTTTAACTTGTGATTGTGATAAGTAAATATCATCAGGTGAAGATAAATAGTTATAATCTGATGAACGTAAAAATCCATAACCGTCTGGCATCATTTCTAATACACCTTCACTTTCAATTATTCCATCAAACTCATAATCTGGGTCTCTGTATTTGTTTCCACTAATTCTTTGCCCTTTCTGTTCTTTTGGTTGATTGGGCTGGTTTTGTTGATTAGATTGTTTTTTTTGATTAGGTTGATTAGGTTGATTATTAGGTTGTTTATGTTTTTTATGTGGTTGATTAAGTTTATTTGGGTTTATGAGTGTAGCTTTTTCTTGAGGTTGATTTGTATTTTGAGTTTCCGACTCTTTGGTTACAACATCTATAGCCTCTTTACTTTCAATAACCTCAACCATAGTTTCTGCATTTTTAACTTTATGTATTGAATCTGGTCTATTTGCTTTTGCAATAGGTTTAACTTGTTTTTTAACTATTGGTTTTTTCTCAATTGTTTTAGGTTCTTCTATTTTTAGTTCAACAGAATCTTCTAATTTAATTTGATTTGGCACCTCAGTGAATAATGTTTTAATATTTTGAGAGGGCTTTGTTTTTTGAATCAATCTTTTTCTCTTTTGTTTAATGGGATTAATCGATTCACTCGATGGGACAGTAGTTGGGGTAGCAGCTTGAATGTCTAATATAGAATAAACTAAATCAAGTTTATTTAAATTACTATATTTTTTGACACCAATTGTTTTTGCTATTTCTTGTAGTTCAACAAGAGTTTTCTCCTTTAGTTGGGAAATTTCAAACATTATGTTAAAAGTAATTTTGAGTTAATGAAATATATAATTCTTAGTTAGGCAAGAATGTCATTATAAATAATCTAAGTGGTGATTAGTTGTTTGCTAGTGGCTTCCTTTAACCTGTAAGGCATTCGGGTACCGCAAATATATGAAAATATTTTATATAATTAAACTTTAATTCATTAAAAATAAAATGTATTTTTGCTTCCATTTTAATAAGGATGATACAAAGAATACAAACAATTTATTTACTTTTAGCAACAGGTTTGTCGTCAGGAAGCATTTTTGTTTTCAATTTATGGACAGAAGATCAAAAAGCACTTTTTTTTGTTTTTGATGCACTTAGAAGTGGTAATAAATTATTAATAGTAATGGGTTTATTATTTTTTGTGTCTGCCATTACAACTTTTGTAACTATTTTTTTATTTAAAAATAGGAAATTACAGTTTGTTTTAGGTAGAATTTCAATATTGATTAATTTTATTTTATTAGGGATACTTATATATATATCACAAAATTTATCTGGAGAAATAATAATTTCTGAGAAGGGTATTGGATTGCTAATCCCAATTTTTTCTATAGTTTGCATTGTGTTAGCAAATAGAGCAATTAAAAGGGATGAGGAACTCGTAAAATCTGTAGATAGGATAAGATAGCCTTATAATCTTAGTATATTTGTGCATAAAGCCATTTCAATTTTCGTTGAAATGGCTTTTTAGCTCTAACTGTTTTTTTGGAAGTGCCATTTATATATTAGCGGTTTTCAAGTTCAATAATTTCTAAATTTTTAATATTTTCATCATCTATTTCAAACCTCAGCATAGTTCTTACTTGGTGAATACCATGTTTTCCTACAGCACCAGGATTCATATGAAGTAAATTTAATTTCTTATCATATATTACTTTTAAAATATGAGAATGACCACTAATAAATAAATTAGGAGGATTTTGAGTTAATTTTTCCCTAATTCTAATGTCATATCGGTTTGGATATCCACCAATATGAGTAATCCATACATTGGTGTTTTCAATTTTAAAAATTGCATCTAAAGGGTATTCAGACCTAATAATTGTATTGTCAATATTGCCATAAACAGCCCTAACTGGTTTCATTTTTTTAATAATATCCATTACTTCAATCGAGCCAATATCACCAGCATGCCAAACTTCATCGGCTTGTTTTACAAACTTTAAAATTTGATCATCAATAAATCCGTGAGTGTCTGAAATTAATAATATTTTTTTCATTTGATTTCAAAATTCATCAATTGCAAATAACCCGTATATTTGCATTTATGCAAAAGTAACATTTCTATTGAGATATTTTATTGAATTAGCCTATAAAGGAAGCAATTATCACGGGTGGCAAGTCCAGCCAAATGCCATTACTATTCAAGAATTAGTAGCAAAGGCTTGTACAACTATATTAAGAAATGAAATAGAACTAACAGGAGCGGGTAGGACTGATACTGGGGTTCATGCCTCACAGTTTTATGTACATTTTGATTCTGACATTTCTTTTGATCCTGAAGAATTTACTTATAAAATGAATGCCATTTTACCCAAGGACATTGTAATATACAAAATATTTAAAGTTAATAGTAATGCTCATGCTCGTTTTGATGCATTAAGTAGGAGCTATGAATATAGAATTAGTTTAGGAAGAAATCCTTTTTTAACAGACCTTTCTTGGCAGTTTATTAATAAAGAATTAAATGTCGCAAAAATGAATGAAGCAGCTAATATTTTATTAAATTACACTAATTTTAAGTGTTTTTCTCGATCAAAAACAGATGTAAATACATACAATTGTACAATTAAATATGCACAATGGGTATATTCCAATAATCTATTAGTTTTTAAAATTACGGCTGACCGATTTTTAAGAAATATGGTTAGGGCAATTGTTGGCACCTTAGTTGAAATAGGACTGGGAAAAACAACTATTGACGAATTTAAACAAATTATTGAAAGTGAAAATAGATGTAATGCTGGACCTTCGGCTCCGGCAAAAGGGTTATTTTTAACTGAAATAGTTTATCCTAAAACAATTTTTTATAATGAGTATTAAAGTTACAGGTAAAGCATTTGACGCTAAAATATTTATGCGACTCATGAGTTTTGCCAATAAATATAGATTAGAATTTTTTATTGGAACGTTATCCGCCATCTTATTATCTTTAGTTTCGGTGGCAAAACCAATTTTGTTGCAAGAAATGGTAAATACCTATTTTAAAAATAAAGATGAAGTCGGTATTTTGAACTATTCACTTTTAATGGTTGTATTTTTAGTAGCTGAAGTTTTTTTGCAATTCATATTTATTTATAAAGTGAATTGGTTAGGACAGCATATTATTAAAGATATTAGAACAAAATTACAGAAGCACATGCTTCAATTTAAAATGTCTTATTTTGATAATTCGTCAGTAGGAAAATTAGTAACCAGGTTGGTTTCTGATACCGAGACAATTGCCGATTTCTTTGGTCAAGGATTGTTTATGATTGTAAGTGATTTGTTAAAAATGGTAGTAGTGGCAGTTGTTATGCTGTGGATGAACTGGAAATTAGCACTTATATCATTCGTTGTACTTCCAATATTAATTTACGCAACAAAATTGTTCCAAATGGCCATAAAAGCTTCTTTTCAAGAAGTGCGTGTTCAGGTGGCTAATTTAAATGGGTTTGTACAGGAGCGCGTTACTGGTATGAAAATTGTTCAGCTTTTTAATAGAGAAAAAATTGAATATGAGAATTTTGTTAACATTAATAACAAGCATAAAAAGGCATATATTAAAACGGTTTGGTATTATTCAATTTTCTTTCCAATTGCAGAAATTTTATCTTCAATTGCAGTTGGTCTCCTGGTTTGGTATGGAGGTTTAGATATTGTTAATAATGGTATAACAAACGTTGGGCAAATTATTTCTTTTATTATGATGTCTCAAATGCTTTTTAGACCGTTAAGGCAAATTGCTGATAAGTTTAATACATTACAAATGGGTATGGTTGCCGGGGATAGAATATTTGAAGTATTGGATACGCACAGTCAAATAGATAAAACTGGAGATCTAACAGCCAGTCATTTTCGAGGTGATATTTCTTTCAAAAATGTGCATTTCAGTTATATTGTTGGAGAAGAGGTTTTAAAAGGAATTTCTTTTGATGTAAAAGCAGGCGAAACTATTGCTATTGTAGGGGCAACTGGAGCTGGAAAATCTACAATTATTAGTTTGGTAAATCGTTTTTATGAAATTAATGAAGGTGAAATATGTATTGATAACGTAAATATTGAGGAGTACACATTAAATTCACTTCGAAATCAAATTGCAGTTGTTTTACAAGATGTGTTTTTGTTCTCAGATTCAATTTATAAAAATATTGTTTTGAGCAATACCAATATTTCACTTGATGAAGTTATTGAAGCATCAAAAAAAATAGGAATTCACGATTTTATTATGAGTTTGCCTAATAATTATCATTACAACGTTAAGGAACGAGGGGTAATGCTTTCTTCTGGTCAGAGGCAATTAATAGCTTTTTTGAGAGCGTATATTAGTAAACCAAGTGTTTTAATTTTGGATGAAGCCACTTCTTCAATAGATTCTTATTCAGAAAAATTATTGCAAGGAGCTACCGATAGAATAACTAAAAATCAAACTTCAATAATTATTGCTCACAGGCTAACCACGGTGAAAAAAGCAGATAGAATTATTGTAATGGAAAAAGGAAAAATTGTTGAGCAGGGTTCTCATCATGATTTATTAGAACTGAATGGTTATTACAAAAATTTGTATGATATGCAATTTGCGCAAGAAATTGAGCTTTAAATTAAGATAAATCGTATCTAATAATCTCTATAAGATCTAGAATATTTTTATACAGAATAGATTCTCCATCTTTTATATATGACAATTTTCCGGTTTCTTCTGAAACAATTAGACAAACAGCATCTGTTCTTTCGGTTATTCCAAAAGCAGCTCTATGTCTTAGCCCAAAACGAGATGGAAGTACTTTGTTTGAAAGAGGTAAAATTATTCGAGTTGCAATAATGTTGTTATCCTTAATAATGCAAGCACCATCGTGTAAAGGACTGTTTTTAAAAAAGATGCTTTCAATAATAGGTTTATTAATAACAATATTCATTTTATCGCCTGTAGATTTTAAAAAATCTAAATTATGAGTTCGTTCGATAACTATTAAAACCCCTGTTTTTGAACTTGATAAATTTTCACAAGCAGCCACAACAGATTCAATATCCATTATAACTGAAGTTTCGGATTTTAAAAAAATAAGTTGTCTTAAAAAATTTCTTTTGTTAGTAATATTAGTTGATCCTATCATTAATAAGAATTTTCTTACTTCTGGTTGAAAAACAATTAAAATTGCAATGGCGCCAAGGCTAATTAAAGCTCCAAGTAAGCCGCTTAGCAATTCCATTTGCAAACCTTGGGTTATTTTCCAAATAATTACAACCAAAGAAATTCCAATAAAAATATTAATAGCTACAGTTCCTTTTAATAATTTGTACACATAATACAAAAGCACAGCAACAAGTATAATGTCTAAAACATCGAGAAAAGTAAATTCTAAAAAGTCTAACATCGGTTTTTGTTTTTTGTAAAAATAAGAAACATTGCTATAATAATTTACTTTTAACGGCGTCAGTATGCTATTTTGTTTTTATTAAATATGAATTGATTTTTACTAATCTCTATTTTTTCATTTTTAAATCTAAAAATGAGAGTATTATAAAAAAGATAATCTTGATACAACATATTTTCATTAAAATTTAAATGAAGCAATGTCTTATTTTTTTTGGGTGAAATATCAATAATTTCTTTAAGTGTTTTTGTAAATTCTTGAAAAGGAATTTCATCATCATTTAATAAAATTGTATGGTCACTAAATGTTAAATGTATATGATTATATTTAATGAAATGATCGGTGTTTTTATTAATCATCTCTTTTGATATTGAGTTATCAGCGTTATAAATTATGTTATCAAATTCAAAAAAGGACAGTTTTTTTGAAATTGTGTCTGAAAAGCTAAAATAATCGTGCATTCCTTTTTCGGAATGTAGTGAATTAGCGTGCTTATTTTGCAACCAAATTAATTCTGGAATTATTTTTTTTAGTGGTAGTCTTTTGTCTATGTTGTAAATCCAATGTGTTGAACTAATGGTATTTTTTCTATTTACATTTGCAATGGTATCGTTCTCTTTTAATTCTAAAAAAATCCACACTTGAGAATGATTCTGAACGTCTTGAATTCCTGAAATACCAAGTGCTGGAATTTTAATTTCTTTTTTAGTGCAACTTATAAAAAGGATAAAACCAATTAATAATATAATATTTTTCATTGACTTGTTTTCATTAATTCAACAATTTTAATTGCTTCAATAGCCTCTTTAACATCATGAACTCGTAGTATTGAAGTCCCATTGAGGAGCGCAATTGTATTCGCAACTGTCGTTGCATTTAAAGCAGTATCAGGGATTAGGTTCAAAGGGTTGTATAACATAGATTTTCGAGAAATACCTGTTAATATTGGTGCTTCTAGGCTTTTGAATAAACTTAAATTATGTAATAAATTATAATTGTGTTCAATATTTTTTCCAAATCCGAATCCAACATCTATAATCACATCATTTACCCCAAGTTCGTGAAGCTGTGATATTTTTTTGGCAAAAAAAGAAATAATTTCTGTTACTACATTTTTATATTCAACGGTTTTTTGCATTGTTTGAGGAGTTCCTTTCATATGCATTGCAATATATGGCACTTGAAGTTCAGCAACTGTATTAAACATTTCTTCATCCATTTCTCCAGCCGAAATATCATTTATTATAGAAGCACCAAGATGGACACATTTTTTGGCAATATCACTTCTAAACGTATCTACTGAAATTACTATAGCAGGAAATTCTGATATTAAAAGTTTTAGTATTGGAGAGATTCTGGCCAATTCTTCATCTTCAGATATATGGGTTCCATTTGGTTGAGAAGAATAGGCTCCAACGTCTATAAAAGTAGCTCCTTCGCTTAACATCTTTTCAACTTGGGCTATAATTTCTTTTTCATTAGTGTAATTACCGCCATCATAAAATGAATCGGGAGTTACATTTAAAATGCCCATAACTTTTGGAATGGTTAAGTCTATTAATGTACCGCGGCAATTAATACTGCTCATTTACTTTACTATTTTATTAATTACTTTTGATAAATCAGGTGCTTTATAATTGTACATTTTTAAAAACAAATCTTTAACAGATTCACTTACTAAAAGCATTTCTTTATTAGATTGTTTTAAATAGCCTTCTTTAACCATTAAATTAAGTTGTTCAATTAAAGGGTTGAAAAATCCATTAGTATTTAAAATTCCAATAGGTTTTTGTTCTATACCAAGTTGATTTAGCGTTAATGCTTCAAAAATTTCGTCGAGCGTTCCAAATCCGCCAGGTAGTGCAATATAACCATCTACTAATTTACTGATTTTAACTTTTCTTTTGCTCATGGTTTTAGTAACAATCATTTCAGTAATGGAATTATGAGCAACCTCTTCATGTCTCAATAATCCGGGAATTACCCCAATAACTTTTCCGTTTTTATTTAACATAGTATCAGCTAAAATTCCCATCATACCAATTTTTCCACCTCCATAAACTAATCCAATATTGTTTTCTGCAAAGTAACTTCCAAGTTCTATGGCGTCATTTCTATAAATTTCATTAAATCCTAAACTTGAACCACAAAAAACTGCAATTTTCTTCATAAGTTATTATTATATGTTTTCCCCCATCAAATTCTTAATCGTAATTAGTATATGATATTTTTATGGAATTGATTACTAAGAATTTTATATTTGTCTAATTGTTTTTTTAATTTCTTAAATTTGTTTGAAATTTACGCAAATATTTAAAGTTACATGCAACAAACTTCTAAACAATATAACAATATTATAAACGAATGTCGTTCACTTTATATAAATAAGTTAAAAGATTATGGTAGCGCTTGGCGAATTTTAAGATTACCCTCTTTAACTGATCAAATTTTTATAAAAGCACAACGAATACGTCAATTACAACAAAATAGTTCGAGAAAGGTGGATGAAGGGGAAGTGTCGGAATTTATTGGAATTATTAATTATGCTGCAATGGCATTAATTCAGTTGGAAAAAGGAGTAGCAGATCAGCCAGATTTATCTACAGATGAAGCTGTTGAACTATTTGATAAACATGTTTCAATTACCAAAAAATTAATGGAAGATAAAAATCATGATTATGGGGAGGCATGGAGGGAGATGCGTGTTAGCTCATTAACCGATTTGATTTTGCAAAAGTTATTGAGGGTTAAACAAATTGAAGATAACGAAGGTAAAACTTTGGTGTCAGAGGGTATTGATGCTAATTATCAGGATATGATTAATTATGCAGTTTTTGCTTTGATCCATATAAATGAAAAAAAATAGAATATGAAAATAATTACTATAATTGCTCGACTTGTAGTGGCAGTAACCTTTGTTTTTTCGGGATTTGTGAAATTGGTTGATCCGCTTGGTTCAGCTTACAAATTTGAAGAATATTTTAGTTCAGGTGTTCTAAATATAGAATTTTTAATTCCCTACGCATTACCATTTGCAATCTTATTGATTTTGGCTGAAATTATGTTAGGAGTTATGCTTCTTGTTGGTTATTTGCCAAAAATTACGGTTTGGAGTTTGGTGGTTATAATGCTTGTTTTTTTGTTTTTAACTTGGTATTCTGCATTTTACGATAAAGTGACTGATTGCGGTTGTTTTGGTGATGCCGTTAAACTAACCGCTTGGGAAACATTTTATAAAAATGTGGTATTAATAGTGCTGGTGTTTGTGCTGCTATTAAGGGTAAAACATATAAAACCTATATTAAGTTTAACATTGGTAAAATGGATTTCTTTTGGTTCATTTTTAGTGTTTTTATATATTACTTACCACGTGTTAGTGCATTTGCCACTAATTGATTTTAGACCATTTGCAATTGGAAAAAATATTCCAGAAGGAATGAAACATATTGGGGAAACTCCACCTCCAATTCACGATTTTTATTTAGAAAATTTGGGAGGAGAAGAAGTTACCACCGAGGTTTTAGAAGCAGATAAGGCATTATTAGTTATTGCTTATAATTTGAGTAAAAGTGATAAGCAAGGGTTTTCAGCCATAAAAAATGTTACAGATGAAGCTTTGAATAAAAATTATGTAGTTTACGTGCTTACCTCTTCAATGGATGAGGAGTATTTTGAAATTCAAAAGGAGTTTAATTTGAAATGCGAGATGTTATTTTGTGACGAAACGGCATTAAAAATAATAATTAGATCAAATCCGGGTATTTTAATGCTAGAAAAGGGGACTGTTACCGGTAAATGGAGTTGGACAGATGCTAACGAAGTGTTTGGTAACTAAAAATAATTTGGAATTTTTAAGGAATTCAATAATATAAATATTTACCCTTATTACATGAAGCAAGCTGCACTGGTATTTATTGGAGGAGGTTTTGGGAGTGTTATTAGATATTTTATTGGAAAATGGCTGAATACTGTAGAAAACACATTTCCATACGGTACTTTTATAGTTAATGTACTTGGAAGTTTAATTATAGGTGTTATTCTTGGTTATTTAATTAGAATAACGCCCTATAATGAAAATTATTCACTTTTAATAGCTACAGGTTTTTGTGGCGGATTTACTACTTTTTCTGCATTTGCCTTAGAAAATCAACTTTTTTTAAAGCATGGGGATTACCTTCAATTCCTTACTTACACTCTTGGGACTATAATACTAGGTATTTTTGCCGTTTTTGTTGGGTTTTATGTATCCAAGCTTTTTTAAATAGTAGTTTCTTCATCGTATAGACTCAATATTACAAATTTTTATTTCAATTAAGTATAATTAACGAAAGTACCCCTTCAATTTTGGGGTATAGAAACCTATTTTCTAATTCTCAAAGCATTGATCCCTAAAATTTTTAAAATAATTCTTAAAAAAACTGAATTTATTTTACATACCCCATAATAAAATATGGTAAAATAGAAAAAAAACATAAAAATAACACAAATACCCCATAAAAATTAGGGGGTAACAATTTATATATTTACTTTTGACCCGAAATCAATTTTAAAAATTATTTTTAATATGAAGAAAATCGAAGCAATTATTCGAAAATCAAAATTTGATGAAGTTAAAGAAGCTTTACATCAAATTGATGTCACCTTTTTTAGTTACTGGGATGTAACAGGTGTTGGAAACGAAAAACAAGGCCATGTGTATAGAGGCGTTAGTTACAGTACTTCAGACATTCAACGTAGATTTTTATCAATCATAGTTTCTGACCCTTTTTTAGATATAACAGTTGATGCTTTATTAAAATCGGCTTATACAGGAATTGTTGGAGATGGTAAAATATTTGTTTCTGATGTTCAAGAATCCTACAGGATAAGAACGAAAGAAAGAGGATCAGATTCATTAAAATAAACTACAACTATTAATTATAATATTATGGATAACACATTATTTACAGTGAACAATGTATGGATGATGATTTGTACAGCATTAGTTTTTTTAATGCATTTAGGATTTTCACTATTAGAAATTGGATTAACAAGACAAAAAAACACGATTAATATATTATTTAAAAACGTATTTATAATTTCAATTGGAATGGTATTATACGCAGTGGTTGGGTTTAATTTAATGTACCCTGGAACTTTTATGTATGGAGTTTTGCCAGATTATTTTATTGATTTATTTGGAATAGCACCACCTGAAAATGGTTTAACCGCCGAATATGCCAATGGGGGGTATACATATTGGACCGATTTTTTATTCCAAGGAATGTTTGCTGCAACAGCTGCTACAATAGTTTCAGGAGCAGTTGCTGAACGAATAAAACTGGGATCGTTTATGATTTTTACTATAATTTATGTTGGAGTTGTTTATCCAATTACAGGATCTTGGAAATGGGGTCTTGGCTGGTTAGATGAACTTGGGTTTTATGATTTTGCAGGGTCTACTTTGGTGCATTCTGTGGGTGGCTGGGCAGCTTTAGTTGCGGTTTGGTTATTGGGTGCTCGTATTGGGAAATTTAATAAAGATGGTTCTGTCGGTGCAATTCCTGGTCATAATATTCCATTGGCAACTGCTGGAGTATTTATTTTATGGTTGGGATGGTTTGGATTTAACGGAGGGTCTGTACTTTCTGCGGATCCTGGTAAAACATCAATGGTATTAGTAACAACATGTTTAGCTGCTGCTGCTGGAGGGTTAACTGCTTTTTTAGTATCGTTATTTAAATATAAACAATATGATTTATCTATGTTTTTAAATGGAATATTGGGAGGATTGGTTGGTATAACTGCAGGTGCTGATATTATGAGTGTGACCGATGCTGTTATTATTGGTTCTATTGCGGGTACATTAATTGTATTAGGAGTTGCCTTTTTAGATAAATTAAAACTAGATGACCCTGTTGGTGCAATTGCAGTCCACTTAATATGTGGAATATGGGGAACTTTAGCTGTTGGAATATTTGGCGATTTAGCGGGTTGGGAACAATTAGGAAATCAAGCAATTGGAATAATTTCCATTGGTGCATTCTGTATAACATCTGCATATCTCATAATTAAAACTTTAAAAGTCACAGTTGGAATTAGAGTATCTGAATTAGAGGAGCAAGAAGGTTTAGATATTCACGAACATGGGATGGATGCATATCCAGATTTTGGTTTAAATGAACATTAATATTTATTAAAGATAAAAAGTTAATATTCACAATTAGCTTAAATTCAATTTATTATAAAAAACAATTAAGTGAAATTTCACTTGAAGGGGAAGTATTGTCTAAAAATAAACATAAACTATAAAATTATGAAAACAAAGAAAATAGGAATAGTACTAATAACAATTTTATCAATTACAACAATAATAGCACAAGAAAAATCGAAAGGATCATTTGACTTAGGAGTTGATTTTGCAAGCAGATATGTTTGGAGAGGTCTTGAATTTTCAGACTCACCAGCAATTCAACCATATGCTGAATATTCTTTAGGAAACTTTTCATTGGGAGCATGGGCTTCCTATGAAACAGGTGGACAAGTGGTTGGACAAGAATTTGATTTATATGCAAGCTATGCTTTTGGTGCTGTTACCCTCGGATTTATAGACTATTCTTTTCCTGTGGATGGTTTTTCTGATGGTCATTTTCAAATTAAAAACCATATTGGAGAAGCTACCTTGAGTTTTGGAGGTGTAGATTCATTTCCTTTATCGGCTATGATAGGTGTAAATGTTTATAATGATGATGCAAATTCAATTTATACAGAAATTGGTTATCCATTTACAATAGGTGAAATTGGATTAAGTGCTTTTATTGGAGCTGGAAATAAAATATATTCTATACATGGTAACTATGCCATAACCAATTTTGGTTTCACTGCAACAAAAGAAATTAAAATAACAGATTCTTTTAATTTGAATATGTCGGCATCAACCATTTTTAACCCAAATACGGAAGATGCCTATTTGGTATTTGTACTTTCGCTGTAAAATTTTGAGTATTTAATTAAGTTAGGTTTGGCCTGTTCAGTTTATTTTGTACAGGCTTTTTTTAATGATGATCTTTATAGGCTTTAACTCCTGCCAAAATTTTAATACCTAAATTATTTTCTTTTGGCGGTATAGGACATGAATATTTGGAATTATATGCACAATATGGGTTGTATGATTTATTAAAATCAATAACAATTGTATTGATGCCATCTGTTGGTATTTCTAAATCAATATATCGTCCTCCACCATAACTTTCATTACCATTTGATGAATCCCTATAAGGGAAAAAAAGATGATTGAAATATTCAGGATCATTTATCAATTGTTGGTTTTGAAAAACGCTTAATTCAAAATTTTTACCATCTAGAGTAAAACGAGCAATTCCATATTTTCTATACAAAGGGAGCCGTTCTGTAGTAGTTTTCATTTCAAATATTTTTGTATCTGGTGTTAATTCAAAATCAGCTTCAATACGGTACTTATTATCAATTTCAAAAAAATAGAGCCCTTTAAAAGTTATTAAATCTTGTTCCGTAAGTGGAGATTCTTTGGCATCGGCAAACTGGGTATTTAATTCGTATTGAAATAATTTTATTTCTTTCGTATAATCTTCATTCTTTTTGGTTGTGCAGGAAATAAAAAAGAGGGCAACTAGCCCAATAAAACAATAATTCTTCATTTTAATATAGGTTTAAATTCAAAAGTACAAATAATTAGCTTTTATTAGTAGCATTTAGGATTCTAATTCAATCATAAATTTAATCCATAAAGTTTCAATTAAATTAAAGCTCTTTTGAGTATTTTTGAGCTATGCTAAAAAGAATTATTACTAGTTATCACGAATCATTTAGAGGGCTTTCAAAAGAAGTTTGGTGGTTGGCATTAATTACATTTATAAATAGAGCAGGCACTATGGTATTGTCATTTTTGTCGTTATATTTAGTCGAAGATTTGGAATTATCCTATGCTCAAGTTGGCTGGATTATGTCCTGTTTTGGTTTAGGATCGTTACTTGGTTCATGGTTGGGTGGCAAACTGACTGATAAAATAGGCTATTATAAGGTAATGTTTTGGAGTTTATTTATAACGGGGTTTCTATTTATAGGGCTTCAATTTATTCATTCATTTTATGGATTTGCTTTGGCTATATTTTTTATAATGGCAATAGCAGATTCTTTTAGGCCTGCAATGTATGTAGCTCTAAAGGCATATAGTAAGCCTGAAAATAGAACAAGGTCTTTAACTTTAGTTCGATTAGCCATAAATTTAGGTTTTTCATTTGGACCATTTTTAGGAGGAATTATTATTACTTTTATTGGTTATTCTGGTTTATTTTGGGTTGATGGCATTACATGTATTTTGGCAATAATACTAATGAGAAATGTTTTAAAAAATAAAGATTTATTAATTGATAAAACAGAAATAATTGATGATGATGAATTTGCAATTATTTCGGTATATAAAGACAAACCTTATTGGATATTTTTAGTTGTTGTTTTCTTAATGGGATTTGTATTTTTTCAATTATTTACGACAATGCCACTTTTTTACAAGGAAGTTCATGGGTTAACCGAAGTTGAAATCGGGTTAATTATGGCGCTGAATGGTTTTATAATATTTTTGTTTGAAATGCCTTTAATTCATTTTTTAGAAAAGAAATTTTTGGATAAATTAAAATTAATAACCTATGGTTTAATCCTTTTTGGGATCAGTTTTCTGATTTTAAATAGTAGCTCTTGGGCAGGAATTTTAATTATTAGTGTGCTAATAATTACTCTGGCGGAAATGTTGGCATTTCCTTTTACTAATAATTTTGCAATAAATAGGGCTCCAGAAGGGAAAGAGGGTAAATATTTGGCTTTATATGCAATGGCATTTTCTTGTGCTCATATTTTTAGTGCCAAAACTGGAATGGAAGTAATAGCTAGGTTTGGCTACACGACTAATTGGTTATTTATGGCCGGATTAGCATTAGTAGCAGTAATTCTTATGGTTTGGCTTAAAAACACATTAATTTTAGAACGAAAAGTCCAATAATTAGGGATTGAAAGTTATTTTTCTTTATTATTTTTTAAGATAATTTTTAATTATTTCTTGCACTTTTTTGCTGTCATCTTCAGCATTTACTTCCGAATTTTTATAAATTATTTTTCTATTTTTATCTAGAACAAAAGTCCAACGAGGTGTTGTAATTCCTCTAATCAATAAATAATTTTCCCCATTTATTTCTCTTGTTATAGAACCTCCCTTATCCGTAGGAACACCTAAGATATTGGCTATTTTTCCTTCAATATCAGAAAGTAATGGAAAATTTAATTGATACGAATTTTTAAAGTGCTTCAAATTAGTAACTTCATCCCCGCTTACCCCAATTACTGTTACGCCTAATTGATCTAAGGAATTTTTGGAGTCACGGTAGGCGCAGGCTTGTTTAGTACAGCCACCTGTCATGGCAGCTGGGTAAAAGTAAATAACTAAAAAATTTGACTTCACATTTTTTGATTCCCATTTGTTTCCTTGATCGTCAGTTGAGGAGAAGTTAGAAACTACATCTCCAACTTTTAATTCATTTGAATTTTGGGCAAAGCTTGAAATTGTGATTGTAAAAATTACTAAAAAATTAAGGGTATTTTTCATTTTATGTTTTTCAGTGAACTAATTTAAGTTTTAAAATTTAAAAAGATGTAATAAATACGTCTTTAACTTTTTTTAAATATAATTTGGAATTATTCTTCCACACTTTCAATCAATAAATTTAATATTTCAATAGCTGTTTTAGATATTTTGGTTCCTGGACCATAAACACCAACTACACCTGTATCAAATAAATATTGATAATCTTGTGCAGGAATTACACCACCAGCAATTACCTTAATATCTTCTCGACCGTAATTTTTTAACTCTGCAATAACTTGAGGAACTAATGTTTTGTGTCCAGCAGCTAATGATGATATTCCTAATACGTGAACATCATTTTCAACGGCTTGTTTTACAACTTCTTTTGGTGTTTGAAACAGTGGCCCAATGTCTACGTCAAAACCTAAATCGGCATATCCAGTTGCTATTACTTTTGCACCACGATCGTGACCATCTTGACCTAGTTTAGCAATCATAATACGCGGTCTCCTTCCTTCTAATTCAGCAAATCTATTAGCTAGTTCTATAGCTTTTGCAAATTCAGGATCGTTTTTAATTTCTTTACTATACACGCCAGAAATAGATTTAATAGTTGCTTTATATCTTCCAAATTCTTTTTCAAGAGCATCAGAAATTTCACCTAAAGTAGCTCTTTTTTCGGCGGCAATAACTGTTAATTCTAATAAGTTGCCCTCACTTGTTTTTGCGCATTTTGTTAAATTTTGTAAGGCAATGGTCACTTCATCAATATTTCTATTTGCTTTAAGCTTATTTAATCGTGCAATTTGAGATACTCTCACAGCCTCATTATCAACTTCTAAAATTTGAATAGGATCTTCTTGATCTAACTTGTATTTATTTACACCTACAATAATATCTTGATTACTATCAATTCGAGCTTGTTTTTTGGCCGCAGCTTCTTCAATGCGCATTTTAGGAATTCCTTGCTCAATAGCTTTTATCATTCCTCCTAAAGCTTCAATTTCTTGTATTAATTCCCAGGCTTTGTTTGCCATTTCTTCGGTTCTTGTTTCAACAAAGGTGGAGCCTGCCCAAGGGTCTACAGTTTTTGTAATAATTGTTTCTTCTTGAATATAAATTTGTGAATTTCTTGCAATTCTTGCCGAAAAATCTGTAGGTAATGCGATTGCTTCATCCAACGCATTGGTATGTAAACTTTGAGTTCCTCCCAATACAGCTGCCATTGCTTCAATAGCTGTTCTGGCAATATTGTTAAACGGATCTTGCTCTGTTAAACTCCAACCACTAGTTTGACAATGTGTACGTAACGTCAGCGACTTTTGATTTTTAGGATTGAATTGTTTTACAATTTTTGCCCATAGCATGCGCGCAGCACGCATTTTAGCAATTTCACTAAAATGATCCATTCCAATTGCCCAGAAAAAAGAAAGTCGAGGCGCAAAAGAATCAATATCCATGCCACTTGCAATTCCTGTTTTTAGATATTCTAATCCATTGGCTAAGGTATAGGCCAATTCAATTTCAGGTGTGGCACCAGCTTCTTGCATATGATACCCTGAAATAGAAATTGAATTAAATTTTGGCATAAAATTACTTGTATAAGCAAAAACATCAGCAATAATTTTCATGGAATGAGTAGGTGGATAGATATAGGTATTTCGTACCATAAATTCTTTTAAAATATCATTTTGAATAGTACCTTCTAATAATTTTTTATCTACTCCTTGTTCTTGCGCGGCAACAATGTAAAAAGCAAGAATTGGTAAAATGGCTCCATTCATAGTCATAGATACCGACATTTTATCCAATGGAATTTGGTCGAATAATATTTTCATGTCTTCAACCGAATCTATAGCAACACCAGCTTTACCAACATCGCCTTGAACGCGTTCGTGATCAGAATCATAACCGCGATGTGTGGCTAAATCAAAAGCAACAGATAATCCTTTTTGACCTGCAGCTAAATTTCGCTGGTAAAAAGCATTGCTTTCTTCAGCTGTTGAAAAGCCTGCGTACTGACGAATTGTCCAAGGTTGACGAACATACATAGTTGGGTAAGGTCCACGTAAATAAGGTGCAGTTCCGGCGATATAATCTTCGTGTTCAAAGTAAGAATCTTTCTCCTTTTGACTTTCTATGGATAGTTTTGAAAAATCTTTACGCTTCATTTTTCAGTCTTTTTTGTTCCAATTTTTCTGATAAACGTTTCGGTAATATTGGAATTATTAAAGTTTTGCGTGATTTTCTTTCAATAAAAGGGTTCACTTCCAAATGATGCTTCATGTTGTCTACTTCATTTGGATATTTATTGGTTCCTACTAAAATTAATTCACCAGCATCAAACTGTTCTTGTTCTTTTTTGGCGTTTTCTACTATTTTTCGCTGAATAGTTCCTTCTTTTAATTGACTTAAAAATCCACCTCCTTTTTCAATTTCTTTAAAAATAGCTAATGCTTTTTCAGCAATTTGTTTTGTGATGGCTTCAATATAATATGAATCTGTTGCAATGTGTTGTGCGTTTTTAAAATAACTCTCTTCCTTTAAAATAAGAAGTTGATTTCTTGCAATTCTATCTCCAAATTCATTTTCATTTCGAAATAAAACATCATAAGCGCAATTTGCAATTGTATTTGCTCCGCCCAAAATAGCACTCATACTTTCGGTAGTTGTACGTAATATATTTACATTATAATCGTAAACTGTTTTGTTGCGTAAACTAGGTTCGGCATAAATTTTAGCATCGGCAGTGGTATTGTATTCTCTTAAAATTAAATTATATAAATACCGAAAGGCTCTAATTTTAGCAATTTCAAAAAAATAGTTGTTTCCAATGGCAAAATTAAATTGAATTTTAGTGGCAATTTCACAACCAAATTTTGTTAAATATTCATTTGAATGTGCCAAAGCATAGGCAACTTGTTGTACAGTATTTGCACCAGCATTTTGATACAAACCAACATTGATACCTAAAATATAATTTGAACTATTTTTATGAAGTAAATTTTCAATGCTTTTAAAATCAGCATTTAAGGAAGTGTACCAGTTTCCAGTTTTTGCTAGATTTCCAATAACATCAATATTGAAAAACACTATTTCATGTTTAAGTAATTCTGAAATTTTTTGGGTAAAATCTTCTGATAAGAATCGTAATTGAAAATGAAATTCTATATTTTTATTTAATAGGTTTTTGAATAAAATTGCAATGTCAAAAGGTTTTTTTGCTTCAAATTTTAACGAGCTGGCACCTCTTTCAATAAAATCAATTGCTTTTTGATTAGAAGCTTCTTCTGAGGAAATTGTTATTTTCTGACAAATTTTGAAATCACTTTCAGAAACAGGGATGTTTAACTTTTCAAAATTATCGGAATGGTAAAAGGGTTTAATAATAATACCTTCATTTGTTTTTGTTAATAAGGTATCATTGTAATCGGCTCCTTTTAAATCGAACTGTATTTTTTGCTTCCAAGCTGCAGCTGAGCAGGTTTCAAATTCATTTGTAATAAAGTTGCTCATGTTTTTTATTTTTAAAAAACTGAAAAAATTTAGCTATAAAATAAGTTAGATTTATTAAAAACTACTTTTCAGGTAATGTATCGTATTCTATAATATAAATTTCCTCGTTGTCTTTTTTCATTTTATACTGTTCACGCGCAAATTTCTCTAACTGCTCTTTATCATCTAATTTTTTAATAAGTTCTTTATCATTTTTAATTTCACCTTTATAAAATTCTTTTTCACTGTTTAGTTTTTCAATTTCTTTGTTAAACTCTCTAAGGTTTAAATAAGAATTTTCATCAAAAAAGAACATCCAAACAATAAAGATAACAAGTATAAGAATATACCTATTGGTTATAATTTTTATGATGGGTTTATTTCTGAATTGATTAAATGTCATTATAAAAGTTTGTTGCTAATTACGGTTCTAACAATATCAATAGCTACTGTATTATAACGATCGTTTGGAATAATAATGTCAGCATATGATTTGGTTGGCTCAATAAATTGCTGGTGCATTGGTTTTAAAGTATTTTGGTACCTAGATAACACTTCAGTAATATCTCTGCCACGTTCTTCAAGATCTCTTTTTACTCTTCTAATAAGTCGCTCATCGGCATCTGCGTGAACAAATATTTTAATGTCAAATAAATCTCGAAGTTCTTTATTGTTAAAAATTAAAATTCCTTCAACAATTATTACTTTTCTTGGATGTGTTTTATGGGTGTCTATGGTTCTATTATGGGTTACAAACGAGTAAACAGGTTGCTCTATAACTTCACCATTTTTTAATTGATTTAAATGTAAAATTAATAAATCGAAATCAATGGCTTTTGGATGATCAAAATTAATTTTAATTCGTTCATCATAAGATAAATTGGTGGTTTGATTGTAATAAGAATCTTGTGAAATTACACAAACTTCATCAGCAGGAAGTTGATTTAAAATTTGATTAACAACGGTGGTTTTACCACTTCCAGTACCGCCAGCGATTCCTATTATTAGCATTTTATTAGTTTAGTAGTTTATGTTACAAATTTACGGAATATTTTATTGCACTAAACTGATTTTTAGTAATTTTTAGAAAGGGCTATTTTTTCATTATTAATGAAATAATCTTATGGTAAAGTTTTTCATGATTTGTTAATAATGAAACAAGTGACAATTGAAAAAATAAAAAAACCTTCCAAAGTTTTGGAAGGTTTTGAGCCGATAGAGGGACTCGAACCCACGACCTGCTGATTACAAATCAGCTGCTCTAGCCAGCTGAGCTACATCGGCGAATTTTCGTTGCAAATAAAAAGACTTTCGTAATAAAAACCAAATATATTTTGATATTTTTTTCACTCGAAAAAATAATGTTATTTTGTACTCGACAAGGCGCCATATATATATATCGTTATTAAGTATATCTAATTTCTGAAAATATAAAATTCATTTAATTGATGTGACTTTTTTTTAGAATATGTGTCTTAACTAATAAGTAATAAAAGCTTGGAAGCTATAGAATCTATTAAACATCTATCAGATGAAATTCTTGTTGAAAGAATTGTATCCAATAATAATACAATGCTTTATGCAGTTTTGTATGACAGGTACAGCAAAGTAGTTTATAACAAATGCCTTAGCTTTTCTAAAAATAATGTAGAAGCGGAAGATTTAACCCAAGAAATTTTTATTAATTTGTTTGTAAAATTATCTACCTTCAAAGGCAATTCTAAATTTTTTACATGGCTGTATGCTTTTACTTATAATTATTGTGTGAATTATGTAAATAGAAATAATTCAAAAAAAATTGAAAACAAAGCAGTGCCTATTGATGATTATGATTATTTAATAGTTGAAACAGATGATGAAAGTTTGTTTCAAATTAAAGTAGATATTTTAAAAAATGCATTAGATTTAATTAGTCCTGAGGATAAAATGATTTTGTTGCTTAAATATCAAGACGATATCTCGATAAAGGAATTATCCAAGATACTTCAAATTGGAGAAAGTGCGGTTAAAATGCGATTAAAAAGAGCGAAAGCAAGTGTAGTAAAAGTATATAAAGAAAAATTTTAGATATGGAAAACCCCTTTAAACAAATTGGAACACCATTAAAGGAAGTTCCATTTGAGCTTAAGAAAAAAGTAATGGCAGATGTTGCAGCAGTTAAGTTAATTATGGATGTTACAAAACTGTTTACTTCTAATTATGCCGGTGTTGCTGAAAGTTTTTTTAAAAAGAAAAAAAATAATAAAAAATAACAAAAAACAAATTTAATAATCATACATATGGAAACATTAACAGATTGGAAAGAATTAACATTTAACTCGCTCAATGAAATGGGTCTTAGCATAATGAATGCCATACCAAATATTTTGGGAGCCATGATTGTGTTGTTTCTCGGGTGGCTTATTACCAAAGGAATTGTTTTAATTTTGAAAAAATTATTCAAAATTGCTAACATTGATAAATTAACTGATTTAATTAATGAAAGGCATGTTTTTGGTAAATCTGATTTAAAATTTAAAGTAAGTAAAGTAATTCTTGGTTTTATTAAGTGGATACTTTACCTCGTATTTTTAATTGTGGCAGCAGATATTATGAAATGGCAAGCGGTCTCTGAAGAAATCGGAAACTTACTTCGTTATTTGCCTAAATTATTTAGTGCCATTGCTTTATTTATGATCGGTATGTATGTGGCAAATTTTGTTAAAACTGCCATTAAAGGTTTGTTTGATTCATTCGATTTAAGTGGATCTAGAATTATTAGTAGCTTGGTTTTTTACTTAATAGCTATTTTAATTACTATTACCGCATTAAATCAGGCAGGAATTGAAACTGACATTATTACCAATAACTTGACTATTATTTTAGGAGCTTTTTTAGGTGCAATAGCTATTGGATTTGGGTTTGGGTCTAAAGATGTTATTGCAGATTTATTGAGAACATTTTATACCAGAAAGAATTTTGAAGTTGGTCAAAAAATTCTATTTAAAAATATTGAAGGCACTATTGAATCTATTGATAATATTACAGTTACTATAAAAACTGAAAAAAGTAAAATAGTATTACCTATTAAAGATATTGTTGAAAATCAAATAGAGATTCTAGATTAATATATAAATAAAAGGGTGGTAGCACGTTATGTTAGACCCTTTTTTTATGCCTTATATTTTGATAAATAGGTAAGAAATGTGACTTTCTTATTTTTTAGTGTCAAATAGAGTAACTAATAAATGTAAAAGTATTTAGTCGACCCATAAAAACCATTTAACAAGCTGATATATAATAAATTAATTTAATATTTTTTTATTTAAAACTGCAAGATTTCGTATTTTTATGACGTAAACCTTGCAATTTAAATTTATGTTAGCCAAGTCAAAAATAGAGAATTAATTTAGTTTTTTCTTCACTTTAGAAGATACTTTAAACCAAAAGCATCCCCTTTATATTTTGTCTAATAGGGTTGATTGGCAACTATTTGAAAAAGAATTTAGTTCTCTTTATTGTGAGAATAACGAGCGTCACGCAAAGCCAATTCGCTTACTGGTTGGCCTGTTGATTTTGAAGCATCTTCGGAACATTTCAGATGAAAGTGTGGTAGAGCAATGGGCTGAGAATCTTTACGATCAATATTTTTGCGGACAGCAAGAATTTAGTTCTTCACAACCTTGTGAAGCTTCCGAACTTGTTCATTTTCGTAAACGCATTGGAGAATCGGGAATAGAATTGATTTTAAAAGAAAGTATCCGTATTAATGGAAATGACAGCAATGATGACCAAGTTAGTATTGACACCACGGTTCAGGAAAAAAACATCACCTTCCCCACAGATGCAAAGTTGTATAAAAAGATCATCAAAAAGTGTCTTGCAATAGCAAAGAAGGAACAACTTTCCGTTCGCCAGAGCTACACCCGAACATTGAAAAAATTAGGCGTGGACCAGCGCTTCAGAAATCATCCAAAAAATAAATCAAAAGCAAAAAAGGCGGATAAAAAAGTTAGAACCATTGCAGGAAGATTGGTTCGCGAATTAGAGAGAAATCTAAAACCCGACTCCATTTATCTTGCAGATGTTGAATTATTTAAACGGGTTCTAGCTCAAAAACGAACAAGTAAAAACAAAATTTATTCACTGCACGAATCTGAAACACAGTGCATCTCTAAAGGAAAAGAACACAAAAAATTTGAATTTGGCAATAAAGCATCTTTTGTTTACACCCAAAATACAGGTGTGATTGTTGGAGCAATGGGTTTTAGAAATGAGTTTGATGGCCATATCTTGGAAC
>NZ_JAUYUD010000001.1 GCF_030692605.1 Lutibacter sp.
GTACTCGCTCACTTAACTGAAAATGAGCGAATAATTTTTCCTGATAGTCTTTCTTGCCTTGCATACCATGAAAGTACTAATTTCTGTGAAATTTTACAACCTTTTTTAGCTATATTTACTCTGAATTGTGCAACAGACACAATGGCTAAAAATAATAGCCGAAATAACATTGAATATGAACATTGTAGCCCGCATAAAATTTAGGATGCTTACGCAATCGGCTACTATTCTTATACGAGACGTTGTACAACATTTGGAAAAAACCGAAAAATAAACGAACTTTACAATAAATTTAAAGTTATGACAGGAATAGAAAGCATAAAAAATAATTTAATCGACAGAATTCTTGCCACGAGAAACGAAAAATTATTACAAGCAATCAGTAATATTTTTGAGTCGACTCAAAGTGATGATGTGCTTTCATTATCATCCGAGCAAATTGAGATGCTTTTAATGAGTGAAAAGGATATTGAAAACGGAAATCTCATTTCTGAATCGGAATTAAATGACTCAGATTCTAAATGGCTGAATTAAGTATTTTTTGGACTAACACAGCTCTAAAACAGAGAAATTATACCTTTGAATATTGGAATGATAGAAATAAAAGTACGACTTATTCTAAAAAACTCAATTCAAGTATCAAAGAAAGAACAACTATTTTAAAGACAAATCCCGAATTAGGAAAGAAAACGGAGTTTAATGATACTCGAGTTATTTCTTTAGGACACTATAGCATTCTTTACAGAAAAGTTAATTCGAAAATTATTATTACTGGCTTTTGGGATAACAGGCAAAACCCAGATAAATTATTGAAATTCTTAAGTCAGGAATAAAACGTTGTACAACACCTCATAAAATTTATGCTCGCATTTGAACTAAATAAAGAACCGACAAACATTCAACAAACAATTTGCTACAACCGAAAAATCTCCGATTTTTAAGTCGCACAAATCTTATAAAAACTCGTTAGCAACAAGGCGAAAAAATGGACTTGAACTGAATTACTGATATGAAAGGAAAATGGTTTGATTTTAGCAAAACAGCGGAATTGAGCAACGAAACGGAAAAGACTAAAAAAGACAAATTTCAACAATCCGAGAAAGATTTCTGATTTTGAGCAAAATGGCGGAATTGAGCAACAAAGCGGAAATTCATAAAAGGAAAATTGCAATAAACCGAGAAACATTCCAGATTTTTAAAATCATAAACCGATTTAAAAAATTGCCAAATTAAAATTAGAACAAAAAATCAAAATTGGGATAAAAACTAATTGCAACACCTCATAAAATTTATGCTTAAATTTGAACTAATACAAACCGACAAACATTCAATTAAAATATTGCTACGGGCGGAAAAATCTCCGATTTTTACGTCGCACAAATCTTATAAAAACACGGTGGCAAGGCTGATGCACGGAGCGAGAAATATGGATGAAAATTTGAAAAAGTAAACGATATTGAATTTGAAATATGAATAACAAATCACAAAAACTACTTAAATCTTTTTAACTATGGAAAATAAATCTGAATCAAAATCAATTATTCTAGCCTTTTCGATATTATTAGGGCTTTTTTTATTAGGCTTTTTTATTTTTAAAGGTCTAAAAACATTTAGCGACAAAGACCGTGTAGTCACTGTAAAAGGATTAGCTGAAATGAATATGACAGCAACTTCCGCTATTATCGATTTAAATTTTTCGAATTCGGGTGATAATTTGCAAGATATAATTAAGAAAACAGAAAACAAGAAAACCGCCATTATCACCTATTTAACAAGTATTGGATATGACAAAAATGACATAACAATAAACAATACAGGTGTAACCGACCGACAAGAATATTACGAAACCCAATGGCAAAATAATCAACAAGTACAGGTAAAAATAGATAGATATACCATTTTACAAAGCTTGACTGTTCAATCGAAAGATGTAAAAACCACAGAAGATAAAACCGCTCAAATAAAAATGGATTTAGTTAACAAGGATTTAACAAGTAATTTAAGTACAGACTATTCTTTTCCCGATTTAAATTCAATTAAACCTCAGTTAATAGCTGAAAGTACAAAAAATGCACGCATTGCAGGAGAGCAGTTTGCCAATGATTCGCAAGCAAAATTGGGTAAAATAAAGACAGCTTCACAAGGCCAGATTACAATTGCTGGAAAGTATTATTATGACGAAGAAACCAGCGAAAAACCCAAAGAACCTTTCATTCAAAAAGCAAGAGTAGTGAGCACGATTGTTTTCTTCTTAGAATAACAAGTCGAGTAGGTAAAGGGGAATCTCACCCCTAAACCTCTCGCAGAACCGTACGTGAACCTCTCGATTCATACGGCTCTTCTTAATTCAAGTTTTACGGTCTAAAGCCTTCGTATTGCCAATGTTCAAAAAGGTTTGGAAA
>NZ_JAUYUD010000002.1 GCF_030692605.1 Lutibacter sp.
TAAAATTAAAGGAAAATATCTTCAATTGTACCTAAATGAGTTCGTTTATAAGCTTAACAGAAGATATTTTGAAGAAAAATTATTCGATAGGCTAGTAATAGCAGGTATTACAGGGTTATGACAGAAAACGGACAATCAGAAATTTAATTTACAAATAGATAGAAATTAAAAATTATCAGATTTTATTTTTATCGGACAATAATGTTTAAACTTGAAAATTATGATTAATAACAGCTTGAAATTTACTGTTTTGCAGTTGCTTTTTGGTTTTATTATTTGTGCCAATACTATATCGGCGCAAATAACAATTCCAATTGCGACTAGAGACAATGCAATAGTAATTATGACAGATAGTGAAAATCGCCTGCGAACTGTTTATTTTGGAAAATCTTTACAAAATGAAAGTGATTATGCCACTATTTCTTCTAAATATTCTGAGGGTAATAAAAATGAAATTTTTAATTCAACGTACACGCCTTCCGGCACTTGGAATTTAGTCGAACCTGCAATACAAGTAAAACACGCCGATGGTAATTCTTCGCTAGATTTGAAGTATGTGAGTCATAAAACAGCGCAATTAGACAGTAATATTTCCGTTGTGAGCATTTTATTAAAAGACCCTATTTATCCATTTGAGGTTACATTGTGCTACAAAATTTGGGCAAATGAGAACGTGATAGAGCAATGGACAGAAATTAAACACAAAGAAAAGAAAGCGGTTTTGCTGCAAAAGTACGCTTCGGCAAATTTATATTTTTCGGACAATAATTTTTATCTTTCTAGTTTTCACGGAGATTGGGCAAAAGAAATGCAACCTGATGAAGCTAAACTCGTATCAGGAATTAAAAGCATAGATTCTAAATTAGGAACACGAGCAATGCTTTGGCAGTCGCCTAATTTTATGGTGTCATTTGGCAAACCAGCATCCGAAAATGATGGAATGGTGCTCTTGGGACAATTGGCTTGGACAGGAAACTTTAAACTTGATTTTGAGATAGATCGTCATCAAAATCTCCGATTAATTGCGGGAATTAATCCATATACTTCGGAATATTCATTGTTGCCAAATGTAATTTTCAAAACCCCGTCATTGATTTATACCGTATCCAATCAAGGAACTGGTGAGGCTAGTAGAAATTTGCATAATTGGGCGAGAAAATACAAGGTTTTAGATGGTCAAGGAGAGCGTTTGACGCTTTTGAACAATTGGGAATCTACCTATTTTGATTTTGATGAAAATAAATTGAAAGATTTATTTAAAGATGCCAAAGAGTTAGGGGTTGACTTATTCTTATTAGACGATGGTTGGTTTGGCAACAAATACCCAAGAAATTCAGATAATGCTGGACTTGGAGATTGGCAGGAAAACAAAAAGAAACTGCCTAATGGCTTGGGTTATTTGGTAAAAGAAGCGACTAAAGAAGGAATAAAATTCGGAATTTGGATAGAACCTGAAATGGTAAATCCCAAAAGTGAATTGTACGAAAAACATTTAGACTGGGTAATTCGACAACCCGAACGACCAGAGATATATTTTCGAAATCAGCTCGTGTTGGATTTGTCAAACCCCGAAGTTCAAGATTTTGTTTTCGGAATTGTGGACGATTTATTTGTAAAAAACCCAGAATTGGCCTTTATAAAATGGGATTGTAACGCGGTTATTTACAATGCGTATTCCGCTTATCTCAATAAAAAAGGATTGCCGCAATCCAATTTGTATGTAGATTATATCAAAGGGCTATATAAAGTGCTTGAAAGAGTTCGTGCTAAATATCCAAAAGTACCAATGATGTTGTGCTCTGGCGGAGGCGGTCGAGCAGATTATGAAATGTTAAAACATTTCACGGAGTTTTGGCCAAGTGATAACACAGATCCTCTTGAAAGAATATTTATGCAGTGGAATTATTCTTTTTTCTTTCCTTCGATTACGGTTGATAATCATATTACACACTGGGGAAAACAACCGCTAAAGTTCAAAATAGATGTTGCCAGTATGGGAAAACTAGGTTTTGATATTGAGGCGTCAAAACTAAATGAAAAGGATAAACTGTTTTGCAAACAAGCCATAGAAAATTATAATTCATTCAAAGATGTCGTTTGGCACGGTGATATGTATCGTTTGGTCAATCCATATCAAAGCGATTTTGCTGCATTGATGTATGTGAAACCCGACCAAAGCCGCGCTGTTGTTTTTAACTATTTAACGACAAACAGGTTTAATATAATAGCGAATCCTATTCTTTTAAAAGGGCTTGATCCAAATAAAAAATACCTCATAAAAGAGCTGAATTTATATCAGGGAACGACTTCTTCAATTGCCGCTGATACAGTTCTTACGGGTGATTTTTTAATGAAAGTAGGTTTTAAACCAAACATTAATGCTCAAAGAACGAGTGTGTTGTTAGAATTAAAGGAAGTTCAATAGTTGAGGTTTCTTAAAATACAATAAATATTTAGAAAAAATGAAAAAACAGTATTTAGCATTTATGTTGATATTTAGCATTTGTAGCAGTATAAATGCGCAAGTTTCTGTGGCTAAAATCTTCGCTAATAATATGGTATTGCAGCGTAATTCGCCAATTCCGGTTTGGGGTTGGGCTGCAGCCAATGAAAAAATAGAAGTTCGATTCAACAACCAAATCAAAAAAGCCAAAGCCGACAAAAACGGGAAATGGACGATTCGATTAGACAACGAAACCGCTGGTGGTCCTTATGCTTTAACTATCAAAGGGAAAAACACCATAGAAATAAAAAATGTTTTAGTAGGCGATGTTTGGCTTTGCAGCGGTCAATCTAATATGGAAAGAACTGTAGGACATTCTACTAATTCTGCAAAAGAAATCGCTTCTGCTGACTATCCTTTTATACGTTACGTCAAAATTTTACACGCTACCAGCACATCACCCTTATCTGATGTTAGTACAGATGAATGGAAAGTTTGCGATTCAACAACGGTTTCCAATTTTTCTGGCACAGCCTATTTTTTCGCAAGAAATATTTATAACAAACTTAAGATTCCAATTGGTTTGGTAAATAATAGCTGGGGTGGTGTAGATATTGAATCCTGGATAAGTCGTGAAGGTTTTGAAAACAGTGAGGAGTTTGCAGGAATGATTGCCGGAATGCCAAAGATAAATTTAGATTCTCTTTCTAAAGCAAAATCACAAGACAGCAAATCAATAATCGAAGGGTTGCAGGGAACAAAATTAGAAGAACTTAATGCTAGTTTATTTAAAGATATTTCTTTCGATGATTCAAAATGGCTACCGCTGAACGAACCACAACTCTGGGATAAAGAAAGTGTCGGGAAATTATGTTATGTGGTTTGGTTACGAAAAACAATTTTTTTGTCTACCAATGACATAAAAAATAAAGCCACATTTGAATTGGAAGCAACTAACAATGAAGACAGAACATACATCAACGGAAATAAAGTAGGAAACACTTATGTGGCCGATACTCCCCGAAAATATTATATTCCTGCCGGACTTTTAAAAGAAGGAAAGAATGTAATTGTAGTTAGAGTAGTGGATTATAAGAGTGGTGGTGGAATTTATGATGATGTAAAAAAAATCAAATTAAGCGTTGGAAAAACAAGTATTTCGTTAGACGGAAATTGGAAATTCCAGGTCGAGTCTGTAAAAAAACCAGTCAACGGAAATCTATTGCCCACTATTTGTTACAATGCGTTGATAAATCCGCTCACAAATTTTGCATTCAAAGGAGTGTTATATTGTCAAGGCGAAAATAATACAGGAAGAGCCTACCAGTATAGAAAAACGTTTCCATTATTGATAAACGATTGGCGCAAAAAATTTGGCAAACCAAATATGCCTTTTTATTATGTGCAATTATCATCCTTAAAAACAGGCGGTAACAGCAATGAAGGTTGTAGCTGGGCTGAACTTCGGGAAGCGCAAACGATGACTTTGTCACTACCAAACACAAGAATGGTTGTTACTACGGATATTGGAAATCCATCGGATATTCATCCTACAAACAAACAAGACGTGGGAAAAAGATTGGCAGCAATAGCTTTGAAAAATGTTTACAACAAAAACATAGTGTGCAGCGGACCTTCTTTTAAAGCTATGGAAATACAAGGAAACCAGATAATCGCAACTTTCGAAAATACAGGCTCAGGATTATCAACTTCTGATAAATATGGCTATGTGAAAGGCTTTGAAATTGCGGGAAATAACCAAATATTCTATTATGCCAAAGCACAAATTGTCAATAACAAAGTAGTGATTTATAACGAAAATGTGCCAAATCCTATTTCCATCCATTTTGGTTGGGCAGATGATGCCAGCGACGACAATCTCTATAATAAGGAAGAGTTTCCAGCAGTTCCTTTTAGAACTAACGAATGGAAATCAATAATGAAAGAATCAAAATACAAAATAGCTAAATAAAAAATTATACCTTAAAATTAATAAAACAAGTAAAATGAAAAAGCAGTATTTATTCCTATTATTCATCCTCATCAGCAGTATTTCAATTAATGCGCAGGTTACTTTGTCAAAAATCTTTGCCGATAATATGGTCTTGCAACGCAATACGCCAATTCCTGTTTGGGGAACGGCTAAAGCCAATGAAAAAATTGAAATCCGTTTCAATAACCAAATCAAGAAAACTAAAGCCGATAAAAATGGCAAATGGATAATTCGTTTGGATAATGAAACCGCTGGCGGACCATTTGTTTTAATGATTAAAGCCAAAAACACCATCGAAATAAAAAATGTTTTGGTAGGAGAAGTTTGGCTTTGTACAGGACAATCTAATATGGAATGGTCGGTTGAACAATCTAATGATTTTAAAAATGAATTGGCTTCCGCCAATAATCCTATGATTCGACACATCAAAATTGATAAAGAAGTAAATTCATTACCTCAAAACAGCGTCAATTCAAAAAATAGTTGGCAAGTTTGCGATTCAACAACGGTTGGCAGTTTTACAGCGATTGGCTACTTTTTTGCCAAAAATTTGTACAACGAAATCAAAATTCCCATTGGCTTAATCAATTCATCTTGGGGCGGAACCAATATTGAAACTTGGATTAGCCGTGAAGGTTTTGAAAGTAGCGATGAATTTAAGGAAATGATTTCCAGAATGCCAAAGATTGATTTAGATTCTCTTTCGAAACTAAAAGTAAAAGGATTTGACAAAAGAATCGAAGCCTTGCAAGGAGCAAAAATAAATGCTGCAGTGGCAAGTACTTTCAAAGAATCAGGATTTAATGATTCAAAATGGCCAGAACTTAACACGCCTCAAGTATGGGAAGAACAAAGTTTAGGCGAATTTGACGGCGTGGTTTGGTTGCGAAAATCCATCACGTTATCAGCTGATGTCAGTAATAAATCAGCCGTTTTAGAATTGGCAAAAATTGACGACGAGGATATTACTTACGTCAATGGAGTAAAAGTAGGAGGTATGGAAAGATGGGATTCAAAAAGAAAATATACAATTCCGGTCGGAATCCTAAAAGAAGGAACAAACATAATTGCCGTTAGAGTGGTTGACAATGGTGGCGGTGGCGGAATTTATGGAGATTCGGCCGATTTAAAGTTAACCATTGGAAACACCATCATTCCGTTAAGCGGAAAATGGAAATTTCAAGTGGAATCTATAAAATCGTCAACGAACGAAAATTCACTTCCATCACTTTGCTACAATGCAATGATAAACCCATTGATTCCTTACGCCTTTAAAGGAGTTTTATGGTATCAAGGCGAATCGAATGCAGGAAGATCTTTTCAGTATCGAAAAGCATTTCCATTGCTAATAAATGACTGGCGTAAAAAATTCCTGACTGCCGAACAGACAGGGAATCAAGACAATTTTCCGTTTTATTTTGTGCAATTAGCTTCTTTTTCAGCTGGAGGAAATAGCAATGAAGGTTGTGGTTGGGCAGAACTTCAAGAAGCGCAAACGTTGACCTTAAGTTTGCCAAATACGGGAATGGTTGTTACCACAGATTTGGTCACGAATCCAAGAGATATTCATCCAACTAACAAACAAGGTGTTGGAAAACGATTGGCTGCACTTGCCTTAAATAATTTATATCAAAAACCAATGGTTTGCTCTGGACCAATGTATCAATCAATGGAAATAACTGGAAACCAAGTAATTGTTTCTTTCAATGACATTGGAAGCGGTTTATCTACGCCTGATAGATACGGTTATATTAAAGGATTTGAAATTGCTGGTGAAGACCAAGTTTTTCATGATGCCAAGGCTTATATAAAAAACAATAAAATAATCCTTTTTAGTGACAAAGTCCCAAACCCTGTTGCAGTTCATTTCAGCTGGGTAGGCGATGCTTCAGAAAGTAATTTGTTCAACAAGGAAGGGTTTCCTGCTGTTCCTTTTAGAACAGATGAGTGGAAAACTGTGACAAAAGATGAAAAGTATAAAATTAACTAAATAATGATAATATGAAAATTCAAATTAATTCAACACAAATCTTATTTTTAATAATAGCATTTTCTTTAAATAGTTGTTCTCAAAAACATACTACAAAAATTGCTTTCGGGTCTTGTGGTCATCAGGATAATCAATTGCCAATCTATGATGTGGTGGTTAAACACAAACCAGATTTATTTATTTTTTTAGGGGATAACATCTATGGTGACACCTATAATATGGATACGCTTCAAGCAAAATATGATAGGCTATCCATGAAGCCTACTTTTCAAAATTTAAAGAAAAATGTACCTATAATAGCTACTTGGGATGATCACGATTTTGGTTGGAATGATGCGGGAAGACATTATAAATTTAAAAAGGAATCAAAAGATGTATTTTTAGATTTTTTTAATGAACCCAAAAATTCTGAACGAAGGAAACGGGAAGGAATTTATACTTCTTATTACTATGAAAAAAATGGTAAAAAATTACAAGTAATTTTATTAGATGTTCGAACTTTTAGGGACGATTTATTAAAACATACGGAAGAAGAAAATAAATTTTTCTACGACCCAGATTATGTTCCATATCAACATTCAGACTCCACATTGTTGGGAACAGCACAATGGAAATGGCTTGAAAAGGAATTATCAAAACCTGCTGATGTTAGAATTGTTGGTTCGGGTTCACAATTTGGAATTGAATACAATGGATATGAAGCTTGGGCAAATTTTCCGTTAGAGCAGCAAAAATTCTTAGATTTAATAAAAAAAACCAAGGCAAATGGTGTTCTTTTTATTTCAGGAGATGTGCATTATGCCGAGATTTCAAAAGTTGAAACACCTAATTTATATCCCATTTATGATGTAACTTCAAGCGGACTTTCCTCTCGATGGCTTTTTGCAACGCCCAATAAAAACAGAATTGAAGGACCAGTTATGGAAAATCATTTTGGCTTAATTACCATAGATTGGATAACAAAAAACCCTGAAATAAAAATGGAAATTTGGGATGTAAATGACAATCAACGAATTGAATATTCAATAAAATTAGACGAAATAAGTTTTAAAAAGTATTAAATTTTAATAAACGATTTTGTATAAAAGGGACACATTAATAAAACAACTAAAAGAAAATTCTGATTGGGATGTGATAGTTATTGGAGGGGGAGCAACTGGATTAGGGGTTGCTTTAGATAGCACTACACGTGGTTATAAAACACTTTTATTAGAACAGGTAGATTTCTCAAAAGGAACCTCAAGCAGAAGCACTAAATTGCTTCATGGTGGTGTACGGTATTTGGCTCAAGGTAATATCGATTTGGTTAAAGAAGCTTTATATGAAAGAGGTTTATTGTTAAAAAACGCATCACATTTAGTTAGCAATCAATCGTTTATTATTCCTAATTACAGTTGGTGGGACAATTTTTTTTATGCTGTTGGGCTAAAATTTTATGATATTTTAGCAGGAAAATTAAGCTTTGGAAAATCTACACGTATCAATAAAAAAGAAACTATTTCAAGACTAGAAACCATTAACAATGAGCATCTTAAAGGAGGAGTGGTATATCATGACGGACAATTTGACGATGCTAGATTAGCGGTAAATATTGCTCAAACTTGTATTGAAAATGGGGCCACCGTTTTAAATCATTTTAAAGTAAATCAGTTACTGAAAAATGGTAATGGCTTTGTAAATGGTGTAATTGCTCAAGATACTGAAACCAGCATTTCCTATAATTTAAATGCCAAAGTTGTAATCAATGCCACAGGTGTTTTTACTGATGAAATTTTGCAAATGGATAATGTAAAAGCTAAGAATATAGTTCGCCCTAGTCAAGGTATTCATTTGATTTTAAATAAATCCTTTTTACCTGGGAATGATGCCATTATGATTCCAAAAACAGATGATGGTCGAGTGTTATTTTTAGTGCCTTGGCAAAATAAAGTGGTTGTTGGCACTACAGATACTCTACTGGATAGTCATAGTTTAGAACCAAAGGCATTAGACAAGGAGGTTAATTTCATCCTTTCTACAGCAAACAGATATCTGAACAAAAAGGTTGAAAAAGAAGATGTTCTGAGCATATTTGCCGGATTAAGACCATTGGCTGTATCGAAAGGTAATTCAGAAAAAACCAAAGAAATATCTAGAAGTCATAAAATTATTGTTTCAAACTCAGAGTTAATTACCATAACTGGTGGAAAATGGACAACCTTTAGAAGAATGGCCCAAGATACTGTGAATAAGGCTATCGCTTTGGGTAAATTGCCAAACAGAAGTTGTAAAACTAAAAATCTTCAAATACATGGTGCGATGGCATCACCTCATAAAACACAACATCTAAATTTATATGGAAGTGATCAGGATGCCATTCAAAATTTAATAATGAAATTGCCGGAATTGGGAGAAAAATTACATGAACGATTGCCATATACAAAGGCAGAAATTGTTTGGGCTATCAGATATGAAATGGCAAGAACAATTGAAGATATCTTGGCTAGACGTGTTCGAGCATTGTTTTTAGATGCGAAGGCAGCTATTGAAATTGCGCCTAAAGTTGCTGAAATATTAGCTAAAGAATTAACTAAAGATAAATTGTGGCAAAAACAACAAATTAAAGAATTCACATCAATTGCAAATCAATATGTGTTATAAATCAAATTAGTATATTTAAGAATTAATTTCAAACCTATCAATAAATATGGAAAAATATATTCTTGCCTTAGATCAAGGAACTACAAGTTCACGTGCTATAATTTTCGACAAAAAAGGAAGTATTATTTCAGTTGCTCAAAAGGAATTCACTCAATATTTTCCAAAACCAGGATGGGTTGAACATGACCCCATTGAAATTTGGTCAACTCAAAATGGAGTGGCAGCTGAAGCTATCGCCAAAAAAGGTTTAAATGCTGAAAATATTGCAGCTATTGGAATTACAAATCAACGTGAAACAGTGGTAGTTTGGGACAGAAAAACGGGTCAACCTGTATACAATGCAATTGTATGGCAAGATAAAAGAACCGCAAATTACTGTGATGAACTTAAAAAACAAGGCAAAAGTAATTTTATTAGAGAAAAAACGGGGTTGGTTATTGATTCTTATTTTTCGGGAACAAAAGTAAAATGGATTCTTGATAATGTTGAAGGCGTAAGAAAAAGAGCTGAAGCTGGTGAGCTGATTATGGGGACTATAGATACATGGTTGATATGGAATTTCACAAAAGGAGAACAGCATGTAACAGATGTTTCAAATGCTTCAAGAACATTATTATTTAATTTGAATACTATGGATTGGGATGATGAATTACTTAAACTTTTTACAATACCAAAAAGTATGTTGCCGCAAGTAAAACAATCAAGTGAAGTATATGGACATACCAAATCAACGTTTTATGATGCGAAGATTCCGATTGCTGGAATTGCCGGTGATCAGCAAGCAGCATTATTTGGACAAATGTGTACCAAACCAGGGATGGTAAAAAACACTTATGGTACAGGTTGTTTTATGTTAATGAATATTGGCGAAAAACCTATTGTTTCAAAAAATAACTTATTAACCACAGTAGCTTGGAAAATTAATGGTAAAACGCATTATGCTTTAGAAGGTAGTATTTTTATTGCTGGAGCAGTTGTGCAATGGCTACGAGACAGTTTAAAAATCATAAGAACTTCATCTGATGTTGAAAAACTGGCAAGTTCGGTTGGAAGTTCGGAAGGCGTTTATTTTGTGCCTGCATTTGCTGGTTTAGGTGCACCTCATTGGAATCAACATGCGCAAGGAACTATTTTTGGATTAACTAGAGGAAGCACAGATGCTCATATAGCACGTGCCGCTTTAGAGTCCATTGCTTATCAAACGATGGATGTTTTAAAGGCAATGCAAGCAGATTCAGGAATTTCTATTAAAGAATTACGTGTAGATGGTGGAGCTACTGTAAATAATATGTTGATGCAATTTCAGGCAGATGTTTTAAATACAGTAACAGTTCGTCCAAAAGTTGTAGAAACTACTGCTATGGGAGCAGCATTTTTAGCAGGATTGGCAGTTGGTTATTGGAAAAATTCGGAAGAAATTCAAGAAATTTGGCAAACCGACAAACGTTTTAATCCTACTTCAGAAAGAAAAGAAATTGATAAAGACATTAAAGGATGGTATAAAGCAATTAATGCGTTAGAATACTGGACCAAAAATTAAATATAACTAAAAAAATCAAAGAATAATGACTCCATTTATTGCAGAAATTATAGGGACAGCTTTACTTATCCTTCTTGGAGGTGGTGTAGTTGCTAATGTTGTATTAGAAAAAACAAAGTCAAATGACCATGGTTGGATGGTGATAACTACAGCTTGGGGTCTTGCCGTTTTTGTTGGTGTGGTAGTAGCAGGGCCTTATAGTGGTGCTCATTTAAATCCTGCCGTTAGTATTGGTTTAGCAGTTGCGGGTAAATTTGATTGGGCTTTAGTGCCTGAATATGTATTGGCTCAATTTATTGGAGCAATGTTGGGGGCATTCATTGTGTGGGTAATGTATAAAGATCATTTTGATGCTACAAAAGATGGTGAAACCAAGAGAGCAATTTTCTGTACGGCACCCGCTATTCGAAATCCGTTATCAAATATTTTTAGTGAGATTGTTGGAACTTTTGTTCTGGTATTTGTGGTGCTTTATTTTACCAATGCTTCACTAACAGATACACAAGCACCTATTGGTTTAGGTTCGTTAGGAGCTTTGCCCGTTGCCTTTTTAGTGTGGGCAATTGGTTTGTCATTAGGAGGCACAACAGGCTATGCAATTAACCCCGCAAGAGATTTGGGTCCAAGAATAATACATGCGATATTACCAATTAAAGATAAGGCTTCTAATGATTGGGGTTATGCCTGGATTCCGGTTTTAGGTCCTATTATAGGAGCTTCAATTGCTGCATTCTTAATGTTACTTATTTCATAAAAAAATGAAGAATCATTTGAAAAATAAGGTTGCAAATAGTGTTGACATGATAAGTTTATATGAAAAAACGATGAAAATTATATTTTATTTATTTGTTCCAATTCTTTTTTTAATCATTTTTTATTCTCCAAAAATAGCAACATCAAATCAAACTCAAGTTTCAAAAAATAATAATTCAGAAATGGATACCTTTATAGATGACCTCATTCAAAAAATGACCTTAGATGAAAAAATAGGACAAACAGTTCTTTTTTCTTCTGGATCAGACATTACAGGACCAACTATTGATAAAAATTTTGTAGAATATTTAAAAGAAGGAATGCTTGGTGCTGTATTTAGTGTACCAACTGTAAAAACAACTATCGAACTACAAAAAATTGCGGTTGAAGAAACCAGATTAGGTATTCCGCTATTATTTGGGTATGATGTTATTCACGGACACAAAACCATATTTCCAATTTCATTAGGATAATCAGCGTCTTGGGATTTAGATTTAATAGAAAAAAGTTCAAGAATTGCGGCAGAAGAAGCCTCGGCTTCAGGTTTTCATTGGACATTTGCACCTATGATAGATATTTCTCGTGATCCACGATGGGGAAGAGTTTCTGAAGGAGCAGGTGAAGATGTTTTTTTAGGAAGTGAAATTGCAAAAGCACGTGTTAAAGGTTTTCAGGGTGGTGATTTGTCTAAACACAATACAATTTTAGCCTGTGCCAAGCATTTTGCAGCTTATGGAGTGCCAATTGCAGGTAGAGATTACAATACCGTTGATATGTCTGAAAACGAACTAAGAACAACTTATTTGCCGCCTTTTAAAGCTGCAATTGATGAGGGTGTAACTACATTTATGACTTCTTTCAATGATTTAAATGGTATACCAGCTTCTGGAAATAAGTTTTTATTGACAGATATTTTAAGAGACGAATGGAACTTTGATGGTTTTGTGGTTACTGATTATACTTCTGTAAATGAAATGATTCCACATGGGTATTCAAAAGACGAAAAACACGCAGGTGAACAAGCTATAAATGCCGGTGTTGATATGGATATGCAAGGTGGTATTTTTTTAAGAAATCTTAAAAAATTAGTTGAAGAAGGTAAAGTTTCAGAAGAAAAAATAACAGGAGCTGCAAGACGTATTTTAATTTTAAAATATCGTTTAGGATTGTTTGAAGACCCATATCGTTATAGCAACGAGGATAGAGAAAAAGAAACCTTTTATAAACCCGAATATTTAGAAACAGCGAAAGAATTAGCTCAAAAATCGATTGTATTGTTAAAAAATAAAAACAATATTTTACCACTAAATAAACATCAAAAAATTGCATTCATTGGTCCATTAGTTAAAGATGAAAGTCACATTTTAGGAACTTGGATTGCTCGAGGCGATAGAACGGGTAAAGCAATAAGTGTTTTTGAAGGTGTAACATCTTTAGTAGGTTCTTCAGAAAATATAATATTTGCAGAAGGGTGTGAAATTTCGAGTATTGATACTTCAAAATTCAATGAAGCGGTGCACGTTGCAAAAGAATCAGATGTTGTTGTGATGGTTTTAGGTGAAACGCAAGGATTAAGTGGTGAGGCTGCAAGTAGATCCAATTTAGATTTACCGGGTGTACAAAAAGAACTAATTGCTGAAATAAAAAAAACAGGAAAACCAATAGTGCTAGTTTTAATGAATGGCCGACCATTAACATTAGAATATGAAAACGAAGTTACTGATGCAATTTTAGAAACTTGGTTTTCTGGTACAATGGGTGGCGCTGCAATTGCTGATGTTCTTTTTGGAGAATACAATCCATCAGGGAAACTTACAATGACGTTTCCTCGAAATGTTGGACAAATTCCTATTTATTACAATCATAAAAATACAGGAAGACCTTATGAAATAGATGGTCCAGAGCAACGGTTTAGATCCAAATATTTAGATGTCTCCAATTCGCCCTTATATCCATTTGGTTACGGATTAAGTTATACTTCATTTGAATATTCAGATTTAAAAATTAATAAAAAAGAGTTTAATTTTAATGAAACTATTGAAGTAAGTGTTACAGTTACTAATACAGGGAAGTTTGATGGCGAAGAAATTATTCAATTGTATATTCAAGATTTAGTAGGAAGTGTAACAAGGCCAGTGAAAGAATTAAAAGGTTTTGAAAAAGTTTTTCTAAAAATTGGAGAATCAAAAAACGTATCATTTGCTTTAACTTCAAAAGATTTAGCATTTTATACTCACGATATGAGTTTTAAGACTGAAGCAGGAGATTTTAAAGTATTTGTAGGAACAAGTAGTGTGGAAGTTCTTGAAACAGAGTTTAGTTTGAAATAATTTTGGTTTACATAAGAACAAATTTAATTTTATTGGATTAAATTTATAATCAATGATAAAAGTGCATTACAAGGAACAAGAGGAATGAATGGTAGCTTTAAATGTTAAAGAGTTTTTTTATACTAAATTCTAATTTTAGATGAACACAAAATTGAACAAAAATAGCTTGGGAGATCACCCAAGCTATTTTGACTTTCAGAGATTTTGAGCTGCTGCTTTTCAAATATTGATTTGAAAATTATTTAGAAGAAACTAATCTTTTTAAATCAGTAATAGTTTGAATCGGATTTTCACTTTTAAAAACAAAACTTCCTGCAACAAAGGCATCGACACCTGCTTCTGATAATTTTTCAATATTTTCAATAGTAACACCGCCATCAACTTCAATTAATGCTTTTGACCCAGCATATTCAATTAAATGCTTCAGTTGTTCTACTTTTTTAAAGGTATTTTCAATAAAACTTTGTCCGCCAAACCCTGGATTAACACTCATAATCAATACCAAATCTAAATCTACAATAATATCTTCTAAAACAGCAATAGGCGTATGTGGATTTAGAGAAACTCCAGCAAGCATACCTTCCGCTTTTATGGCTTGTATGGTTCTGTGTAAATGAGTACAAGCTTCATAATGAACCGTTAAAATATCGGCTCCAACATTTTTAAAATCTGAAATATAACGATCTGGGTCTACAATCATTAAATGAACATCCATTGTTTTTTTTGCATGTTTTTTAATGGCTTTAATTACCGGCATTCCAAAGGATATATTTGGTACGAACATACCATCCATAACATCAATATGAAACCAGTCTGCATCACTTGCATTTACCATTTCTATATCTCTTTGGAGGTTGGCGAAATCTGCAGCTAACATGGACGGAGCAATAATTTTATTCATCTTTTGTGTTTTGTTTACAAAAATATAATTTATAAAAGAAAAACGCTCGATATTTCGAGCGTTTTTCTTTTTTTTATCCTAAATAAGTTTTTAAAATTTTACTTCTAGAAGTATGTTTTAATCTTCTAATTGCTTTTTCTTTAATTTGTCTAACACGTTCTCTTGTTAAATCGAATGTTTCACCAATTTCCTCTAACGTCATTGGGTGTGCATCACCTAAACCAAAATATAATTGAACTACATCAGCTTCTCTTGGAGTTAATGTTTCTAAAGCGCGTTCAATTTCAACTTTTAAAGATTCATGCAATAAAGCTTTATCTGGATTTGGAGATTCTCCTGTATTTAAAACATCGTATAAATTGGAATCCTCACCTTCAATTAAAGGAGCATCCATTGATACATGACGACCAGAATTTTTCATAGATTCTTTTACGTCATTAACGGTCATGTCCAATTTTTTAGCAATCTCTTCAGCAGATGGAGGCCTTTCATTCTCTTGCTCTAAAAACGCATACATTTTATTAATTTTATTAATAGAACCAATTTTGTTTAAAGGCAACCTTACAATACGAGATTGTTCAGCTAGTGCCTGTAAAATAGATTGACGAATCCACCAAACAGCATAGGAGATGAATTTAAAACCTCTTGTTTCATCAAATCTTTTTGCTGCTTTAATTAATCCTAAATTACCTTCATTAATTAAATCTGGTAATGTAAGTCCTTGATTTTGATATTGTTTTGCAACCGATACAACAAAACGAAGGTTCGCTTTTGTGAGTTTTTCCAATGCAGCTTGATCTCCGGCTCTAATACGCTGAGCTAATTCAACTTCCATTTCAGCGGTAATTAAATCAACTTTTCCTATTTCTTGTAAATATTTGTCTAATGATGCGGTTTCTCTATTAGTAACCTGCTTGGTAATTTTAAGTTGTCTCATTTAAAACTTTGTATTTTTATTAGGGTGTCATTATAGTATACGCAGATATTTGATTAATGTTACATAATAATACAAGTAATATTTTTAATAAGATTAATTAAAATTAATTAAAGATGCTAAATATTATATTCAATTTTTTATATAATGCTGATAATAAGCTAAATACAGAATTTATTTATCGCTATTTAATAAGTTTTGATAAAAAAAAGCAGGGATTAAAATAAATATAAATAATGGTTGAATTAAAAATCTTCTAACATAAAAAAGTGCTAATGTATTTTGAAAAACTTCTAATTTTAGAATTAAAAACAACGAAAGACTTAAAAAAATTAGGGCTAAGGCATAAAATTTTAGAGCAAATACTACATTTAGCCTGTTTTTAAAAATAACAAAGATTATAGATAATGAAATAAGTGTGTTTACAACATACCTACAAAAAACATGTAAAAAGTAGTTTGGGATATTTAAAGTTGGAATAGATTTATGCAAATAATCGTTTTTAAAATAGAGAATAAATGGGTCATAAAAAAAAGGTTCTATAAACGCTCGAACACTTATTAGAAGTCCAAATAAGAATATAATTAAAAGTAAGTTTAATAATTTTTTCATTTGGCAATTTTGGAAAATTTTTTAACCCAAATAATCCATAAAAGAAAAGTTGCTCCATAAATTAAAGTTGGAAATAAAATTTCGTGCAAGAATTTTTCATATTCGGGATATTTGTATAATGCAATGGTAATTATTGCAATTCGGAATATATTAAAGATGTATATGAAGGAGCTTCCAATAATAATAAAAAAAAATGTTGGTTTAAATTTATTGGCAAAGGAAATTATAAAGGCAATGAATAAAATAATAATACTAATGGCGTTGCAGCCTTCAATTACACGTGCAATTACGTGATTATTAATCATTAAATTTACAGATAATTCATTTGCATGTTGTTCATAGGAAATGTTATATCCTAAATTTTTTAATAAATAATTCGTTTGTTTTGCTACATTACTGGTAATTGGATCACAGCTAAAGATGGTTGTGTTTTGAGTGTTTTTAAGGTAAATAGAATATAGCAGAAACAATAATAAATAGGTTCCGAAGAATTTCACTAAAAATAATAGTATGGTTTTATTACTTTGCACTAAAAGAATTTTATTTTTGCATAAAATTACAATTTAATATGAATACTACGATCCTTAAAAATGCTATTTTGGACATTGTTGAAAGTAATAATACCATTTCGTATAAACTTCAAACCATTTGTGATTATTTAAAAACTGAAATTGAGCATTATGATTGGGTAGGTTTTTATTTTAGAAATGGAGAAAAAGAAGAATTAATTTTAAAGGAATTTGCTGGAGAACCAACCGAACATGTTGTTATTCCTTTTGGAAAGGGGATTTGTGGGCAAGTAGCCGTGAGTAATAAAAATTTTATTGTTCCAGATGTTTCAGCACAAGACAATTATATTTCGTGTGGATGGAAAATAAAAAGCGAAATAGTGATTCCTATTTTTGTAAATGGCAAAAATATTGGCCAAATTGATATTGATTCACATCTTGTAAATCCGTTTACTTCAGAAGATGAACAGTTGTTGGAATTTATTTGTGGCGAAGTATCAAAATTATATTAAATACTTTTTTATACTAATTCTCTGTTATAATTGTTTATTTATATGGAATGGGATTATTTGGTAAGTACTTAAGTGGTATTTTAATCAAATAAATTCCTTCTATTTTGTATTGTTAAAGCAAATGGTAATTAGTAGCTTTGCCACTCAATAAAAAAAACTAAAATGGACACCTTCTCTAAAGCTAAATCTGCATTAATCTCTGTTTTTCATAAAGATGGATTAGAACCAATTATTCAACAATTAAATAAATTGGGTGTAACTTTATATTCAACAGGTGGTACAGAGAACTTTATTAAAAGTTTGGGAATTCCAGTAGTTGCAGTTGAAAATTTGACATCGTACCCTTCTATTCTTGGAGGAAGAGTAAAAACATTACACCCAAAGGTATTTGGCGGTATTTTAGCAAGAAGATCCAATGAAAATGATAAATACCAACTCGAACAGTACGAAATTCCTGAAATAGATATTGTAATTGTAGATTTATATCCGTTTGAAAAAACGTTGGGTGGTAATGCAACTTTAGAAGCAACTATTGAAAAAATTGACATTGGCGGAATTTCATTAATTAGGGGTGCTGCCAAAAATTATAACGATGTAATTTGTGTTTCGTCTACAGATCAATATCAGGAGTTTTTGCAAATAATATCTGATCAAAATGGGGCAACTACGTTGACACAACGTAAAAAATTTGCTTCTTATGCGTTTTCAATTTCTAGTCATTACGACACAGCAATTTTTAACTATTTAAATGAAAGTGACACATGTTTTAGAGCAAGTTTTAATAATGCCACAACGCTTAGATACGGAGAGAATCCCCATCAAAAAGGAATATTTTATGGTAATTTAAATGAGCTATTTGATCAATTGAACGGCAAGGAATTATCTTATAATAATTTATTGGATGTTGATGCTGCTGTAAATTTAATTGGTGAATTTAAAAATGAATTACCAACATTTGCAATTTTAAAACATAATAATGCGTGTGGATTAGCCCAAAGAGAAACATTAAAAAACGCTTATTTAGATGCTTTATCGGGTGATCCTACTTCTGCTTTTGGAGGTGTACTTATTTCAAACCAAACAATAGAAAAAGATACCGCCGAAGAAATAAATAAATTATTCTGTGAAGTGGTTATAGCTCCGGCCTATTCAATGGATGCTTTAGAGATTCTAAAAAGTAAAAAAAATAGAATCATTTTAATTCAGAAGGAAGTTAAAATTCCACAAACTCAATTTAGAACCGCCTTAAACGGAGTCTTATGGCAAGATAAAGATTTGATAACTGATTCAAACAATGGAATGACATATGCCACAACTTTACAACCTTCAAAAAATGAATTAGAAGATTTGTTTTTTGCTTCAAAAATATGTAAACACACCAAATCTAATACCATTGTTTTAGTAAAAGATAAACAGCTTTGTGCGAGTGGAACAGGGCAAACAAGTAGAGTAGATGCATTAAACCAAGCAATTACTAAGGCTATAAATTTCAACTTTAATTTACAAGGCGCTGTTATGGCGAGCGATGCCTTTTTTCCATTTCCAGATTGTGTAGAAATGGCCCATAAAGAGGGAATTAGTGCTGTTATTCAGCCAGGGGGGTCAATAAAAGATCAATTATCAATTGATTATTGTAATGAAAATAAAATGTCGATGATATTTACAGGAACTCGTCATTTTAAACACTAATTTTTAGTAACTTTGTACGATTTTAATATAAAAAATATAAAATAAAAAGGATACATGGGTTTTTTCGATTTTATGACTGAAGATATCGCCATTGATTTAGGTACTGCAAATACCTTAATTATTCATGATGGTAAAGTTGTTATTGATGCTCCGTCAATAGTAGCAATAGATAGAAACACGGGGAAAATAATTGCAACTGGTAAAAAAGCTAGTTTAATGCAAGGAAAAACACATGAAAGTATTAAAACAATTAGACCATTAAAAGATGGTGTAATTGCTGATTTTGAGGCTTCGGAACAAATGATTAAGGAGTTTATAAAGAGTATTCCTTCAATTAAAAAACGTTTTTTTGCACCTTCACTTCGTATGGTAATTTGTATTCCTTCTGGAATTACAGAGGTTGAAAAACGTGCCGTAATTGATTCTGCAGAGCATATGAATGCTAAAGAAATTTATTTAATTCATGAGCCAATGGCAGCAGCAATAGGTATAGGAATAGATATTATGCAGCCAAAAGGAAATATGATTATTGATATTGGCGGAGGGACTACTGAAATTGCAGTAATTGCCCTTGGTGGAATTGTTTGTGATAAATCTGTTAAAGTTGCTGGAGATGTATTTACGTCAGATATTGCTTATTATATGAGAACTCAACATAATTTATATGTGGGGGAACGCACAGCTGAAAGAATAAAAATTGAGGTTGGGGCAGCTACTGAAGATTTGGAAACGCCACCAGATGATATGCTTGTTCAAGGTCGCGATTTATTAAGCGGAAAGCCAAAACAAGTTCAAGTTTCTTATAGAGAAATTTCAAAAGCACTTGATAAATCAATTCTTAGAATTGAAGATGCGGTTATGGAAACTTTATCTAAAACACCACCAGAATTAGCCGCAGATATTTATAATACTGGTATTTATTTAGCTGGAGGGGGATCTATGCTTAGAGGTCTTGATAAGAGATTATCGAGAAAGACTGATTTACCAGTATATGTTGCCGAAGATCCGTTAAGAGCGGTTGTTATGGGTACAGGAATTGCTTTAAAAGATCTTGAAAAATATCAAAATGTATTAATGAAATAGAAGTTTCTAAGCCTAAACTATGCAGCAATTATTTTATTTATTAAAGAAGTTTAAATACTTACTGCTTTTTATTTTCTTAGAAATTATTGCTTTAATTTTTACATTTCAATACCATAATTATCATCAAAGTAAATTTATTAATTCTGCCAATTTTATTACTGGTGGTATCTATAAAAAGGCTAACACTGTTTCTGAATATTTTTTTCTGAAAACTGAGAATCATCGTCTTGCAGAAGAAAATATAAAATTAAAAAACTTATTAAATATTAAGGGAATTGATTACAGCAATCCCACATACATTTATAAAGATAGTGTTGAGTATTTTCAGCAATATGAATATTCCATTGCGAAAGTTATTAATAATAATTATTCTAGTAAAAATAATTATTTAACAATAGATAAAGGTGCCTTGCACGGTATTTCAGAAGATTTAGGGGTTATAAATAGTAGCGGGGTTGTTGGGGTAATTAATAAGGTATCCAAAAACTATGCAACTATATTTTCAATTTTAAATAGCGGTTCTAAAATGAACGTACGCCTTAAAAAAAATGATCATTTTGGCACTATGGTTTGGGATGGGAAAAATCCAAACATTACTCAAATTGTTGACCTTCCTAGGCAAGCATTATTAAAAGTTGGAGATACCATTATTACAGGTGGAAAATCAGCTATTTTTCCAGAAGGAATTAATATTGGAATCATTGAAGAAATTGAATTAAAAAATAATTACTATTCAAAAATAAATGTGAAGTTGTTTAATGATATGACTTCATTGGGTCATGTTCAAATTATTAAGAACTTTAGAAAGGAAGAAAGACAACTATTAGAACTAAGTGTGAATAATGAATAATTTGGCTTTAAATAATTTCATTCGTTTTTTTGGTTTAATATTACTTCAAGTATTTGTTTTAAATCAAGTTAACTTGTTTGGTTTCGTAAACCCAATGGTTTATATTTTATGGGTTGTTCTTTATCCAATTAAAAAAGAACAAGGAACTTTTTTATTGTTAAGCTTTTTACTGGGTATTTTCATAGATATTTTTATGAATTCTGGTGGTATAAATGCTGCTGCAACACTTTTTATTGCATTTATTAGAATGCCAATTCTTAAAATGATTTTAGGTAAATCTGATTTTGACTTTGTTTCGTTTAATCTAAGAGCAATTGCATTTAATAAAGCCTTTTTTTATATTTCGTTTTTAACTTTTCTTCATCATTTTATTATATTCGGATTGGAATATTTTAGTTTTTCAGAATTTACATCAATAATTTCTAAAACTCTTTTAACAAGTATTTTTACTATATTAATTAGTATTATTGGTATATTGTTGTTTTCTAAAAAGAAGTAATGAAAAGAGTCGGATTATTCCCTTTTTTAATAATTTTTATAGGTGTAATATTTGTTGTTCGCTTATTTTATTTGCAAATTTTACCAAACAAATATCAATTGCCTGCTTTTAATAATTCGGCTATTAAGGTAACTTATGATTATCCTGAGCGTGGTTTTATTTATGATAGAAATGATGTTTTATTAGTAGCTAACCAACTTACCTACGATATTATGGTAATTCCTAGAGATGTGATCGAGTTAGATACCATTGAGTTTTGTAATTTAATTAAAATTACAAAAAATGAATTTTTGGCAAAAATGGCAAAGGCAGTTAAATATTCAACACGTATTCCTTCTACTTTGGTAGCGCAATTGTCAAAAGCAGATTTTGCTTTTTTACAAGAAAAAATGCATAAATTCAAGGGTTTTTATATTCAAAGACGCTCCTTGAGAGAATATCCCATAAATTCAGCTCCTAATGTTTTAGGGTATATTAGTGAAGTTGATGACAATATTATCAATAATAATGCGTACTATCAAATGGGCGAACTTATTGGAACTGCAGGTGTAGAAAAAACATATGAAGAAATTTTAAGAGGGAAAAAAGGAGTAAAATTTATTCAGCGAAATAGATTTAATAAAGAAATTGGGCCATATAAAAATGGATTATATGATACTTTGCCTGTTGCGGGAAATGATATAACTTTAACAATTGATTCAAAATTACAACAGTATGGTGAAGCTTTAATGGCGAACAAAAGAGGAGGTATTGTAGCAATTGAACCTTCAACGGGTGAAATATTGACTTTAATTTCAATGCCAACCTACGATCCAAATTTAATGGTTGGGAGAGAACGATCCAAAAACTTTTCTAAATTATATTTAGATGTATATAGTAAACCGCTTTTAGATAGGGGATTACAAGCACAATATCCTCCTGGATCACCTTTTAAAATTATGTCAGCTTTAGCAGCGCTGCAAGAAAATGTAATTACTACTAAATCTGTAGTTTATTGTTTTGGTGGTTATAAATACGGTTCAAGTGAAAAGGCGTTTATGAAATGCCATTGTGATACCTATGGGAGTGCTGTAATGTTGGACAAAGCCATTTACAGATCTTGTAATAGTTATTTTGCGACAGCTTATAGAAAAGTTATAGAAAAATACAGAAAACCGTATGATGGAATGAATGCATGGAATAAGCATGTTGAAAGTTTTGGACTTGGGAAATATTTAAATAATGATTTGGCTGTTGGGCAAAAAGGATTGATTCCAAATGGTGATTTTTACAACAAATTTTATCCAAATGGCAGATGGAGGGCATCTACAACTATTTCAAACGGAATAGGGCAAGGTGAGGTGCTAACAACACCAATTCAGCTTGCTAATATGACGGCTGCCATTGCCAATAGAGGATTTTATTTTACACCTCATATTGTAAAAAATATTAGAGGAAAAAATTTAGATAAAAAATATACCGAACCTATTTACACTACTATTGATACTAAGCATTTTGATCCTGTAATTGAGGGATTGTTTAATGTATTTGAGCAACCAAATGGAACAGCTCGAGGGTCTCGAGTTGAGGGCTTACAAATTTGTGGGAAAACAGGGACTGCTGAAAATCCACATGGTCAAGATCATTCTATATTTATTGCATTTGCACCAAAAGATAATCCAAAGATAGCCATTGCAGTGTTCGTAGAAAATGGATATTGGGGGTCTAGATGGGCGGTACCAATTGCTACTTTAATGATTGAACAATATTTAAAAGGCGAAATCAGCCGTATCGATACTCAAGAAAGAATGTATAATGGTAGTTTGGAAGATGAATACAGAAAACAAAAGGTGGTAGTTAAAAGAAATTGAGAAGTAGAAAGGATAATATATTTTATGGAATTGATCGGACATTAGTCTTGTTCTACCTTATACTTATTTTTTTAGGATGGTTAAATATTTATGCAACAACTATTTCTATTTCTGAAAATGGAGACTCATTTAGTTTTGCAACTGAATATGGGAAGCAACTTATATGGATAGCCTTGAGTTTTGTGTTAATTATGTTTATTTTTCTACTGGAATCAAGATATTTTGAAAAGTATGCTTCAATTATTTATGTAATCACCGTATTATCCTTGGTTGGGTTATTTGTTTTTGGTAAAAATATAAATGGTGCTACATCTTGGTATAATTTAGGAATGACAAGCATTCAACCATCAGAATTTTCAAAGGTAGCAACTGCACTTGCAATGGCTAAACTTCTGAATGACAAGCAACTAAACCTTAAAAAAACAAATACTCAAATTCAGGCATTGTTATTATTATTAATCCCCGCAATTTTAATTATTCTTCAGCCTGATCCAGGTTCAGCCTTGGTTTATGGGTCCTTTATTTTTGTTTTATATAGAGAGGGTTTACCGGTGTATCACTTTTCATTTGGGGTTTTGTCATTGGTTTTATTTATAACAACTTTGATTTTTGGTTCAAATAATACCATTATAGGTGCCATTGCAGTTTTTGGATTCATTTTATTGTATCTATATTTATATAGAAGTAAAGCCTTAAAAAGAGGTTGGATTAGAATGGTGGGAGCTTTCTTTATTTCAATTTTATTTATTTTTAGTGTTGAATTTGTGTTCAATAATGTATTTGAACAGCATCATAGAGATCGATTTAATATTCTATTTGAAAAAACGGAAGATACTAAAAGTATAGGTTATAATACCAATCAATCAATCACTACAATTGCATCTGGAGGGTTCTTTGGGAAAGGTTTTTTACAAGGTGAAAGAACTCAAGGAGATTTTGTGCCTGCACAACAAACTGATTATATTTTTACTACCGTAGGTGAACAGTGGGGGTTTATCGGAAGTACGATTTTAGTAGCAATTTTTATACTTTTTATTTTGAGAATAATCAAAATAGCTGAAAGGCAAAAATCAAAATTTAGTAGAGTTTATGGGTACAGTGTTGCGGCAATTTTGTTCACACATTTCACTATAAATATTGGAATGGTAATAGGTATTCTTCCTACTATTGGTATTCCATTACCATTTTTTAGTTATGGTGGTTCTGCATTGTGGGGATTTACAGTATTACTTTTTATACTAATTCGATTAGATGCTAACAGAACCTATGAATGGTAAATATATCAAAAAGGACTAATAAAAAAAAACACCACAATTGTGATGTTTTATTATTGTAAAAGTTTATTTAATACTAAAGTGCAGCTACGTGCTTAGCCAATTTAGACTTTAAGTTCCCAGCTTTATTTTTATGAATTATATTTTTCTTTGCTAACTTATCAAGCATAGCAACCACTTTAGGAAATAAAACCTCAGCTTCTTTTTTCTCGGTTGAAGCGCGTAAATTTCTAACAGCATTACGAGTAGTCTTATGCTGATATTTGTTTCTTAATTGTTTTTCGCGATTACTTCTAATTCTTTTTAATGCTGACTTGTGATTTGCCATTCTAATTTTTTATTTAATTATTGTAGTCCGTAGGGGAATCGAACCCCTGTTACCAGGATGAAAACCTGGCGTCCTAACCCCTAGACGAACGGACCATTTACTGTTTCATTGACTAATTTTATTTCATCAACGCGGATGCAAATTTACAACTATTTTTCAATCTGCAAAATATTTCTTTAAAATTTTAATATGCTTTGGCGAAAAGGACTCTTTGCTCAGATTTTGCTCCGGTTAGCACGCATTTTCCGTCTTCTAATTTATTATTTAAAGGAATACATCTGATGGTTGCTTTAGTCAAATCTTTTATTTTTTCTTCTGTTTCAGGTGTGCCATCCCAATGTGCAGAAACGAAACCAGCTTTGTTATCTAATACATCTTTAAACTCTTCGAATGAATTTACTTCAGTAATATGTGTTTCTCTATAGTTTAACGCTTTATTGTATAAATTTTCCTGGATATCAATAAGCGTGTTTTCAACAAAACTTACAACTTCATTTTGTGAAATTGTACGTTTTTCATGAGTGTCTCGTCGTGCAATTTCTAAAGTGCCTGCTTCTAAGTCTCTTGGCCCCATTGCGATCCTTAATGGAACTCCTTTTAATTCATATTCTGCAAATTTCCATCCTGGTTTATAGGTAGTACGATTGTCAAATTTCACTGAAATTCCTTTTGACCTTAATCCTTTGGTTATGTCATTAACTTTTTCAGAAATAGCATCTAATTCTTCATCTGTTTTATGAATAGGAACAATAACAACTTGAATAGGTGCTAAATTAGGCGGTAAAACCAGCCCTAAATCGTCAGAGTGAGTCATAACCAAAGCGCCCATTAAACGAGTTGAAACACCCCAGGAAGTTGCCCATACATATTCTCTTTTTCCTTCTTTTGAGGTGAATTGAACATCAAATGCTTTTGCAAAATTCTGCCCTAAAAAATGTGACGTTCCAGCTTGTAATGCCTTCCCATCTTGCATTAAACCTTCAATACAATATGTTTCTTCTGCACCTGCAAATCTTTCACTAGCAGTTTTTAAACCTTTAATAACGGGCATGGCCATAAATTTCTCAGCAAATTCAGCATAAATATCTAATATCAATTCAGATTCTTCAACAGCCTCTTTTTTAGTGGCATGAGCCGTATGGCCTTCTTGCCATAAAAATTCAGTGGTTCGTAAAAATAATCTTGTTCTCATTTCCCAACGTACCACATTCGCCCATTGATTTATTAGAAGCGGTAAATCTCGATATGATTCAATCCATCTTTTATAAGTATCCCAAATAATAGTTTCAGAGGTTGGTCTAATAATTAACTCTTCTTCTAATTTTGCTTCAGGATCTACAATTAAACCACTTCCATCTTCGGCATTTTTTAAACGATAATGTGTAACAACGGCACATTCTTTAGCAAATCCTTCTACGTGAGCGGCTTCCTTACTTAAATATGATTTTGGTATAAATAATGGAAAATAGGCGTTTTCATGACCTGTTTCTTTAAACATTCTATCTAATTCGGCCTGCATTTTTTCCCATATTGCATACCCATAGGGTTTAATAACCATGCACCCTCTAACCCCTGAATTTTCAGCTAAATTTGCTTTTACTACAAGTTCATTGTACCATTTAGAATAGTCGGTTTCTCTCTTCGTTAATTTGTTACTCATAATTAAAAGTTTGGCATAAATATTGCACCTTTTTTAATGGAAAAGTGCTAAATTTCGACAAAATTAGTTTTTTTTAAATAGTTCAACAATAAAAACATCAAATGATTATGAAAGCTATAAATTCAATTATCCGCAAATATGTCTCCTTAAGTGTTTTATTAGTTGTTATTGTTAGTTTACAAAGCTGTGGTAGCTATCAAAGTATTTATAATTATGATGATGATGGTATATACGGTTCAAAGGAAAGACCTATCGAGCGAGAAGTTGTAATTGTTGAGAATGAATCAACATTCGATAAAAGTTATTTTTCTCGACAATTAGAAGATTTAAAAGGTATTGATGCAAACGATACGTTTACTGACATTGATTCTTATGGGTATGAAGATGAAGAATATTATGATGAAAATAATTACGATGCTCCATGGGAATATACAGGTAATGTAACAATAAACCTTAATTCGGGGTATGATAGTTACCAATATTACGGATATAATCCGTTCTATTATCCATATTATAATTCGTACAATTACAATTATTACAATCCTTGGAGAGTAAGATTTTTTAATCCTTATTATGGGCCAAGTTATTATTATGGATACGGATATAGCCCATATTCTTATGGTTATTATGGTGGATATTATTCAAATTATGGTTATTACAGTTATGGAAATTATTACCAAAATAATTACCTCAATAGGTATGACAGTTATGGGAAAAGAACGGCCAGATCAACTACTGTTAGAAATTCTGATAGAACGGCGGGTAACAATAGCAATAATGTAATTAGTTCAAATAGAAGAGGTAATTATTACGATACAAGTGTAAAAAGAAGTAGTACTGAAAACAACTCCAACAGAGCAAATAGTATTTACAGACAACCAACGGGTTCAAATCAAAATATATTTCGAAATCCAAATTCTAATTCTAATTCAAGATCTTCCAATACAATTCAACGAAACCCAAATTCAAATTCAAGATCTTCATCCACTAGAACTAGAAATAATTCGGCTATAGACAATTCCTCTAGTTCAAATAATAGCTCAAGTTCTTCAACCCAAGCCAGAAGTAGCAATTCGTCAAATAGTAGCAGCTCTTCAAGTAGTGGTTCGTCTAGCAGAAGCAGCAGTGGCAGTAGTTCAAGAGGTTCTTCATCTCCAAGAGGAGGTGGTAATTAAACATATTTAGAAATTTAATTTTATTCAAAATGAAAAATTTAGTTTTAATCGTAATACTTTGTATTACTTACATTTCTAATGCGCAGACCTTAAGTTATAATGATTTAGGAGTTTTGTTTGCTGGCGAACAAATAAATGGTACGGCAAGATATAATGGTATGAGTGGGGCATTTGGTGCTTTAGGAGGTGATTTATCTGCCATGGAAGCAAATCCTGCTGGCGCTGCAATTTTTGTCAACAGTGAATATTCTCTTTCTTTAGATATTAGAAGTAGTACAATTGGCTCTACATTTTACGGAACTAAGGAATTAACAGAAAATGATTATTTGAGTTTATCACAAGCAGGTGGAGTTTTTGTTTTTAAAAATTATAATCGAAATAATTCGGGTTGGGGTAAATTTGCATTAGGGTTTAATTATAGTAAAATAAATGATTTTGAAAATATGTGGATTGCAAGTGGAAATAGTGGATTTGCTCCTATTACTGATATTTATGATCCTTCTGTTATATACAATGTTTCTGATGGTCATTATTTTGAAAATATAACTGATGGAAGAAATAATAAATATTCATTTACAATAGCATCTGAATATAATGATAACTTGTATGTTGGTTTTGCAGTTAATACCTACGATATAGAGTATTCACAGCGGGTTTTAACTGATGAATATAATAGTGACGGAGGCGGAAATAAATTCGATATTAGCCAAACACAAGATTTAATAACCTATGGAGATGGTGTTTCATTTAACTTTGGACTTATTTCTAAATTAAATGAAAATATACGTATTGGTTTGGCTTATCAAACACCTGTTTGGTATAATTTGGCAGAGGAATTTGTTGAATATGATGTAGATATTTATGAAAAGAATGTAAATATAACCAATGAATATCCACCGCAAGACACCTATTCTGGTGTTAATGGATTTGAATATCAATTAAAAACGCCTAGTAAACTAACTACAAGTTTCGCCTATATTTTTGATAAAAAAGGGTTGTTAAGCGTTGATTATATTTATAAAAATTATAGCAATATTAAATTAAGTAATGGTAATTTTTCAAATGAAAATCAAGAATTTACTTCAGATTTAAAAAGTGTTGGAGAATTTAGAATAGGTACCGAGTGGCGTTTTGATGAATTATCCATTAGAGGAGGATATTTTACAGAGAAAAGTCCGTACAAAACATCAATTTCATCAGATAATATTGAAGGGTTTTCAATAGGTGCAGGGTATAAGTTTAGAGGCGCTAAGTTCGATGTTTCATATCAACAAAAAACAAATACAGCTCCATATAATTTTTACCCAGATTCTAATGTTGTAAATGGAGCAGAATTAAATTTTGAAACTTCAAAGGTGACAGCTACTTTAGTATTGAATTTATAGATTTTAAAAATTAAGATATATAGAAGCCTCTATTTTTGAGGCTTTTTTTATGTGATGCCTTAAATATGTTTTAGTACTTTTGCACAAATTAAAAATTATGGGAACTATTTCTTTAAATATTGAAAATACCAAAATAGCCACTATTATAAAATTTATATCAAATGAAATTTTAACTAGTGGAAGTCATCAATTTAATAATATTGATGAAGCCATAAAATCTCCATTGGCACAGCAATTGTTTTATTTACCTTTTGTTAAAAGAGTTTATATATCGACTAATTTTATTGCCATTGAACGTTTCGACATTGTTTCTTGGGATGATGTTCAAAATGAAGTAAAAGAGCAATTAGAGCTTTATTTAAATTCTGGTAAAGAATTAATTATTAATGAGGAAAACACACAAAAAATTCCTGTGGAAGTTTACGCAGAGGTTACACCAAATCCATCAGTTTTAAAATTTGTAGCTAATAAAAAAATTGTTGACTATGACTTTGAATTTAAAAATTCAGCGTCAGCATTATTAGCTCCGTTAGCTATTGAATTGTTTAAATTTCCCTATGTTAAAGAGCTTTTTATTTCTGAAAACTATGTTTCAGTTACCAAGGATGAGTCGGTGGAATGGGGAGAAATTACTGTTGAAATAAGAAGTTTTATTAGAGAATATATTGCAAATGGAAAAACAATAATTGATGGTGCAATTCCAATAAGTAAGGCAATTAATAATGATATCGAAAATGAATCTTTTGATGAAGTTTCGGCTCAAATTATAAGTATTTTAGATGAATACATTAGGCCTGCAGTAGCTTCTGATGGCGGAAATATTATGTTTCAATCATATGATTCTTCAAGTAAAACAGTAAAAGTAATTTTGCAAGGAGCGTGTAGTGGATGCCCTTCTTCAACAATTACTTTAAAAAACGGAATTGAAAACATGCTGAAGCAATTAATACCTGGAAAAATTGATCAGGTTGTTGCGGTAAATTATTAGGTTTAAATGAGCGAAAAAGTAAAACCATATAGCAATTCAAGTTTAGGAAAAAAAGAACAAGTAGCTAAAATGTTCGATACAATTTCAAAGGAATATGATGGTTTAAACCGTGTAATTTCTTTTGGTATTGATGTAAAATGGCGCAAAAAAGTAGTTCAAATTGTTGCTACTACCAATCCTAATTCAATTTTAGATATTGCTACAGGAACAGGAGATTTGGCAATTAATTTGATTGATACCACAGCTTCCAAAATTGTAGGAATAGATATTTCTGAAGGAATGCTTCAAGTTGGTCGGTCAAAAATTAAAAAATTACATTTAGAGAATACCATTGATATGATGTTTGGTGATTCTGAAAATTTGCCATTTGAAGATGAATCTTTTGATGCTATTACCGTTGCTTTTGGAGTTAGAAATTTTGAATCTTTGGAAAAGGGGCTATTAGAAATTTATAGAGTTTTAAAAACTGGAGGAACTTTTGTTGTTTTAGAAACTTCAGTACCAAGCAAAACACCATTTAAGCAAGGGTATAAATTTTATTCAACACAAATTCTTCCTTTAATTGGAAAAATATTTTCAAAAGATAAAGTAGCTTATAAATATCTATCAAATTCTGCGGCATCTTTTCCTTATGGAGAGCAATTCAACAATATTTTACTAAAAAATGGGTTTATAGCTGTAGAAAATAGACCGCAAACATTTGGAGTGGCTTCAATTTACGTAGCAAAAAAATAATTTATGAAAAAGGTAATTTTAATTTTATCTTTCATTTTGTTGAGTTGGACTGGAATGTTTGCTCAAAAAAAAGAGCGTGTTGAGTATCGTCAAAATTGGGATAAGCAAACTGTTTTTTGGGGCTATTATTTAGGAATTAACAGAAAAGAATTTAAAATTTCATATTTAAACAACACATCATTTGTTGATGTGGAGCCAGGTGTTGGTTTTGAAGTTGGGTTAATAGGAGATTTGAGATTACATAAAAATATAAGTTTAAGGTTAGAGCCAGGGCTGTCCAGTAACTCAAAAACCTTAGTTTATACTCAAATTCCTGGTGGAGAAAAAGACAGTTTACGACAAGTAAATGGAACTTATTTGAGAATTCCGTTGTTGTTAAAACTAAATGCCGATAGATACAATAATATTCGACCATATCTAGTTGGTGGGGTTTCGTATGATTATAATTTTTCAAGTAATCAAGACAATCCAAATGATAACTTCGATGGAGAGTTTAGAATGAAAAAAAATAATTTTACCTATGAAATTGGTGCTGGAATTGATATTTATTTACCGTATTTCATTTTTTCACCATCTATAAGAGGTGTTTTTGCTATTAATAACGAATTAGTAAAAGACAATAATCCAAACAGCCCTTGGACAGGTCAAATTGATTATTTTGGAACTAGAGGATTGTTTTTAAAATTAGCTTTTCACTAACTTAACGCCTAAATTCACTGAGTAAAATTGCCGTTGCCGTTGCAACATTTAAACTTTCTGTTTGCTTCAAATTTCCAAATCGAGGAATGGTAATTTTATGAGTCAGCTTTTGGATAATAGTATCACAAATTCCATTTGCCTCGTTTCCCATAATTAAAACAGCATTTTTAGGGAATGTTACTTTATGTACATTTTCACCTTCTAACATAGCACCATATATAGGAAGTTTGCAATTTGATAAATACTCGTGCAAATCAGTATAAAAAACATTAACTCTTTTTAGAGAACCCATAGAAGCCTGAACTACTTTTGTATTATAACAATCAACTGTATTTGTTGAACAAATTAAAGATGTAATTCCGAACCAATCACATAATCTAATAATTGCTCCTAAATTCCCTGGATCGTTTATTTCATCTAAAGCAAGTATTAATCCTTTGTTTTCAGGTCGGTTTTCAGAAGGTATTTTGAAAAGTGCCAAAACATTATTTGGATTACTCAGAGAACTTATTTTATTCAACTCATTTTCTGAAATTTGTTGAACTTTTTCATACGATTTATAACTAGAATCATCAACGCAAAAAAGTTGTTCAAGTTCAAAATTTGAATTTAAAAATTCAGCGACCCCTTTCGATCCTTCAACAATAAATAATTGAGTTTTTACACGATATTTCTTCTGTGAAAGACTTTTTATTAATTTTAATTGATTTTTGCTTAAACTCATTATATAATTTAAAAAATTTGTAATTTGGCAAAACTCTAGAGAGTTACTTTTGAAACAAATTTAAACGCTTATTTATTGAAATACAATTTTATAATAGTATTAATTTTTATTGGAATAACTGTAAATTTTATTTCGTGTAATACGGTTAAATATGTTCCAGAAAATGAAAATTTGCTTGTCAAAAATAGCATTTATATAAACGGTAAAAAAAATATAGATAATGAAATAAACGACTATATAGTGCAACGCCCTAACCAGCTTGTATTAGGAGTTCCACTACCACTTTATTTTTATAATCTTGCAAATGAAAAGTTTGAATCTGATTTTGAAAAGTGGAAAATTGAAAGTCCAAATTGGTATAATTTTACAACAAAAGTTTTTTCTGAAAAGCAGGCAATTGGACTTCGAAATTTCAAATTTAATACACACCAATGGATTTTAAAAAATGGGGAAGCTCCTGTTATTTTTAGTTCAAAAAAGGCGTTAATGACTTCAGAAAATTTGTTACAGCATTATTTTAATGAAGGCTTTTATAAAGCGAAAGTTGTTTTTGAAGATCGTGAATTAAAGAACCAAAAAGTTGCTGTAGATTATTTTATAGAAACTGACCAGCAGTATTTTATTGATACAGTTAGTGTGAGCATTGAATCTAAGGTTATAGATTCAATTTATAATAATCACAAAAGCAATTCATTTATAAAAAATGGTGATTTGTTTAAAATAGAATTATTTGTTAAGGAGCAAGAAAGACTTTCTACCTTATTTAGAAATTCGGGTATTTATAGGTTTAACAAAAATGCAATTAATTTTGAAGCGGATTCTTCATTTACAAAATATAAATCCAATGTTTTACTTTTAATAAACGACAGTATTACAAACTTACCGTATAAGGTTCAAAAAATAAGAAATGTTAAAATATATACCGATTACACTTATAATACTAGAGACGAGCCTATAAAAGACAGCCTTAATTATGAAGGTTATACCTTTTTAGCTCAAGATAAAATTCAATTTAATCCAAAATTGTTATTGAATTCTATTTTTATTGAACCTAATTCGGTTTATATGGATGAGACAAGAGAGCTTACCAGAAAACAATTGCGTGGTTTAAAAAATTTTAGAACGGTCGACATTAAATATAACGAATTTGAAAATGATGATCTTGAAGCATCTATTCTATTATCACCTTTAAAAAAATATGGACTAGGTTTTAATACAGAGTTAACACATTCAAATATTAGGCAACTTGGGATTTCGGGCAAATTGTCTTTTTTAAATAGAAATATTTTTAAAGGTGCAGAGATTTTAAAATTTTCTATTCAAGGTTCTTTTTTAGATTCGAAAGATGCAGCTGATAGTGAAAAATTACTAAATGCTTGGGAAATTGGTGCAGATGTTTCTATTGAGTTACCTAGATTTTTACTTCCTTTTGAATCTGAAGGAATTGTACCAAAATATTATTCTCCAAGAACAACTTTTACTTTAGGAACCAGTTTGCAAAAAAATATTGGATTAGATAAACAAAAATTCACAGGAATTGTGGATTATACATGGGAAACTTCGGACATAAAGAGTCACAGTTTTCAATTATTAAACGCCCAATATATTAAGAATTTGAATATTGGTTCTTATTTTTCAATTTATACTTCAGAGTATAATGATTTAAAGGATATACAACAAACTTATTTTCCAACTATTTCTCTTTCAAGAGATAATGCCATTGATTTTTTAAGAACAAATATCAATTCAAATTTTCAACAAACCAATCCTGAAGAATATCAGGCAGCAAAAAATATTGAAACACGTTATAATATTATAACTGAAGACGTTTTTATTCCATCCATGGAATATAGTTTTACAATAAATAATGCCGAAAATTATAAAGATACTGAGTTCTCCTTTTTTAGAGTTCGGTTTGTTTCAACAGGTAATGTTTCTACTATTTTAGCTAAACAGGAAGATTCAAATGGAAATAAAACATTGCTGAATACTCCAATTGCTCAATATATTAGAACCGATTTAGAATACAAAAAATTCTGGACAGTACATTTTGATAATGTATTGGCCTTCAGAAGTTTTTTAGGAATAGCAATTCCTTATGGAAATTCAAAAACAATTCCTTTTAATAGAAGTTATTTTATTGGAGGTTCGAACGATTTAAGGGCATGGAAAATTTACGATTTAGGACCAGGATCTACTAAAAGTGGGTTAGAATATAATGTAGGAAATTTAAAATTTATAAGTAGTTTAGAATACCGGTTTAAAGTTTTAAACAGTATAAAGGGTGCTTTATTTATAGATGCTGGTAATATTTGGGATATTACAAATTTAGATGTAACAGACTCCGATGCAAAATTTAATGGATTAAATTCTATAAAGGATATTGCCGTAGGAACAGGGTTTGGGATTAGGTACGATTTAAGCTTTATTCTTTTACGATTAGACATAGGGTTTAAAACATATGAGCCCTATTTTAATGGTAATAGCAAATGGTTTCAGAACTATAATTTTAAAAATAATGTATATAATTTTGGTATTAGTTACCCATTTTAATTTGTTCTTTTACTATTTCGATTTCGTTTTTTTCCCTTTGGTATGATAATTAAAACGTTTTAATCATTAAATTTGCTTAGAAAAATTTCATTAAATAAAACATAATATAATATGAGTCATACAATTAAACCAGGAGTTGCTACAGGAGACACTGTTCAAGAAATTTTCAGATTAGCAAAAGCTAAAAAATTCGCCTTACCAGCTGTAAATGTAATAGGTTCAAATACTATAAATACAGTGTTGGAAACGGCTAAAGAAGTTAATTCACCGGTAATTATTCAGTTTTCAAATGGTGGGGCTCAATTCAATGCTGGAAAAGGATTATCTAATGCAAATGAAAAAGCTGCAATTGCTGGAGCGGTTGCTGGAGCAAAACACATTCATGTATTGGCAGAAGCGTATGGGATTCCAGTTATTTTACATACAGATCATTGTGCTAAAAAATTGTTGCCTTGGATTGATGGTTTATTAGATGCAAGTGAAGAGTTTTATAAAGAAAATGGAGTTCCTTTGTATAGTTCTCATATGATAGATTTATCTGAAGAACCAATTGCAGAAAATATTGAACTTTGTAAAAAGTACTTACAAAGGATGAGTAAAATGGGTATGACCTTAGAAATTGAACTAGGAATTACGGGAGGTGAAGAAGATGGAGTTGATAATTCTGATGTTGATTCTTCAAAGCTATACACGCAACCTGAGGAGGTGGCATATGCTTATGAAGAGCTTAAAAAAGTGAGTGATAGATTCACAATTGCAGCGTCATTTGGTAATGTTCATGGAGTTTATAAACCAGGGAATGTTAAATTAACACCAAAAATTTTAGATAATTCTCAAAAATATATTGAGAAAAAGTTCAACACAGGTAGTAACCCTGTTGATTTTGTTTTTCACGGTGGCTCAGGCTCATCTTTAGAAGAAATTAGAGAAGCTATTGGGTACGGTGTTATTAAAATGAATATTGATACGGATTTACAATTTGCATTTACAGAAGGAATTAGAGATTATATGAATTCTAAAATAGATTATTTAAGAACGCAAATTGGGAATCCAGATGGAGATGATCAGCCAAATAAAAAACATTACGATCCTCGTAAATGGGTGAGAGAAGGAGAATTAACTTTCAAAACGCGTTTGCTTCAGGCATTTGAAGATTTAAATTGCATTAATACCTTATAAAATTTATTTATTTTCAAAAAACAAAGAGAACTATATTTTACGTTCTCTTTGTTTTTTTTGTTAATTTGCACTACTATTTTAATTAAAATAAAAATATATGTCATCTTGGTTTAAAAGAAAAGATAAAGGTATACAAACACCTACTGAAGATAAAAAGGACGTTCCAAAAGGGTTGTGGTACAAGACTCCAAGTGGAAAAGTTGTTGATGCCGAAGAGCTAAAGCAAAATTATTATGTAAGTCCAGAGGATGGATATCACGTAAGAATTGGGAGTGCAGAATATTTTGAAATTCTTTTCGATAATAATGAGTTTAAAGAGTTTGATAAGGATATGATATCAAAAGATCCATTAAATTTTACTGATACAAAAAAATATACTGAAAGGTTAAAAGAAGCATACGAAAAAACTAATTTAAAAGATGCTGTTAGAACTGCCGTAGGAAAATCTTACGGAAAAGATCTGGTAGTTGCTGCTATGGATTTTGCATTTATTGGTGGGTCGATGGGAAGTGTTGTTGGAGAAAAAATTGCAAGAGCTATCGACTATTCTATTAAAAATAAAATACCTTTTTTAATGATTTCAAAATCTGGTGGAGCTAGAATGATGGAAGCTTCTTATTCCTTAATGCAATTGGTAAAAACATCTGTTAAATTAGCACAACTTGCAGAAGTAGGTATTCCATATATTTCCTTATGTACAGATCCAACTACTGGAGGAACTACTGCTAGTTATGCAATGTTAGGAGATGTAAATTTTGCCGAGCCGAACGCATTGGTTGCTTTTGCTGGTCCAAGGGTTGTAAAAGACACCACTGGAAAAGAATTACCAGAAGGGTTTCAATATTCTGAATTTGTTTTGGAACATGGGTTTTTAGATAAAATAATTGAACGTAAAAATTTAAAAAAACAAGTAAATTTATATGTTGATTTAATTCAAAATCTTCCAATTAGAAAATAAAAAAAAGCGAGCAAATTTAGACTGAACCCAAAAAGTTAGACAAATTTATAATTAATTTTGACAATAATGAGCTCGATATTTTATCGGGCTCATTTTGTTTAGATTTGATTTAATTCTTTCGTTATTATAATAGTCTATATATTGTTTGATTTCA
>NZ_JAUYUD010000019.1 GCF_030692605.1 Lutibacter sp.
AAATTCTTTTAGAACGTGGAGAACTGAAAACGGTAAGCAAACGGGTAAGGAAGTTTTAGATGAGGCACATAAATATGGGTTAATGGTAACTATGGGCATTGAAGTTGCCAGAGAACGCCATGGTTTTGATTATAATGATGAGGTTGCAGTAAAAGAACAATTAGAACGGATTAAAAAAGAAGTTTTAGAATTGAAAGATCATCCTGCATTATTAATTTGGGCAATTGGCAATGAACTTAATTTACGCTCAACCAATCCTAAAGTTTGGGATGCCGTAAATGATATTTCAAAAATGATTCACAAAGTTGATCCTAATCATTTAACTACAACACCATTAGCCGGAATTTCTCAAAAAGAAATTGATTTAATTAAAACGCGTTGTTCAGATTTGGATTTACTTTCAGTGCAGATGTATGGCGAAATTATTGAGCTTCCACAACAAATTAAAGACTTTGGTTGGAAAGGCGCCTATATAGTTACAGAATGGGGAGCCACAGGGCATTGGGAAGTTCCTAAAACAGAATGGGGCGTGCCTATTGAAGAAAATAGCACCCTAAAAGCGGCTAACTATTTAAGAAGATATAAAGCAGCAATTGAAGCCGATTCGATACAATGTGTTGGTTCTTATGTATTTTTATGGGGACAAAAACAAGAGCGAACTCCAACTTGGTACGGAGTGTTTTTAGAGGACGGAAATGAAACGGAATCTGTTGATGTAATGCATTATATATGGAATGGAACTTGGCCCAAAAATAGAACTCCACAAATAGTAACCTTTACAATTAATGGAAAAACTGCTTATGAAAATGTGGTATTAGAAGCAAATAAAGAGTATTTGGCAAGTTTAAAAATTCATGATTTTGAAAATGAAAAACTAAATTACAATTGGGAAATTTTACATGAAAGTACCGACTTAAAAGATGGTGGAGATTTTGAAAATAGACCTGAACCAGTTCAATTTTCAATCATAAGTAATGCTAATGGAGTCCTAAAATTTAATGCTCCTGAAAAAAAGGGGACCTACCGATTGTTTGGATATGTAGATGATGGGCATGAACATACAGCTACTGCAAATATTCCTTTTAAAGTAAATTAAAAGAGGCTTTATGAAAAGCAGTAAAAATACATTTCTTCAAACTGAGCTTGTCGAAGTTTACATTAATTATTAGCAGGTTAGTATATTTCGACAGGCTCAATATGTCATAAAAGTCACTTTTCAGACAGCCTCATTATTATAACATCACTTCGATTTACGATAGAAAATCGTATTGAGAACAAATAAATTATTGTTAAGAAATAAAAAGTACAAACCTCAGATATAAATTTCACACGGTTTAGAATAAAATTGAATAAACAACATACAATGTATATAGGTAATAATGAAGCTTTTTTTGAAGCAAATGAGGTGAAGGGGAAATTAGTAACTATTGGTTTTGAAAGTTATTATAAAATTTCGAATGTTGATGCAATGAGACCTTTTTTCATGAGTATTGTGAGTAATTCAAATCATTGGATGTTTTTGGCCAGTAATGGTGGATTAACCGCAGGAAGAAAAAATAGTGAGTACGCTTTATTTCCTTATTACACCGATGATAAAATAACAGAATCGGCTGAAATTACTGGAAGCAAAACAATTGTTCAAGTTCATATTGAAGGTAAAACATATTTATGGGAACCCTTTTCAAAAAGATACGAAGGCGTTTATAAAATAAGCAGAAATTTATATAAAAATAACTATGGGAATAAAGTTATTTTTGAAGAAATCAATCACGATTTAGGTCTTACTTATAAATACCATTGGAATTCTAGCGACAAATTTGGATTTGTAAAAAAATCAACTTTAGTAAATACTACCAACAAATCAATTCAACTAACAGTTTTAGACGGAATCCAAAATATTCTACCTTTTGGTGTAGGATCTGATCTGCAAAACGCAAGTAGCAACTTGGTTGATGCTTATAAAAAATGTGAATTAGAAAGTGATACAGGTATAGGTATTTACGCTTTGAGTGCTATAATTGTTGATAAAGCAGAACCAAGCGAAGCACTGAAAGCTACTATTGCTTGGTCGGTTGGTTTAGAGAATTTGACATATTTATTGTCGTCTTTACAATTAGATAACTTTAGAAAAGGAAAAGAAATTAAGCAAGAAGTTGATATTAAGGCCGAAAAAGGTGCTTATATTATTTCTGCAGATGTTACTTTACAACCAGAATCTGAAAAGAATTGGATGTTTTTGGCCGATGTAAATCAGTCTATTGTTGCTATAAATCAAATTAAAGAAATAATTAAAAACGAACCAAATTTAGTTGCTTTGGTTCAAGAAGATATTGAATTAGGTTCAAAACAGTTACTTGAACTTAATGGGGCTTCTGATGGAATACAATTAACAGCAGATAAATTGAGTAATACACGACATTTTTCGAACACGCTTTTTAATATTATGCGCGGTGGAATTTTCGATGATAATTATCAAATTGAAAAAGTTGATTTTGCAAAACACATAGCCAACTCAAATAAAAAGGTTTATAAGAAAAAAGGAGAACTATTAGAACAGCTTCCAGAAATATTTGCACTTAGCTTTTTAAAAGAACTGGCAGAAAACGATCAAGACAAAAATTTTAAACGACTTTGTTTTGAGTATATGCCTTTGAAATTTAGCAGACGACACGGAGATCCAAGCCGACCTTGGAATAAATTCTCTATCAATACACGAAGTGAAGTTGATGGTTCAAAAATATTGGATTATGAAGGAAACTGGAGAGATATTTTTCAAAATTGGGAAGCCTTAGCGCATTCATATCCTGAGTTTATTGAGAGTATGATTCATAAGTTTTTAAACGCTACTACATTTGATGGCTATAATCCTTATCGGGTTACAAAAGATGGTTTTGATTGGGAAACTATTGAGCCAGACAACCCTTGGTCGTATATTGGTTATTGGGGAGATCATCAAATTATCTATTTGTTGAAATTCTTAGAATTTATTGAGAAACATTATCCAGCAAGGTTAGCGAGCTACTTCAGCCAGGAATTGTTTGTATATGCAAATGTACCTTACAAAATAAAAAGCTATGATACTATTTTAGCAAATCCGAAAGATACCATTGTTTTTGATGTTGAATTGGATGAAGAACTCAACCGAAAAAAGAAAGAATTAGGAGCCGATGGAGCTTTACTGAGAGATGAAAATTATTTTATTTATAAAGTTAATTTAATTGAGAAATTATTAGCAACAGTATTAGCAAAAGTATCAAATTTTATTCCTGAAGGAGGAATTTGGATGAGTACCCAAAGACCTGAATGGAATGATGCTAACAATGCCTTGGTTGGAAATGGTGTTTCGATGGTAACTTTGTATTATTTAAGACGTTTCTTAAAATTCTTTGAAAAAATGGTGTCAAAAACCAATTATGATATTGGTGAAATTTCAGAAGAATTAGTCTTGTTTTTCAATGAAGTTGTTACAACTTTCAATGAAAATAAAAATTTATTAGCTGGAAAAATTTCAGACAAGAATAGAAAAAAAGTGCTTGATGGTCTTGGAAATGCTGGAAGCAATTATAGAAATGCCATATATGAAAATGGATTCTCAAGTAACAAAGAAACTATTTCAAAAGCAGATTTAGTAAACTTCACTCAAATTACTCTTCAATTTATAGATCATTCTATTAAAGCGAATAAAAGAACCGATAAATTGTATCATGCATACAATTTAATGACTGTTAAAAACAAACAGGAAATATCAATTTCGTATTTACCAGAAATGCTGGAAGGTCAGGTTGCCGTTTTAAGTTCTGGTTATATTTCTGGAGCAGCTTCTTTAGAACTTTTAAATGCATTAAAATCGAGCGCCTTATTTAGACCCGATCAATACAGTTATGTTTTATATCCAAACAAAGAGCTTCCTCGATTTAATGATAAAAACAACATTGATTCTAAAAAAGTTGAAAAATCGGCATTATTAAAACAATTGTTGAAAGATGGAAATACACAAATTATTGAAAAAGATGTTGCGGGTAATTACCATTTTAATGGAAATTTCAACAATGCAAATAGCCTTAAAAATGTCTTTACCGAGTTATCAGAAACCTATCAAATTTTAGTTGAAAAAGACACAAAATTAGTATTAGATATTTTTGAAGAAATTTTCGATCATAAATCATTTACAGGAAGATCTGGAACTTTCTTTGGTTACGAAGGATTGGGTTCTATTTACTGGCACATGGTTTCTAAATTGTTATTAAGTGTTCAAGAAACCTGTTTGTTGGCTGTTGCAAATAAAGAAAGTGAAGTTATAATTGGTAAATTATTAGACCATTATTACGAAATTAACGAAGGAATTGGCGTACATAAATCACCTCAATTATATGGTGCATTTCCTACCGATCCGTATTCTCATACCCCAGGAGGAAAAGGAGCACAACAGCCTGGAATGACTGGACAAGTAAAAGAAGATATTTTAAGTCGATTTGGTGAATTAGGTGTTTTTGTTAAAAACGGAAAGTTGTTATTTAATCCGCGATTGTTGAGAATAGGGGAGTTTTTAAAAGAATCGAAAATTTTCACTTATATCAACATCAATAGGGAAGTAAAAGAAATTGAATTGGAAAAAGATTCCCTTTGTTTTACCTATTGTCAAATTCCAATCATTTATAAATTATCAGAAAAGGAAGGATTGAAAGTCGCGTTTAGAAATGATTCAATTCTTGAATTTGAGAGCCTTCATCTCGATTTAAAAACAAGTAAAATGGTTTTTGAAAGAACAGGAGAAATAACCCAAATAGTTGTGTATTTAAACAACTAATAACAAATTATTAAAAAAAATAGATGAAAACACTTTTAAAATTAACCTTAATACTTTCCATTTTTATTGCAACTATAGGATGTTGTGAAACATCTAAAAAAGTAGATAAAACAGCAGCAGATATTTTGGGAAATCCAGAATATTTAGCAATTTCTTATGGTGGTTATAGACAAAATACACGTGATATTCAACCTACCATTGAGCAGCTTAAAGAAGACATGAAAATTTTAGCGGCAATGAAAATAAAAGTGTTGCGAACTTACAATGTACATTTAGACGAAGCCTCAAATTTATTGGAAGCTATAAGCCAATTAAAAAAAGAAGATCCGAATTTTGAGATGTATGTTATGTTGGGAGCTTGGATAGACTGTAAAAATGCTTGGACAGGTATGGAACCAATTCATAATGAAGAAAGCGAAAGAAATGCTATTGAAATTGCTACGGCGGTAGCCTTAACAAATAAATATCCCGATATAGTTAAAATTATAGCAGTTGGAAACGAAGCAATGGTAAAATGGGCTACAAGTTATTATGTTGAACCACATATTATTTTGAAGTGGGTAAATCATTTGCAAGAATTAAAAAAAACAGGAAAACTTCCAAGTAATTTATGGATTACAAGTTCAGATGATTTTGCTTCTTGGGGAGGTGGTGATGTTAGTTATCATACAGAAGATTTGGAAAAACTCTTAAAAGCAGTGGATTATGTATCCATGCATACGTACCCTTTTCATAATTCTCATTACAATCCATCATTTTGGAAAGTTCCTGAAGATGAAGAAGGCTTAACGGATGTAGAGAAAATTAATGCGGCAATGTTAAGAGCAAAACATTTTGCAATTTCACATTATCAAGCCGTATCTGATTATATGAAATCTCTTGGAATTGAAAAACCTATACATATTGGTGAAACTGGATGGGCAAGTGTTTCTGATGGTTTTTATGGAAAAACTGGTTCAAAAGCTACTGATGAATACAAACAAGGATTGTATTACAAGCATATGCGCGATTGGACAATAGAAGCAGGGATGGCTTGTTTTTATTTTGAAGCCTTTGACGAACAATGGAAAGATGCTGGAAACCCAGAAGGTTCAGAGAATCATTTTGGTTTAATAAATTTAAAAGGTGAAGCTAAATTTGCATTATGGGATTTGGTAGAAGCTGGAACATTTAATGGATTAACAAGAGATGGAATGGCAATAACCAAAACATATAATGGTGATAAAAATGCACTTATGAAAACTGTTTTTGTACCACCATTTTCAATTGTAAAAGATCAAAAATAAAAATTACATAAAAGTATAAATAACAAATCCAGAACAACAAATTAAAATAACATGATACATTATAAAACAGATCCAAAGGATATAGTACCATTAGGGCACAAATTAGCATTTGGATCGGGACATTTAGCAAATCAGTTATTCCCAGCAGCATTAGGGGTTTTTATGGTTGTCTTGGTTATGTCTTTAGGAATGAATCCAATTCTTGCAGGTTTACTTGGTGCACTTCCTAGGTTTTTGGATGCTTTAACAGACCCTATTATGGGATTTATATCAGATAATACAAAATCCAAATGGGGACGTAGAAAACCTTATATTTTATTTGGAAGTGTTATAACGGGTCTTTCATTTATGGTTATGTGGCAATTGTATCCTGAAAATTCGGAAATGTACAATTTTTTCTATTTTTTAATAGTTTCCATTTTTTTTTATATAGGATATACCATTTTTGCAACTCCATTAATTGGTTTAGGCTATGAAATGACACCTGATTATAACGAAAGGACTCGTTTAATGGCGGTATCGCAGTTTATGGGACAAATAGCATGGATGATTGCACCTTGGTTTTGGGTCATAATCTACGACCAATCTATATACGATTCAGCACCTGAAGGAGCAAGAAACCTATCGATCTGGGTAGGAGCATTGTCTATGGTTTTGGGTGTTTTACCAGCATTTTTCAATAAAGAAATGGTAGTGCCTGATAAAGAAAAAATGGCAAATTTAACAATGAAAGAGTTGGCTTTAAACGCCAAAAAATTTGTTGAGGGTATTAAATTAACCCTAAAAAATAAACCTTTCATCAAATTATGTGGAGCTACTTTTTTTATTTTTAACGGTTTTCAAACCATTGCTCAATTTGCTTTCTTTATAATTGTTTATTATCTTTTTAATGGTGATACAGGTGTCGCTGGTACATGGCCAGCATGGTTCGGTACAGTTAGTGCTTTGGCTACAGCATTTCTGGTTATCCCAATTATTACAAAAATATCTGAAAAATTTGGAAAAAAGAATGCTTTCATAATGGCTACACTTCTTTCAATTATTGGTTATGTTTTAAAGTGGTGGGGATTTAATCCTGCCAATCCTTGGTTAATGTTTATGCCTATTCCATTCCTTTCATTTGGAATAGGAGGATTGTTTACCCTTATGATGTCTATGACAGCAGATGTTTGTGATTTGGATGAATTGAATAATGGCGAGCGACGTGAAGGAATGTTTGGTGCTGTTTATTGGTGGATGGTAAAACTTGGAACTGCTTTTGCAATGCTAACAAGCGGAATTGTTTTACATTATATTGGTTTTGATGAAAATGTTAAAGTACAATCTGTGGAAACGTTAACAAATCTTAGAATTGCTGATATTGTTATTCCTATTGTGGCTGCATTTATTGCTATTTTTATTATATGGAAATACGATATTACAGAATATAAAGCCAATGATATTAGAAAGGCACTAGAAGTTCGTAGAGGTGAGTTTCATCTTAAAGATTAGTAAATTGACCTAAAAAGTAAAAATTAAACTCACAAAAATGAAGCAATTAACAATACTCCTTTTAACGAGCTTTTTTTATTACTTAATAACACAATAGTTTCTTATATTAATAGAATTGATAACGATGTTGTAACTGTTTCTGGAAAACAATTATTGGTAAATAATACACCTTATCTTATTAAAGTAATTATTGGTTTTGGATACAATCAAAATGGCAATTTCGATATTCTTTCTGGTTCTTTTATTAATTGCATAAATCAATATAAAAACCATAACTAAATATTATTGTAACTTTAACTTCAGGTAAAGAATATTTTTGAAAAATTGGGACCAAAGTTGGCAAAGTGGGCGAGTCTGTCTGGCCAGAATGGAGATTTAAAAAGGATTAAAAAATAATTTTAATTAGTGTAAAATGAAAATAGAACAAGTATTAATTAGGTTTGTTAAACCTCAGTTTTTAATTAAAACCATTATCGTTTTATTTCTTCTAGGAAGTAACTTTCTAATTTCCTGTGGTGAAGATAACGATTCATTACCCGTTGTTAATGAAGGAACTAAAATCACCAAATTTTCTTTTCTTAAATTGAATAATCCAACTATTCCATATGATTTACATTTAGATATTACAGAAAACAAAATTACAGGTAGGTTTCCCTTACATGTAGATGTTAAAAGTTTGAAAGCTTCAATAGAACATAATGGTTCTGAGGTTTTTATTGATAACAATAAACAAATAAGTGGTGCAACGGTTACTAATTTTATTAATATTATAACATATACAGTAAAAACATCCACAGGAAATTATGAGAATTATACAGTAGACTTAACTAAATTTACAGGTTTACCAATAATTACAATTAATACTACAGGAGGTGTTGCAATCGATTCTAAAGATGATTATAGAAATGGTTTTATACTGATTGATGCTGGAAGAAATTTTTCCGATTTGCCTGAAACAGCAATGAAAATTAGGGGAAGAGGTAATTCTACTTGGTGGGTTCATCCAAAAAAACCCTATCAACTTAAATTTAATAGTGATACAAAAATGTTAGGAATGCCTCTTGATAAAACGTGGCTTTTTTTGGCAGAATATTCAGATAAAACATTAATTAGAAATAAAATAGCTTTTGAAATGGGCTATCTGAGTAAACTTGATTGGACACCAAAAGCTGAATATGCTGAAGTAATTATCAATGGACAATACAACGGGACGTATAATATTACTCAAAAAGTTGAAGTAGGGACAAACAGAGTAAATATTGGAAGTTCTGGGTATTTATTGGAAATTGACCAATTAGACCGGTTAGATCCAGGCGATGTTTACTTTAGAACCAACGCTTTTTTAGTTAATATTAAAGCACCTGCGGTAGCTCAAAATAGCACTGAATTAAATTACATTAATGGTTTGGTAAACGAATTTGAAACTGTATTAAACAGCTCTCAATTTAAAGATCCTGCAATAGGTTATGCAAAGTATATTGATGTGGACAGTTTTATAGATTGGTATTTAATTAGCGAAATAACCAAAAACCAAGATTCAAGAAGTTTTTCTAGTATTTATTTTAATGTGATTCCTGGTCAAAAAATAAAAATGGGTCCACTTTGGGATTTTGATTTGGCTTTTGGAAATGTAAATTATTCTGAATGTGAGTTTTCTACTGGCTTTTGGATAAAAGAAAACCCTTGGTTTAAACGCCTTTTTGAAGATCCTACTTTTGTGGCAAAAGTGAAACTTCGATTTTTGTATTATAGAGACAATCAGAATTTTATTTTATCAAAAATGGATTTGCATTCCAATTATTTAAAATGGGCTCAAAAGGAAAATAATACAAAATGGAACCTTATTGGTAATTATGTTTGGCCAAATCCGGTTGTTTTTAATACCTATGAGGGAGAAGTAGCACATTTAAAATCTTGGTATTCTAACCGAATGAATTGGTTATATACTGCTTTTAATAATATGTAATTTCAACTTAGATATAGTTAAAATACTTTATTTAATGGAGTTGAGTACATCTTTTAAAGTTTTAAGGTGAAACTTAAAAATTTTTAAATGCAACTTTTTCATAAATAATAATAATTTAAAATAAGATTATTAAATAACCCGTTGGGTGCAATTATTAAAAACGTCTGTTCGAGTGTTTTTTGTGCAGTAAAACGAAACAAAAAATGTATCGAGAACCGTTTTTAACTATCATTTTTCTGTTCTCGATACAATTTTCTATCGAAAATCGAAGTGACGAAAAATTATCGTTAAAAATTAATTGCACCCAACGCGTTATTAAATAGTTGTTTATAACAAATAATGTTAAAAAGTTGTATAACAAACTTATATGGTTTTATTTTGCCCTCTTTAAGTTTAATGTATTTGTATTAATTCTGTATGTTTTATAAAATAGCAACAATAGTTTTTTTTAGTTTTTTTTCTTTTTCAACAAACGCTGTTATAGTTAACAATCCTGTTTTTTCTGTAATTAAAATTACGGGTTTAAGTGAAAAAAGTAACGAAATAAATTTTATATACAACAATTTAAAAACAAATGTTTCTTCACTTCCAAATAAAGAAAGTTTTGCAAAGGCTCTTCAAGGGTTTTATGAATTGAAAGAAAAGGGGCTTATAAAAAAAGATATTTTAACTTTAATTGATTTCAGTTTATCGTCTATTGAAAAACGATTATGGATAATTGATCTTAAAACCAACACGGTAATTTATAATTCATTAGTGGCTCACGGCCGAAACTCTGGGAATGAATATGCCCAATTTTTTTCTAACAAAGTTTCATCTTTTAAAAGTAGCATTGGTTTTTTTGCAACGGGTGAAACGTATATTGGAAAACACGGATATTCCTTACGGTTAGATGGCCTAAATAAAGGTATTAATTGTAGCGCCAGAGAAAGAGCAATTGTTATTCATGGAGCCGAGTATGTTTCTAATTCTTTTATAAATCAAACAGGAAGATTAGGGAGAAGTTTAGGATGCCCTTCATTGCCAAAACAAATTTCAAAAGAAGTGATTGATATTATTAAAAATAAGTCGCTGTTATATATTTATTATCCTAATTCAAGGGTCTAGTTTATCAGTTTTTCATATAATGCCATATCTAAATTATACAAATCATCTCTAAATTGTAACGTTCCTTTTTCGCTCCAAGCGGTCCAATACAATAAATGAACATACGTATTTTTCATCATTTGTACATTTTTAGTTTTTCCTGAAGAAACCACTTCATTAATTTTGGTAAGATTCCATTTATCAGCATCATCTAAAAGATATTCTGTTAGTTCAAATGGATTTTGAACCCTTACACAACCAGAGCTTAAAGCACGTATTTCCTTGTCAAAATACCCTCTGCTATTGGTATCGTGAAGGTAAACGCTAAATCTATTTGGAAACATAAATTTTACCAAACCCAAGGCATTTTGATTTCCTGGACTCTGAACATAACTATAACTGTTTGCCTTGCTGGCATTCCACTGGCTTAAAGGAACTAGTTTGTTTTGAGAGTAAACACTAATGTTCTTACTACTAAGGTATGAAACATTCCTTTTTGCCGCAGGAATTACATCATTTTTTAAAATGGTTGGAGGAATAGTCCAAGTAGGATTAAATACAATATAACTCAATTTAGACGATAGAATGGGTGTTTGTCTAGCAAATTTCCCGACAATTACTTTATGAGTTCTAATGGTATCATTATTTTTTATGGCGTGCAATGTATAATCTGGAATATTAATTATTAAGTAGTTGTTTTCAAATGTTCTTGGATACCATCTCCAACGTTCCATATTTGAAATAAGTTGCTTTTTTCGTCTTTCTTTAGAATGATTTAAAGCGGTTAATGTTCCTTTACCAATTACACCATCAGGAGCTAATCCGTGTCTCAATTGAAATTTTTTAACACCTAATTCTGTTTCGGAATCATAAGTATTGGTTATGGAGTCTACATTAGAAAGATCTTTCCAAAATATTAACTTCTTTTTAATTGGAGCAATAGCATTATTAGTATCATTTAAAATAATTTTATCAGTAAATGGAATAAACTCATAGTTTTCTTTTGGGAAGGAATTAATAAGTTTTAAGCCTTCTTTTAATTTTCTATAAACCAGATGATTTGGGCCAGCCTGTTCAATTGCAAATTTGAATGAATCCTTTTTTTGAAAGTTTAATAATAGTTCTTTCGTATTAATTTTATGTTTAATTAAATCCCAATTTGAATACAACTTTTTGGGATGAAGAGTTCCTTTTGAAATTTTTTCTACATACTTTTTTAAATTTTCAGTTAGTAAAAAATCATATTCAACTAATTCATGATTAGAAAGATTAGTAAGATTTTTCTCCAAGGATTGAATTTGTTTTAAATCGAAATCTTTCTGAAATAAGCCGTCATCTTCAATATTTTTCAGAACGTTTATAAAATCAGTTTTAATAGGTCTATTCAACCAAAACGTTTTTAGATTGTTGGCTACATAAAAAGAAGATATTAAAGAATCTTGAATTTTAGCAAAAACTAGAGAATCTAAAGGAATAATTTTTCCTTGGTTGGTAATTTCAATTTTCGGTAACGGAACGGTTTCCTCTGTTTTTTTTTCTTTACAAGAAATTAATAAAAAGAGAACCAAAAAAAAGGAAAAAAATTTCATAACATGTTGAGGTGTGTACTTGTAAAGGTAGTTTTTTTTAGTAAATTCATCAAATTGTAATAGTGAATGATTTTAGCGACTGAGCACTCTAGTTTGTTAAAAAATATGATTAATTCGAACTAGAAGTTATTTCTTTGGATATCGTAGTGATCTTATTAATTTTGTGTTTATAAACAATACTTAATTAACTAATTTTATACAACTAAAAATCGAATTATAATTCTTTTTTATCAATCTAAAAACACATAATAATTATCAATCAGCTATAAAATGGGCTTAAATATTAATTCATTTTTAAAATTATTGATTAAAGTTCTTATAAAGTTGTGATATTAATAATCCTGAAAATAATTAAACTTGTGTGAAATAAAAAGTGCAATAAATATAATTTAAAATTACAGTGTTATGTAAAGTCATTGAGTTACAAAATTTACTAATAGTAAATTCAAAAAAAAACTGTTTGGGCATCGTATATAAAAGTTTATGAAAATTAAAATTTTATTACTTTTTTTACATTTGCAGCCGTTATTACAACCATAAAAAAAATATGAGGTTGTATAAATAATTAAAAATTTATTAAATGAACACTACATTATTCGATAAAGTTTGGGATTCACACGTAGTTCGTAAGATTAAAGATGGACCAGATGTATTTTTTATAGACAGACATTTAATTCACGAAGTTACTAGTCCTGTTGCTTTTCTAGGTTTAAAAAGCAGAAATAATTCTGTATTATATCCTGATAAAACCTTTGCTACAGCAGATCATAATACACCAACTATCAATCAACATTTACCAGTTGAAGATCCATTATCGGCAAATCAGCTAAAAGCATTAGAAGAAAATTCCAAAGAATGGGGAATTACACATTGGGGGTTGGGGCATCAAAAAAATGGTATTGTACACGTTGTAGGGCCTGAAAACGGAATTACACTGCCGGGAGCAACTATTGTTTGTGGAGATTCACATACTTCAACCCATGGAGCTTTCGGTGCTATTGCTTTTGGTATTGGCACTTCTGAAGTTGAAATGGTATTGACTTCACAATGTATTATGCAGCCAAAACCTAAAAAAATGAGAATTAATATTACGGGTGAACTTGGTTTTGGAGTAACTCCAAAAGATGTTGCCTTATTTATTATTTCAAAATTAAGTACTTCAGGTGCAACAGGTTATTTTGTTGAATATGCAGGTGATGTATTTAAACAAATGACGATGGAAGGTCGTATGACTGTTTGTAATTTAAGTATTGAAATGGGTGCTCGCGGTGGTATTATTGCTCCAGACGAGAAAACTTTTGAATATGTAAAGGGACGCTTATTTGCTCCAAAAGGTGAAGCATGGGATACAGCAATGGCTTATTGGAAAACTTTAAAAACAGATGATGATGCAGTTTTTGATGAAGAATTGACTTTTAGTGCAGATGAAATTGAACCTATGATTACATATGGTACAAATCCAGGTATGGGAACAGGTATTTCACAAAATATTCCGAATGCGGAAGATGTTGAAGGAGGTGTAAGTACCTACAAAAAATCATTAGATTACATGGGTTTTGCTGAGGGAGAGGCAATGATAGGGAAACCTGTAGATTATGTTTTTATTGGTAGTTGTACCAATGGTAGAATTGAAGATTTTAGAGCGTTTGCTTCCATTGTAAAAGGAAGAAAAAAAGCAGCAAATATTACAGCTTGGTTAGTACCGGGTTCACATGTGGTTGAAGCTGCAATTAAAGAAGAAGGCTTATTGGAAATTTTTAATAAGGCTGGTTTCGTGTTGCGTGAACCAGGATGTTCAGCTTGTTTAGCTATGAATGATGATAAAGTACCAGCAGGTAAAGTGGCGGTAAGCACATCAAACAGAAACTTTGAGGGGCGTCAAGGACCAGGATCAAGAACATTATTGGCAAGTCCATTAGTTGCAGCAGCAACAGCCGTTATGGGAGTTGTAACAGACCCAAGAACTTTGTTATAATCCCCTAAATCCCCAAAGGGGACTTTATAGAAGTAAAAAATAAAATATTAAAACTGTCAACTTAAAACTGGCAACTGAATACTAAGAAAGATGGCTTACGATAAATTTCAAATATTAAAAAGTACGGCGGTACCGTTACCAATTGAAAATGTAGATACTGATCAAATTATTCCTGCTCGTTTTTTAAAAGCAACTGAGCGTATAGGTTTTGGAGATAATTTATTTAGAGACTGGAGATATAATTCAGACAATTCACCAAAAGAGCAATTTATACTAAACAACCCCATTTATAAAGGTAAAATATTAGTTGGGGGTAAAAACTTCGGGTCAGGTTCTTCAAGAGAACACGCTGCTTGGGCAGTGTATGATTATGGATTTAGATGTGTAGTTTCAAGTTTTTTTGCAGATATTTTTAGAGGAAACTGTTTAAATATTGGCGTATTACCAGTTCAAGTAAGCGCTGAATTTTTAGACAAAATTTTTAAAGCTATAGAAATTAACCCAGAAACTGAATTAGAAGTTAATTTACAAAATCAGACAATTTCCATTGTGGCAACTGGAGAACAAGAATCATTTGAAATAAATAGTTATAAAAAAGACAATATGTTAAATGGTTATGATGACATTGATTATTTAACAAAAATGAAGGATGAAATAAAGGCTTTTGTTGAAACTAGACCGTTTTAGTTATAATATAGTTGTCATTCCTTCGAAGGCTGGAATATAGTAGAAATTTGAAATAGATTTCTGCGTTAGAAGGAAAGACGAAAACAGTATTTTTAATATGAAAAAAAGAAAAATTGAAATTATGGATACCACACTTCGTGATGGTGAACAAACATCAGGAGTATCGTTTTCATCCGTGGAAAAATTGACAATTGCAAAGCTTTTAATAGAAGAATTGCATATTGATAGAATAGAAGTTGCTTCAGCTAGAGTTTCTGAAGGTGAATTTCAAGCTGTTAAAAGTATTACTGACTGGGCTAATGAAAATGGATGTATAAACAAAATTGAAATGTTGACTTTTGTTGATGGTGGGCAGTCTATACAATGGATGAAAGATGCCGGAGCAAAAGTTCAAAACCTATTAACTAAAGGATCATTAAACCATTTAACACATCAACTTAAAAAAACTCCAGAACAACATTTTTCTGAAATAAAACAAGTTATTGATTTAGCACAAAAAGAAGGAATTACTACAAATGTGTATTTGGAAGATTGGAGTAACGGAATGCGTAATTCTCCAGATTATGTTTTTCAATATTTAGATTTTTTGGTAACACAACCAGTAACTAGAATATTATTACCTGACACTTTAGGTGTTTTAACTCCAGCGGAAACAAAAGAATTTTTCTCAAAAACAACTAAAAGATATCCAACAATTCATTTCGATTTTCACGCTCATAACGACTACGATTTAAGTGTGGCAAATGTTATGGAAGCTATAAATGCAGGAGCTCATGGGTTACATTTAACTGTTAATGGAATGGGCGAAAGAGCAGGAAATGCTCCATTAGCTAGTGTTGTTGCGGTAATCAACGATTTTTATAAAAATGAAATTGAAATTTCTGTAAAAGAATCTTCGCTGTATACAGTAAGTAAGTTAATCGAAACTTTTTCAGGTGTTCGAATTCCTTCAAACAAACCAATTGTTGGTGATAATGTTTTTACTCAAACTGCAGGTATTCATGCCGATGGTGATAATAAGAACAACTTATATTTCAACGATTTAATGCCTGAACGCTTTGGAAGAAAACGTAAATACGCTTTAGGAAAAACTTCAGGAAAAGCTAATATTGAAAAGAATTTACAAGAGCTTGGATTAACTTTAAATAACGAAGATTTAAAGAAAGTTACTCAGCGTATAATTGAATTGGGGGATAAAAAAGAATTGGTTACCAAAGAAGATTTACCTTATATTATTTCTGATGTTTTAAATAGTAATTTATATCAAGAAAGAATTACCATAGAATCTTATGTGCTAACACATTCGAAAGGATTAAAACCATCGACAACAGTTTTAGTGAAAATTGATGGAGATATGTTTGAAGAACACGCCAATGGAGACGGGCAATTTGATGCATTTATGAATGCTATGAAAAAAATATATAAAAAGAAAAAAATGATTCTTCCTAAATTAGTAGATTATGCAGTGAGAATTCCTCCAGGAAGCACTTCCGATGCATTATGCGAAACAATTATTACTTGGGAAAATAAAAATAAAAGATTTATAACAAGAGGTTTAGATTCAGATCAAACAGTTTCTGCAATTAAAGCCACTCAAAGAATGTTAAATATATAATATAAGAATATGAAATTGAATATAGCGCTTTTAGCAGGTGACGGAATTGGTCCTGAAGTAATTGCTCAGGCAGTAAAAGTTTGTGATGCTATTGCCACAAAATTTAACCATGAAATTAATTGGACACCAGCTTTAACAGGTGCGGCAGCTATTGATGCTTGTGGAGAGCCATACCCTGATGAAACTCATGAAATATGCTTAAAAGCTGATGCTGTTCTTTTTGGATCAATCGGACACCCAAAATATGATAATGATCCTTCTGCAAAAGTTCGCCCGGAGCAAGGTTTATTAAAGATGCGCAAAAAATTAGGTTTATTTGCTAATATTCGTCCAACATTTACATTTCCATCGTTAATTGATAATTCACCCCTTAAAAGAGAGCGTATTGAAGGTACCGATTTGGTTTTTTTACGTGAATTAACTGGTGGAATTTACTTTGGTGAAAAAGGCAGAAAAGATGACGGAGAAACAGCTTTTGATACTTGTACCTATACCAGAGCAGAAGTAATTCGTTTGGCTAAAAAAGGGTTTGAGTTAGCAATGACGCGTTCTAAAAAATTATGTTGTGTAGATAAAGCGAACGTATTGGAAACTTCGCGTTTATGGAGAGAAACGGTTCAAGCAATGGAAAAAGATTATCCAGAGGTAACTGTTTCTTATGAGTTTGTTGATGCTGTAGCCATGCGTTTAGTACAATGGCCAAATAGTTACGATGTGTTAATTACAGAAAATTTATTTGGTGATATTTTAACAGATGAAGCATCTGTAATTTCAGGGTCAATGGGATTAATGCCAAGTGCTTCTGTTGGTGAAAAAACGTCGTTATACGAACCAATTCATGGTTCATACCCGCAGGCTACTGGTTTGGATATTGCAAATCCATTAGCAACAGTTTTATCTGCAGCAATGATGTTTGAAGATGCTTTTGGTTTAGCAGAAGAAGCTGCTGCAATTAGAAATGTGGTAAATAAATCGCTTGAAAATGGAATTGTAACTGAAGATTTATCTGGAAAAAATAAAGCTTACAAAACAAGTGAAGTTGGAAATTGGTTGGCAGAGAATTTATAATCTATTAAAAATCAGCCTTAAAATACTACTTTTAAGAAATAATCGTTAAATTTGGGAGATTAGGGTAAGTTACCCTCTAAATAATAGGAATCCCAAAAAATGGCATAATACTGAAAAATAGTTGGTAAATAGTCTGTCAGGCATTATTACCATTGAGATTCCAAGAAGTTTGATGAAACGAATTTCATCAAACTTTTTTAATATGGAAAAAACGTCAAAAAAAAGCGTTGTTGGGGTTGTAAAAGCCTGAATGTTATTCGTTGGGGAAAACAAAATAATAAACAACGATTCAAATGCAAAAACTGTGAATTATTATTTACAG
>NZ_JAUYUD010000025.1 GCF_030692605.1 Lutibacter sp.
GAAATACTGTGGCGAAGAATAAAATATCAATGGCTAGATTTCGATGCTTATAAATGCTTTAAAAACCTCAAAGAACAATTAAATTTAGTGCTGAATAATTTTGGCATTAAATACGACATTAAATTTTAACCATTACTTAGACTGGAATATAGTGAATTTTTGCTTGTCATGTAATGTATTATGTTATTTCAAACTGTAATATTAACTTTGTAAATTCTTTGTTTATTGTATTAGCAAATGTATTATTTTTGTCGAAAAAGTAAAAAAATGAATTCCAAAATATTCAGTGTATTATTAGTGTTAATTTCTAGTTTTTTAACTTCTTGTAGTACTACAAAAAAGATTCAGACTTTAAAACCAGAGGCTGATTTAGCAGCCCCCTTAATTTATGAAAAGGAAACTTCATTCTTAAGTTTTCCTGTTTCTATTAAATTGAAGGATATTGAGCAACAGACCAATAATTTTTTACAAGGGTTAATTTATGAAGATCCAATTTTAGAAGATGATAACATTCAACTAAAAGTATGGAAGAGTGCACCCATTAGGCTGGTTGATGAAAACGGTAAAATAAAAACAATACTGCCATTAAAAATTTGGTCAAAAGTTAGATACGGAAAAAGCATGATGGGATATGATTTGTACGATACTAGAGAATTATATTTTAAAGGTGTTGTTACTTTGATAGGTGAGGCAACATTTAATAATTGGCAATTGCAAGCTAAAACGGAATTTAAATCGGTGGTTTGGGAAGAAAGTCCTTCTATTAATATTGCAGGTAGGAGTTTGCCAATTACTTATATTGTGGATCCTGCATTGAAATATTTTAAAGCTGATATTGAAAAAAAGATTGATGAATCTATTATAAAAGCAATGAATTTTCAATCAAACGTATTAGATGTTTTGGATAAAATTAGCACACCAATTTTGGTAAATAAAACGTATGATACTTGGTTTCGAATAAATCCTATTTCCTTAAATTCAACTGAGGCAAAGCTTAAAAATGAAACCATTTTTATGGATTTAGAAATTGTTTGTGAAATGGAATCTTTTATTGGCAAACAGGCTACTAAGAAATTTAGAAAAGATCAAATAAAATTAAATAGAATTAACAAGGCTAAAGATCAATTCAACGCTTCGTTAATTATTGTTTCGCCCTATTTACAAGCATCAAAAATAATTACCAAAAATTTTGAAGGACAGGAATTTACTTCTGGTTCTAAAAAAGTGATTATTAAGAATGTTGATTTATGGCATAAAAATGGAAAAATGATTATTGCTTTGGGAATGGAAGGGAGTATTAATGGAACCATTTATTTGGCTGGAATTCCAAAATACAACGACCTGAATGAAACCATTTATTTTGACGATTTAGAATATGTTTTACAAACTAAAAGCACTTTATTAAAAACGGCAAATTGGTTGGTGCATGGATTAATTTTAAATAAAATAAAGTCGTTTACTACGTATTCTATAAAAGCAGATTTAGACCAAGCAAAACTACAAATCGCCATATTCTTAGACAAATATTCGCCAACTCCTGGTGTTGAATTAAGTGGTTCAATGGGGGCAATTACAATTGATAAAATTCAATTAACAGATCAGGCGGTGGTTGCAACCATAAAAACACAAGGTAAAGTGAAAGTAAAAGTTGAGGGATTAAAATAATAACGTTTTAAATAGTATTTGTTTTGATGTTTGTAACTTATATATTTATTTTAACCCGTCAGACTGCGCAAAAACTACTAACCTAAATCGCTACTAAGTTACTAAATTGCAAAACACTTTCTCAAAGCAATTCACCCGCTATTGCTTTTATACAATGTTATGCCTCATTGTAAAAAGACAGCCAACCGCACATTCAAGCACATTTGGTTTTGCCCGACACACAAAGCCGACCCTTCGCAAAACCAAAAGAGCTTGAATTTTCCCAACGCACGGACGACAGAAATAAAAAATAAATCGTACTTTTGACGAATCTGTCAAAACAATATAGACAAAATGAATTTATTTGGAGAGTATATAAGAAACAGACGTGAACAGCTTGGACTGCCTTTGAGAAAAGTTGCTGCTGAACTGGACATTGACACTTCAATTTTGAGCAAAATTGAACGCAACGAAAGAGTAGCGACAAAAGAAATGTTACCAGTTTTTTCTAAAGCGTTGGACATTCCAATTAAAGAAATACAAATTGAGTTTATCCGTTCGAGTGTTTTATCAGAACTTGGAGACTTGGAATTTTTGACTGATGGACTTAAAAATGTATTGAAAAAAATATGAGCACAAAATTTTTCACCAACGAAGAACAGAATACACTTCTAAATAAAATTGAAGGTATTTTTAAACATAAGAATATTCACTTCTTAGACGCTTTAGTCGGATATTTTCGTGCATCTGGATATTTTCAAATTCGTGAGTTTGTAGAGAATGCTCAAGAAATTAGAATCCTTGTTGGTATCAACATTGACTCTTTAGTATATCAAGCCAACCAACAAGGAGTTTTATTTGATGGTGATGCCGAAAAAGCCCAAGAAGAATTTTTTCAAGAAGTAAAAAAGAACATTCAAGAAGCCGAATATGACAAGATAGTTGAAGGAGGAATGATTCAATTGATTAAAGACATTACAACAGGAAAAGTAAAAATCAAAATCCATCCGAAACAAAACATACACGCAAAAATTTATATTTTCAGAGAGCAAGAAAAACACGACCACGGTTATGGTTCTGTAATTACAGGCTCTAGCAACTTGACAGATGCTGGACTTTCTAAAAACTTTGAATTCAATGTTGAATTAAGAGACAATTCAGATATTGAATTTGCAACCAAAACCTTTGATAGGCTTTGGGAAGAAGCTGTTCCTGTAGATATGGAAAGCATTGAAAAACTTCAAAAAGAAACTTATCTAAACGACAATTACACGCCTTATGAAGTTTATCTTAAATTCCTGATTGAGTATTTTGGTAAAAGTATTGAGTTTGACCCAAACTCAATATCAGATTTACCGAAAGGCTTCAAGCGACTTTCTTATCAAGTGGATGCCGTAAATGATGGCTTTACCAAGATGATGAAACACAATGGGTTTTTCTTAGCTGATGTTGTTGGACTTGGAAAAACAATTGTTTCTACACTTATAGCAAAAAAATATTTTTATACAAATGGATTTCCAGAACATCGTTCGCGAACGCTTATCATAGTTCCGCCAGCATTGAAAGAAAACTGGACTGAAACCATTGAAAAATTCAACTTGGATAATGTAAAAATCATTACTAATGGAAGTTTGCATAAAATTAATGATGCATCTATTTACGATTTAATTATTATAGATGAAGCTCACAAGTTCCGTTCGGACACTGCTGGAATGTATAATGAGTTGCAAAAGATTTGTAAAACACCAACAAGAAGAGTTTTGCCTGACGGCAAAACCATTCCTAAGCGTGTTATCCTTGTTTCTGCAACGCCATTGAACAACAGACCCGAAGATATTGCCAATCAAGTTTATCTTTTCCAAGACAGTAAAGAGTCAACTTTGGAAACTGGAAACTTGCAACATTTTTTTAGACAACAAATTGATGCTTATAAAAAGCTAAAGGAGGAACCAGATATTGCAAAAGTGCAGGCTGGAGTAAAAAAGATTTATGAGAAGATAAGAACCAAAGTAATTGAACCGCTTATTGTTCGCAGAACAAGAACGGATTTAATGGCTCACGAACTTTACTCAAAAGATCTTGAAAAACAAGACATCAAATTTCCGAAAGTAAAACAGCCCAAGAAAATTCTTTATGTGCTTGAACCACATTTGGAAGATTTATACGATAAAACCATTCACGTTTTAAGCCACGAAACACAAGGCTTGAAATATAATCGTTATCGTGCTATTGGCTTTTTAAAACCACATAAAAAGAACAAATACAAACAAGCGGATATGATTTCGGCTCAATTAGCCAAGATTATGAAAACGCTTTTAGTTAAAAGGATTGACAGCAGTTTTTATGCTTTTAAACAATCGCTTTTCCGTTTTATGAAAGCTACTGAAGCAATGGTTACAATGTTTGAAAACGGTCGTATTTTCATTGCTCCTAATTTGCCTGTTTCAGATATGATTAATGAAGGCAAGGAGGAAGAACTATTGGAGTTGGTATTGGAAAAATCTATTGAAGACCCAACCATTGACATTTGTGAACCTGATGATTTTGAATATGATTTTCTTCCCGGATTGCAACACGATTTAAAATTATTGAAAGACCTTTCAAAAGAATGGGAAAAAATAAATGAAGACCCTAAACTAGAAGTGTTTGTTGAGTATTTGAAAAATACACTTTTGAGCAAATCTATAAATCCACAATCTAAATTGGTGGTTTTTTCTGAAAGCAAAGAAACTACTGAATATTTAGAAAGAGAATTAAAGAAACATATTTCAGCAAGTATTCTTTCGGTGGACAGCAAGTCACGCAAAGAGAGAATGCCAATTGTTCGTAAAAACTTTGATGCCAATTTGCCTAAGGCAGAACAAGAAGACAATTACAGTATTATACTTTCTACAGAAGTGTTGGCAGAAGGAATTAACCTGCACCGTTCTAATGTGATTGTAAATTATGATACGCCTTGGAACTCTACACGATTAATGCAGAGAATTGGTCGTGTAAACCGAATTGGTTCAACAGCTGATGAAATTCACGTTTACAACTTTTATCCAACAGCAAAAGTCAACAATGAAATTGAATTAGAAAAAAAGGCAATAATGAAATTACAATCTTTTCACGCTGCATTGGGAGAAGATTCACAAATCTATTCGCCTGATGAAGAAACCGAAACTTTTGGGCTTTTCGACAAAGAAATGGAAGAAGAAAAGGACGAAAAACTGGCCTATTTAATGATGATTCGGGATATCAAGGAAAAAACACCAGGCGTTTTCAAGCAAATTAAAAATATGCCTTTTCGAGCAAGAGTTGGTAGAGAAAATAAGGACTTTAATCAAAGTACAATTTGCTATATAAAAGACAGCAAACGTGACGCTTTCATTTTGGTAAAAGGAAATGAAGAAACAGAAGAACTTACCTTTTTGGAAACTGTAAAAATATTTGAAGCAGACGTTTTAGAAAAAGCAATAGCCTTGCATTCAAAACATCACGAGCAAGTCCAATCAGGTATATTACTTTTCTCTGACTTGTTGGAAAAAGAGAAAGCCAAAGACAAAAAGATTGACACTACACAAGGACCAAATGAGAAAAAAGCAAATGCTTATTTAGATGCAATGCTCAACCTTGCTTTAACCAATGAAGAAGAAAGAGCATTAATCATCAAAGCAAAAGAAGCATTGCGACAAGGTCGTTTTCAAAATCTGCAACGAGACATCAATAAGTTTCAACGGACTTTGAAAAATTTCCCATTAAAACCTGCCATCATTTTAGAAAAAGTCATTGAGATACTCAAAGGCTATCCTTTATTGAATGAAGAAACCGAACAGGAATTCGAGAAGAAAATTGTAAGGGTTAAAACCTTGAATCCTGAAATTATTATCACTGAAAGTTTTAGCAACTAAATATGGCAAAGAACAAGAAAATAAATATTGATGGAAATGAAATTTCGATTATTGCTCAAGAGCAAAACGATTATATTTCGCTTACAGATATGGCTCGTAGCCAGTTACAGGAAGTTGTTATTATTAAATGGCTAAGTTTAAAAAGCACCATTGAATATTTAGGAGAATGGGAAGCTTTATATAATCCTGATTTTAATTATACCGAATTCGGTACAATTAAAAATGCAGCAGGTAGTAACAATTTTGTACTTTCTGTAAAACAATGGATTGAAATAACGAATGCAATTGGTATTTCTGCAAAAGCAGGACGATATGGAGGTACTTATGCTCATAAAGATATAGCTTTTCATTTTGGAATGTGGATTAGTCCTAAATTTCAACTTTTGCTTGTAAAAGAATACCAACGCTTAAAAGAAGACGAAAGCGACCGACTGCAGCTCGAATGGAATTTTCAAAGAACACTTGCTAAAGTCAATTATCACATTCATACAGATGCTATCAAAGAAAATTTGATTCCCGAAACGCTTGGCAAAAATCAAATTTCATTCATCTATGCCAATGAAGCCGATGTATTAAATATGGCTCTTTTCGGAAAAACCGCTAAACAATGGCGTGATGAAAATCCAGACAAAAAAGGAAACATCAGGGATTATGCTCCAATTGAGCAATTAGTCGTTTTGTCTAATTTAGAAAGCATTAATGCAATGCTAATTCACCAAGGACTAGAACAACCAACTAGGTTAGTTCAACTAAATAAAATGGCAATCACGCAAATGAAGTCTTTACTGAACAATCAATTAACAGTTAAGAAATTGAAATGAAATGCCAAAAGCATTCCATCAGACCTTAATAAAATATTAAAATACTGATGAAAGAAAAAGAAATTAAAGACATATTGAAAAGCAAATTCCATTTAGTTGAGGATAAATATTTCCCTGACCAATGGAAAACAGTATTGAGTTTGTTCTTCAAAAAGATTGACTATTTCAGTCATCCCGAAAATTTGTTTACTGAAAATGACAAAGTTGTTGACGGAAAACAAATAGGAACAGTAAAACTAGATGACGGCAAACAGTTAGCAATTTTTACAGTAGAAGTTGCCGACAGCATTAGTATTGTTCGCAATCGCCAAGGCTTGCGTGAAATTGCAGCCAAACACATTGACCAAAACATTATTCACGGTTCGTTGGCATTTTTCTATAATAAAAAGCAAGCCAATTATCGTTTTTCATTCATTGCCAAAGAAGCGAGCATTGATTTAGAAACTGGTGAACTGATAAAAGGGGAAACCAAACCGAAACGCTACACTTATTTACTCGGTTCAAATGAAGCCTGCACAACACCTGCTAAACGAATGTTGGTATTGGCAGACAAGAGAGAAAAAGGTGCGGTGGACATTAACCAATTGAAAGAAGTGTTTTCGGTGGAAGCCTTAAACAAAGATTTCTTTAAAACCTACAAAGCCCATTACGAGAAGTTTTGGAAGTATTTAGCTGATGAAGAAAATCCGTATAGAACAAAATTAATTGATACAGAAAAGGACGATAAAGTAAAACAGGAAAAACCAATTCGTGATTTTGCAAAGAAACTATTGGGAAGAATTGTGTTCCTGCATTTTTTACAGAAAAAAGGCTGGATGGGTGTGCCGAGTGAATTACGAATTACGAATGGGGGAATTACGAATGCAGGTGATTGGGTAAATGGAGATGCTAATTTTATGCAAAATTTGTTTGCTTATTGCCCAGACAAAGAACATTTTCAAAGCAAATTCTTAACTACTTTATTCTTCAATACACTTAATTCCAAAAGAGAAGGAGATTTAGCTCCAAATGGTTTGGTTTATAATTCTGAATTCGTAATTCATAATTGTAAAATCCCATATCTGAATGGCGGTTTATTTGAACCTGAAAAAAATAAAGCAACATTAACAATTGATTTTCCTGCCGACTTTTTCAAAGAATTGTTAGAGTTTTTTGAGCAATACAATTTTACCATTGACGAAAACAGCCCAGACGACCACGAAGTAGGTATTGACCCCGAAATGTTGGGACATATTTTTGAAAATTTGTTGGAAGACAACCGAGACAAAGGAGCATTTTATACCCCCAAAGAAATTGTGCAGTATATGTGCAAGGAAAGTTTGATTCAGTATTTGCTCAACACATTTCAAGAGCAAAAAGACATTGAACAGTTTATTCGTTTTCATACCGTTTCGCCTTTATTGGCTGAAAAAGAAAATGCCGTTTTGCTCAATAAAAAATTAGACGATATTAAAGTTTGCGATCCTGCCATTGGTTCGGGAGCTTTCCCGATTGGAATGTTGCAAGAGATTTTTGAAGCCAAACGTTTTATTTATCCATACCTAAAAACCAACAAAGATTTTAAACCTGCCGATGTAAAAAAGAACATCATCCAACATTCCATATATGGAGTGGATTTGGAAAAAGGTGCGGTGGACATTGCACAACTTCGTTTTTGGCTTTCGTTGGTGGTTGATGAATTGAACCCTCACCCATTGCCCAATTTGGATTACAAAATAATGCAAGGCAATAGTTTGTTGGAAAAATTTGAAGGGATTGATTTGAGCCAAATGGGCAAATCTAAAAGTGATGTTCGAATTGCAGAACCTGAAAGAGATTTGTTTGGGAACTTAAAAGAAGACCAAATGAAAATCACGTTTTCGCAATCTGATACATCCCAAAAAATACAAGACCTAATAAAAACATTTTTCACCATTGAAGTAAGCGAAAAGAAAAATGAAATACGTGAAGATATTAATAAGTTAGTACTTCAGCACATTGAGTACAACTTAGAATTGCGAGAAAACCAATTGCACCGTTGGATAAATGAAGCAGGAAAGCCTGAAAACCTAAAAACAGCAGCTAAGAAAAAATATGATGGCTATGTAAGTGATTTAAGCAAATTGCAAGGCACCAAAGCCCAATTACTGAAAATACAGGAAACAGACGAACGCCCTTACTTCTTGTGGCATTTGTATTTTATGGATGTGTTTGAAAATGGCGGCTTTGATGTAATGATAGGAAACCCGCCTTATATAAAAGAATACACAAATAAAGCTGCATTTGATGGATTTAGGGAGTCTAAATATTATCAAGGAAAAATGGATTTATGGTATGGCTTTTCTTGTTGTACTTTAGATTTATTAAAACAAAATGGAATTCAATCTTTTATTGCACAAAATAATTGGGTAACAAGTACTGGTGCGTCAAAACTACGTGAGAAAATATTAACAGAGAACAACCTTTTATTGTTTACTGATTTTGGAAACTACAAAGTATTCCAATCAGCTGGTATTCAAACTATGATATATCTTGTTAAAAAGGAAAAAACGATTAATTCTTATTCGGTCAAATATTCATTACTTACAAACGAAAATTTGCCAGAAGAGAAGATAAAAGCGTTTTTAGATTTTGATTTTAAAACAGACTTCGCCCAAAAATATTTGTTTGAAATTACTCCATCTTCCAACAACGAAAAAGCCTTTACATTTAATACCAATGTTGATGAGATAATACTAAATGAAATTGCATCGGTTGCCAATTATAGACTTTCTAATAAGGAAGTAGCAAACGGAATTCATCCACACTATGATTTTGTGAGCAAAAAAATTGCAGAAGAAAATAATGGCATCTTTAGAAATGGAGAAGGTATTTTTGGATTAACCACAAAAGAATTGGAGTTTTTGAATTTAACTACAATTGAAAGAGCATTGATAAAGCCCTATTTTACAACAGAAAATTTTAATCGCTATTATGGAAATCCTGAAAATAAATTATGGTTAATTTACACGGATTCTTCATATAAAAATTCAAAAAATATTGAACCCTATCCAAATATTAAAAATCATTTAGATAGATTTAAAGATGTAATTACTTCTGACAATAAACCATACGGTTTGCACAGAGCGAGAGAAGAAAAGTTTTTTCTTGATGAGAAAATAATTGTACAAAGAAAGTGTGTTGGCAAACCTATATTTACTTATACAAATTTTGACGCTTATGTTTCGGCAACTTTTTATGTAATTAAATCATTTAATGGCAACCACAAATTTTTAACCGCATTACTTAGTTCAAGTCTTATTGAATTTTGGTTAAGAAATAAAGGCAAAATGCAAGGCAATAATTTTCAGTTAGATAAAGAACCTTTGGTAAATATTCCTTTAGTAATCATTGAAAACACCGAACCCTTCGAAACCCTTGCCGAATATCTCATTTACCTAAATGACCCCAAACAAGAACCTGTTTTAGAAAAAGTAGGTAATGAAGCGGTGAGTCAGGTTTTTGAAGACTTGGTAAATATGATGGTGTACGAACTTTATTTTGCCGATGAAATGAAAGCCAAGGAAATTGATGTGTTGCAATTTGTAACAGAAAAAGCATTTCCAGACATTACGCAAGTAGAAGATAAAAAAGCAATTATTCAAAAAGTATATTACGAGTTGCAACAAAAAGACAATGCAATCCGCAACCGTATTTTGGTGGCAAGCAGCCGAAGCGAAACCATTGCAAGAATTAATGCAGCAACGAGTTAAAGATGAGATGACTAAACTAATTACAAAAGGAACTGCTGCTGGGTTAACAGCTGCAACTCTTCAAGACCTAAAAGATTACAAGGACAGAATTATGAACCCAAGTTCGCATTACGACATTGAACAACCATTATTTAGAAATGAATTAAAAAATGCAATTGAGACTTTGGACAAATTAAAAATTGAAATTGGATATTTAGACTTATGATGCCAACGCTTCACAGCCACACACATTGCCAAGCCGCACAAGCCAACGCTAAAACCCAAGCTTGGCAAAGAGTGTGTCTGTCCATCCGCACCGCAAAACCGACAGACAACCAAGCGGACGAAAAAGAACAACGAAGGCATAACAGCACCTACAAGAAATTGGCGGTTCAGTGGTTAAATGAAGTTTTGTTCTTCGTATCAAGTTCAGTGCTGGCAGACAGTTTTGTGCTTCGAAATCGCCAACTTCTTGTAGCTGCAAACCGTCAGTTTGTCTTAAAACCCCGGTTATTTTATCAAATATAGCAAAAAAGCGGAGGTAAATGAAGCGATTTGCCGAATGTTGAAAAAAACTTTAACCACAAGATTATTAAAAATCGAACGTGTTAAAAAGGGTTTAAATGACT
>NZ_JAUYUD010000026.1 GCF_030692605.1 Lutibacter sp.
AAATTAAAGGAAAATATCTTCAATTGTACCTAAATGAGTTCGTTTATAAGCTTAACAGAAGATATTTTGAAGAAAAATTATTCGATAGGCTAGTAATAGCAAGCATTACAGGGTTATGATAGAAAACGGACAATCAGTTAAAATAATTCAATATAACATATTGCCGATTATAACAAATGATTTCATTAGGGTAATTATTATCATTACAAAAAATAAAGAGAGTTAGAAAAAATTATATAATAAGGGTCGATAACGAGAAAAGTATCTACCGAAGATTTAATAGGTAATAATTTTGCTATATCTGTATCGGAAAGTAATCTATTTAACTTTAACCTTATTTACCCCTTATTTATATCGCCTTAGATAAGAACTATTTAATTTTATTTATTGCCATTTTGACTTTAATTGTGTTATAATTGTTGGTATAATGTTAACTTATATATTTTTTTGTGGCCAAAAACTAAATAAGGTGAATTGATGGTGGTTCCTGAATGTTGTGGACGGTATTGAAATTGTAGATTAAAAAAATATTGAAAACTTTAAAGTTGGTTTTAAATCCAATCCCAATCTCAAAAACCTAATTACTAAACAGAATATTCAAAAATACCATTTCAATTTTCAACCTTCAGTGGTACTAAAACGTTGTTTAAAAATTGACATTACTACTAATAAAGAAGGAATCATGAGCATTAGAGAACGTGATCTTTAATTGATCTGTATTCACCAAACTAGCAATGGCGGTTGATGACGTTACATAGGATCCCTGAGAAATATAACGCAGTCCAATAATTCCTGAAAAAGGAGCACGAACCGTTGCCTTTGCCAATTGTGCTGCAACTAGTTGGGATTCTGCACGTGCAAATTGAAAATCGGCTTCAGAAATATCATATTCTTCCTGACTTATGGCTTCTTTTTCCAAAAGAAGTTTTGCCCTGCGCATGTTTTCAGAAGCCAGTTTTTGTGCCGTCTGCACTTTGGCCAACCGCGCCCTTAATTCCAAATCATTCACCAGAAAAAGGATCTGTCCTTTTAACACCTTACTTCCTTCCTTAAAATTAATTTTTTCAACAATTCCTGAAATTTCGCTTCGCAACTCCAATTGTTCATTGGCTTCCAACGAGCCCGAAAGGGACAGATTTTCAGAAAATTTTTGAGGTTTCAATACCATCCCATCCACTGTAAGGGCTGATTGGCTTCCACCTTTTTGCTTTCCTTGGCTGTTTTCTTTTTTATTGTCAATTGACCTATATGTGACCATTACCAACAACCCTACCGCTAAGAGGCTATAAATTATATGTTTAAATTTCATAAATTAGGGTGCTAAGAAGACTTTTTTTGCATTTATTTTTAACAAATATAAAACTAACCATAACAATCATCAAATTTATTACATCTTAAATTTCTTGGCCTTAAATAACTATATTATAGTGCTTTCAGTTTTTGATAAATGATCGTACATCAAGTTGATTTATTTTGAAAAATTGCTTTTCTACCAATAAAAACACATTTTGTGCTTACTCATTTGCTTTCCATTTTATGAAATATACAATTAAAGCCTTTTTATTTATCCCTTTTTTACTATTTCTAGTACATTTTTTTACCCTTTTAATACCCTAAAATTGTATAGTGTAGATTATCAACAATAAAAGCTATATAAGGTCAATGTGTTAATTTCAATACTACTTTTTTTTGATTTATTATGCCTTTTGTCCATAAAGATCTTACTTTAAAAAAATAGTTAAACCTTGTATCGGAAAATAAAATTTGTACTACGAATTAAGCCATTTCTTAAATTCAGAGGCTGTATTTTTACTAATTATAATGGCAGTATCCAATTTAGTCTTAATTTTTAATTGATTATTTCCATACTTTAAAATTTCGTCAATTGCTTTTACCGAAATAATGTATTGCCTATTCGCTCTAAAAAAAATAGAATGATCTAAACTACTATAAAGTTCATCTAAACTTGAATTTGAAGTATATTTTTTTCCATCCAAACACATTATTGATGTTATTGAAAGTTCTGTAAAAATAAAAGCAATTTGCTCAACTTTAATAGAAATTAATTTATCTTTTACATATGTTAATACTCTTTTTTTAATTTTTGAACCCTCATCATTTTCATCCCCTAAATCTATTTCTGTATCAATTTTTTCATTAATTTTATTTCTATAGTCTGTTAAATTGGCATTTAACTTTGAAAGGGTTAAAACTTCACCCATTAAAAGTTGGTTTTTTAATTCTAATTCCTTTTCAAAATAATTACTCAAATACCTTATAAAAATTACTGATAATAAAATAATTGATATTCCTGTTAATAAATACACTAATATAAAAGTTACCTTTAGTTTATTAATTTCTTTATCTATTTTATCAATATTAGCGTGTGCTGCAATAATCCAATCAGAATTTTTAACGGGATATAAATAAATTATTTCAGAGCTTCTATTGGTACTAAATTCTCGTAATCCTCCTCGTTGTTCTTTGTTTTTTAATAATTGATAAAAATCTTCAGAGTCAATTCCATCATCAAGTGGCCTAACATAAGATTCATTTGGGCTAACTTTTTTTCCAATTTTTTGAGGATCAGGGTGGCAAATTTCAACACCAGACCAATCGAACATACATATAAAACCAGATTCAATATTTGTACCTTCGATACTTTTTTGAATATTATTAATAATAGTATCTCTATGAGTACCGTTTGCAATTTGAAATGAAACCAAATTTGAAAATTCCCGCGCTTCTCTCTGACTCGATTCTATTTGAATTTCTAAAAATTGGCTAGTACTAACTTTTATCAAATAGTTCATATTAAAATATCCTATCACAAAGACTATAAGGGATATTACTAGTAAAGTAAGCAGGTATAATTTTTCTCTTTTCAAAAATTTATTTATTATTTAGTTCATTTATTTCCCTTTTAACCTCCATTTTTTCCATTTCACCTAATTTTAATTGCTTTAAAAAAGTGATCTTCTTTTATTTGTTTAAGTTAAAACAAATTTAAATAAAATTCTATCCTTATGAAAACAAAATTTTTATCATTAGCAGTCTTTTTTATTCTATCGGGCATCGTATCCTGCAGTAATGACGATGAAACAGTTCCTGATCCAAATGTAACTTTTAAAGCTACCTTGAATGGTGCAAATGAATCAACGCCTAATGCCTCAACAGCAACAGGATCGGCAACATTAACATTTAATACACTTACAAAAATTTTCACAATTACAGTAACACACACTGTTGCAGCTCCTACAAACGGACATATTCACAAAGGTGCAATTGGTGTAAGTGGCTCTGCTGTTTTTCCTTTTGCCAGTTTTACTTCTCCAATAACTTTAACAAGTATTGCTTTGGATGCAACTCAAGAGGCTGACCTTAATGCTGGACTTTATTATGTAAATATTCATACTGCAGCATTTCCTGGTGGGGAAATTAGAGGCCAACTAATTAAGTAGGTTGCAGCCTGTTCATCTATTGGCTATTTAACAATAGCATTATAAATTTTTGATAAAGTCTTGTTTTTATTATCTAATGTATTTAGTAGTTAAACTAAATTGGACTTTTATCTTAATTAAATAAAATATTATTGAAAGATCGATTTAAAAATTCATTCAAATAAATTGAAAGGTTATTATTTAAATAATTTCAAAACAATGAAAACATTAAAAATTAAAATAGTGTTCATACTTTTAACTATAAGTATTATTGGTCTATTTTATGTTATATATTTATACAATAAACCTTTTATTGATATTGAAAATACGAAAGCTAAAATAGAAGCTACGGCTCAAAAAATAATAAATGACTTTCAAGCAGATGAACATTTAGCAAATAAAATATACGTCGATAATTTAATACTTGTAAAAGGTGAAATTGCTAATATTTCTTTTAATAACGGAATAAGTACTATTACATTACGTGATTCCAAGGGGTTGACAAGTATTATTTGCCAAATGCTGCCAGAAGCTAATTTAAATGTTCTGAAACTTAAAAAAAACGACCAAATTATAATAAAAGGTGTTTGTACAGGTTACTTATTAGATATTATAATGGTTAGATGTATATTAACTAATGACAATTTTGATGAAAAATAAATTTTTAATATTCGTATTATTTTTAATGTCAGTTCAATCTTTTTCTCAAGAAAAATATTTAACAAAAGAAGGTTTTGTATCTTTTTTCTCACATACGTTGGTGGAAGATATTAAAGCCGATAATTTTCAAGTTTTAAGCGTTATCGATAAAAAAACAGGTGAAATTGAGATACAACTTTTAATGAAATCTTTTATGTTTAAAAAAGCATTGATGCAAGAACATTTTAATGAAAGCTATATTGAATCTCATAAATATCCAAAAGCCACTTTTAAAGGGTTTATAGCGAATTTTAATGAATTAGAAAGTACAAATACCACGGTTGAAATAATTGGAATATTATCTGTTCATGGAAAAGAAAAAGAAATAAAAACAACAGCAAAATTATTAATTTTAAAAGATCAAATTAACATTTCTGGGAATTTCATGGCTGATGTAGCAGATTTTGATATTAACATTCCAACAGTAGTTATAAATAATATTGCAAAAACCATTAAAGTGAGCTTTGATTTACAACACAAACCTTATAAATAAATGAGTTTTATAAAAATCTTAAATTTTAATCAAATGAAAAATATACCATTTATCATTTTAATTTTTATGGTATCAAATCAAGTGAATTCTCAAAACTTGGATGATATTTTAGAACAAGAATCTTTGAACATTACTACCATTGTTACAAGTACCTTCAACGGAACAAAAATAATGAATGGGCATTCCATTGAAACTAGACAAAAAGGTGTTTTGGAATTTTTAATTCAGCATAGATTCGGGCAAATTAATTCTGGTGCCTATGATTTGTTTGGATTAGACCAATCAAATATTCGTTTTGGGTTAGAATATGCTATTACAAATGATTTTGCAGTTGCATTGGGTAGAAGCTCTTTTGAAAAAGTTTATGACGGTTATTTAAAATATAGATTAATAAAACAAAAAACTGGTAATCAAGTAGTTCCGTTAAGTGTTACTTTGTTTGCAAGTGGTGTAGAAAAAACCCTAAAGGATTATGATCCACTTGATAAACCAAATTTTAGCGACCGATTGACATATACAAGTCAGGTATTAATAGCACGAAAATTTAATTCTGGGTTTTCGCTTCAACTTACTCCTACCTATATACATTATAACACCGTATCTGGCTCTACAGATCCAAATGATATTTATGCGTTAGGCATTGGAACCAAAATTAAAGTGGCTAAACATTTATCTATCAATGGAGAATATTATTATTTACATAATTCTTTCAATTCAATTCCAACCAAAAATTCAATAGCTCTTGGGTTAGATATTGAAACTGGTGGGCATGTATTTCAACTTATTTTCACAAATTCAAGAGCAATGATTGAAAAAGGTTTTATAGCAGAAACAAATGGAGATTTCTTTAAAGGAGATATTCACTTTGGATTTAATATTTCGAGAGATTTTTACTTGAAGAATGAAAAAGAAGCAGAAAAAATATATTAAAAAATAAAAATATAATTACTAATTCTAAAATCAATATTATGAAAAAATTACTTGCATTATCGTGTTTCTTTTCATTATTCATTTTTGCATCCTGTTCTTCTAACAGCGATGATGATGATATAATACCACCCAATAATCCGCCGGCATCTAACATTACCTATACCAACACTATAAGTTCAATTATGAGTGAAAATTGCACAAGTTGTCACGGGGCTACTCCAACCAATAATGCACCAATGTCTTTAAATACGTATGCTACTGTCAAAAGTGCCATTGAAAATAGAGGTTTAATAAATCAAATTGAAACTGGCAATATGCCAAAAAACGGGAACAAATTAACCACTACTCAAATTCAAAATATTAAAACGTGGCAAGCCAATGGTTTTCCTCAATAATTTTTTTAAACATTTAGCGTTAAAAAAGAATAATTAAATAGTATCAATTGATTTTTAAAAATATAAAATAAAACAGGTATAAAATAATTTAAAAACACTGATAATGAAACACTTACTAATTAAATTCGCAGCTCTATTCTTCGTTTTATCATTGTCATTAAGTGCTTGCTCAAGCAATGATGATGGCGCTATAACAAACGATATTGTTAAAATTAAAATTGAAACAAATGTTAAAAGTGGCACCTTTCGGATTACTAAATTTATAGATAGTGGTAAGGATGAAACCACCCATTTTACTGGGTATAATTTTACATTTGGACCAAGCAATGTATTAACCGCTACAAATGGAACGAACACCTATACTGGCACTTGGAGCATAACCAATAGCAGCAGCAGCAGTAGTGGCAGTCAGAACGATTTAGATTTTAATATTATGTTTACATCACCACCAGATTTTGAAGAATTATCCGACGATTGGGACTTTATTTCCCAAACAAGTTCTAAAATTGAATTGATAGATATTAGTGGAGGAAATGGCGGGACAGATTATTTAACTTTTCAAAAAAATTAGATATATAAAAATCCTAAACAAACAAACAAACAATGAAAAAATTTAACGTATTACTACTATTATTAATTAGTTTATTAATGTTCAGTTGTTCAGAAGATGACAATAACGGTCGCATTCAATTAACTGTAAACGCATCTAAATCAGCTGCTAAAAAGTCACTTTATAAAAAAGAAACTAATTCTAACGTGGTATTCACAGATTTCCAAATTTCAATTCGGGATGTTGTTTTTAAAAATGATGACGACATAAACAGTAATTTAGATACAGATGAGATTCAATTTAGAGGCCCGTATCAAATTGATTTACTAAATAGTACAGACGTACTATCAGAAACTATTGGAGATGCTTTTGTACCAAATGGAACTTATAAAGAATTACGATTTAAGTTTCATAAAGATAAGAGTTTATCAAACACCCACAAATTATATGACAAATCAATTTACATTGAAGGAACTATAAATGGAATACCTTTTGTCTTTTGGCATGATACAAGTGAAAATTTGGATTTAGGAAGAAACACAGGTGTTAAAGTTGAGAATGGAAAAGTAAATTTTACTGTTCAATTTAATATTAATCAGTTTTTAAACTCTTTGCACACAATTGATTTAACAACTGCTAAAGATGGAAATTCAGATGGAATAATTGAAATTAACCCAAATGATAATGATGGTAATAAAGAAATTGCTAAATTATTAAAAGAAAATATAAAAAAAACAGCCAAAATCCTAAATAATTAACAATCCTCATTTTTTATAAGTAAAAGAAGCCGTCTCAATATTAAATTTTGAGACGGTTTTTTTATTTCTATTCAATTTCGGATATTTTTTATTTTTATGAATAAGGCAAAAATTGTCCTTAAGAAGCAATTTTCTTTCTTAAATTGTGTCCTAATGCCATT